>DATGXY010000019.1:0-32802 GCA_035298525.1 Holophaga sp.
ATCATCGCCCCCGCAGGCCGATGGCCACGTGCACGCTGGTGTCGTTGCGGCGCACCTCGGGCCCGTAGCCCAGGGTGGTGAGCCCGTCGATGGCGAACTCCGTATGGCTGCCGGCCACGAAGCGCAGTTCCAGGAAGGAGCCGGGGGAGAGGCGCCAGCCCAGGCCGGCGGTGGCGTAGCCGCTCCAGGTGTCCAGGGCGTTCGCCTTGAGATCGTAGCTGTAGTGCGCCTCCAGCCCCGTGATGCTGGAGAAGATGGCGGCCACGCCCATGCCCGCGAAGGAGCCCGCGGCCCGGCCCACCCACGTCTCCCGCACCCCGCCGCCGATGAAGAGGTAGGGCGTCCGCATGCGGCGTCCCCAGGGATGCACCACCACCTCGGCCCCCACCCGCCAGTTGCGGGCGAACTCCGCCACCGTGTCCTCCTGGGGGTCGTCGAGCCAGGGCAGGTTCCGGATCCGGGTGCCCTCGTAGCCCGTCGTCAGGCGGAAGTCCAGGGCCCCGGGCATGCGCCAGCCCACCATCAGCTCCACCCCGCTGCCCACCTTGCCCCGGGTGGAGGTGTCCCCCTGGGCCCCGTAGGGGGTGACGTTCCCCACCAGGTTGAAATCGCCGGCGATGTACCAGTCCGAGGCCCTGAAATCCGGATCCTGGGCCGCCAGGGAGAGGCCGAGCGCGCCCAGGGCGAAGGTGCGAAGTGCGAAAAGCATGGGACCTCCGGCGGCTTTCATCGTGATATCCCCAAGTATAACCCTTCCATGGGGAACCCCGGGCCACCGGACGCCATTCAGGACAGGAGCGTTTCCGCTCCCCCCATCAGGACCGCCATGCGCATCGCCACCGCCCTTCTCACCGGGCTGCTCCCCTTCTGCCTCCAGGCGGGGGACGCCACCGTCTCCCTCCGCAACGGGACCCAGGTCCCCTTCACCATCGCCACCCGGGCCGCCAACAACGACCCCTCCGTGGACATCGTGCTCCAGCGCGCGGACGGCGCCATCGGCAAGCCCCTGCGCCTGACCTTCGCCCGGAAGGAGGAGACCCTCATCCGCCTGGCGCCGGGGGCCACCCTGTACCTCCAGGCCGTGGACATCCAGCCCGAGGGCCAGGAGGCCACCTTCCTCCTTCTGGACGGGAAGGCGGACCGGCCCCTGGGCAACCTGAACCTCCTCCTCTTCGAGGACAAGAAGGGCCCCCAGGCCATCCTGGCCGGCACCTTCGCCCTGGAGGGCAAGGCGGACGCGGCCCCCTACCTGGTGGAGGAGGACCCCTTCCAGCCGGGCTCCCAGGTGATCCGGGTGAACCGGGGAGCTGGCGGTGACTGCTGCGTCCTCATGTGAGGGGACGGAAGAGCAGGAGCACGCCGATATCCGTGACGGCCCAGGCCGCCAGGCAGCGGTACATGCCCGAGGCGTGCTGGTGCTGGGTCCACTTTCTCCAGCCCGCCCACCAGGGGATCAGCACCCCCAGCCAGGCCCACAGGCTGATGAGGAGGAAGGCGGGGTTCCGCCCCGCCAGAAGGGCCCCCCAGGCGAACCACAGGTGGGCCACCAGGGCCAGGCCCGAGGCGAAGCCCAGGCTGGGGCCCTCCCCCAGGAGGATGGCCAGGGTGCGGTCCCCCCGCGCCCGGTCCTCCTCCATCTGGTAGATCTGGGTGGCCGGGTAGAGGGCCCCGAAGAGGAAGGCGAAGCCGATGGCCAGGCTGCGCATGGCGGGGGACACGGGCAGGCCCGTGAGGCCCCAGCCCGCCAGGGGCGTCAGGGCCCCGAAGCCGACGCAGTTGATGAGCAGGTCCCACCCCGCCCGGGCCTTGAGGCGCGGCGGGGGAACCGAGTAGAGCACGGACATGGCCACGCAGGCCGCGTTGCTCCACGCGAAGACCGGAGGCAGGAGGAAGCCCAGGCCCAGGGAGAGGGCCAGCATGGCCGCGGAAACGTGGAAGAGGTACCGGGGAGGCTTGGGCGGGTTCCGCAGGTAGCCCACGTCCCCCTCGTCCTGGTCGAAGGCGCTGTTGATGGCCAGGGTGCCGCCGTTGAGGAGGGCCACGAACACGAACCAGCCCAGGAAGGTGCGTCCCGGCGGCAGGTCCAGGCCCGCGGCCAGGAAGGTGCCCAGGAGGAAGTGGGCGCTCATGATGGGCCATTCCAGGGGCCGCAGGTGGAGCAGGTAGGCCGTGGCCTCCGCCCCGACCAGGCGCGCGCAGGCCTCCCGCACGCGGAAGCCCATCAGGCCGTCTCGCCGTGGCGCAGGGGCAGGATCCGGCCTTCGCCCGGGGCCTGCCGCGGCTCCACCAGGCCCTCCATGGCCTCCAGGAGATCGGGCACCGAGAAGGCGGTGTCCACGCACATGCCGTGGGGCAGGTCCAGGGGCAGCACGAAACAGGGCACCTCGGGCATCTTCACGAGGCCCTTGAAGAGGCGGTCCGTGCAGCTGACGGCCACGATGAGATCGGGGCGCACGGCCCGGGCCTCCCGGTAGGCCTTGTGGCTCCGGTTGAAGAGGCGCACATCCCAGGTGCGCTCCAGGCGCACCGGCAGGACGTCGCCCACGGCGCAAAGGCCGCACTCGTAGCAGGCGGAAAGATCCGTGATGACATCGGCCTTGCACTTGGCCATCTGGATGCAGTGGGGGAGCAGCACGAGGGCCTTGCGGGCCTTGCGGCCCTGGAAGGCCTCCCGCACCTTGCGGTTGTTCCAGGCGCAAAAGCTGAGGATCCAGGCGTCCTCCAGGCCCAGGCGGCGAAAGAGGGGGCGCAGGAGCCATACCCAGCCCCCGTCCCAGCGGACGATGGCCGGCCGCGCCCGCAGGTAGGCCCGGCCCCGCTTGAAGGTGGGCCACACCTCCCCCAGGAGGAGGGCGGCGGCCAGGATCATCCAGCCCCGGGCCCAGCTGGCGCCCACGGGCTCCAGGAGGGAGAGGGCCAGCAGCAGGCCCGCGAGGCCCAGGGGCAGGCCCCGGCGGACCCCGATGAAGAGGCGGCCCGTATGGAAGGCCCTTCCGTCCTGCGCCATGCCCAATTATTTACCGACGCTGGCGAGCCCCACAAGCTTCTTGAGGTCCTCGTCCTTCCACCGCAGGCCGCCGCCGAAGAAGAAGGTGCGCAGATCGGGGTTGGCCAGGTCCTGCAGGCCGGCCATGGCGTAGAAGCCCTTGTAGAACTGGTAGCTGGTGGTGATGCGGTAGCGGGGGTTGGGCTTGTCGTCCCGCTTGGTGAAGTCGTAGGCCAGGGCCCCCAGGCGGAAGCGGTCGTCCAGGGCCCGGAACTCGGCCCCGGCCCCGCCCTTGCCCTCCACGATGCCGGCCGTGAACACGTAGTTCTCGGCCAGTCGCTTGGCGAACAGGGCGCTGACGGTGAAGGTCTGGTCCACGTTCACGGTGCGGGTGGTGACGGGCACCTGGGTGATCGCCCCCGTGACGGGGTCCACCTTGCTCTGGGTGCTGGAGTACTGGCTGATCTTGCCGTCGGGGGTGGAGGACAGCTCCAGGGAGTACCAGTGGTCCCGGGCCGGCACGAGGTCGATGGCCAGGCCCACCTTGCTGTCGCCGCGCTTGGTCCAGCGGGCCCCGCCCATGTCCAGGTTCAGGTCCATGGCCTTGAAGCCGCCCAGCATGGAGTTGACGTTGTCCACGGCCAGGTTGAGCTTCTTGACGGTGGAATCGTCGTTGAGCAGCTTGCCGATGGTGCCTTCGCCCCTGTTCATCTTGTCGGTGATGCTGCGGACGTTCTCGGCGGTGGACTGGAGGTTGGCGGTGAGCCTGCGCACGTCGCCCAGGAGGCCCTGGATCTCGGGCTTGTTGTCGCCCACCAGGGCGTTGAGGTTCTTCCCCAGGTCCTCGAACTGCTGGGCGAGGCGGGGGAGGCGGTCGCGCAGGTCGGCGCTCATCTGCTGCACGTTGGCCATGGTGGCGTTGATGGTCCCGTGGTTCTCCTGGGCCATGGCCCGGAACTCACCGGTGAGGACCCGGATGTTGTCCACGATCTCGTCCAGCTTCTGGCGGCCTTCCTCGCCGCCGATGGACTTGTTCAGGGCCTCGGTGATGCCCTTCACGTCCTTGCTGATGCCGCCCAGGGACTCCATGAGGCTGTCCATGCTCATGCCCTGCCTGCTGGCCAGGAGCATGTCGTTCCCGGCCTCGCCGGCCTCGGGACGGCCGGGGTCCAGCTCGATGTACTTCTCGCCCAGGATGCCGATGCTGGAAAGGCTGGCCGAGGCGTCCCGGTAGACCTTGAAGTCCTTGGGGAGGGTCAGGACGACCCGGGCGCGCTTGCCGTCCAGCTCGATGGCGGTGACGGCGCCCACCTTGACGCCGGCGACCCGCACCGCGCTCTGGAGGCTGAGGCCCGCTACCTGGTCGAAGGTGGTGGCCAGGCGCTTCTGGCTGCTGCCGCCGAAGACCTCCATCTTCTCCATGCGGAGGATGAGGAGGCCCAGGACCCCGATGCTGGCCACGAAGAAGGCGCCGACTTTGGTTTCGAGTTTCATGGTCATGGCTGGGCCTCCGGGGAGGTTCGCTTCCGCGCGTGCAGCGGCGGAGGCGGGGGGTCCTGGAGGAAGGGGCCGTCGGCCTCCCCCCGCAGGAACTGCTGGATGACGGGATCGGGATTGACCCGGAATTCATCGGGGGGCTGCACCGCCAGGCACCGGCCCCGGAAGAGGAGGGCGATGCGGTCGGCGATCCCGAAGGCGCTCTTGAGGTCGTGGGTGATGGTGATGCTGGTGACCCCCAGGCCCTCCTTGAGGTCCATGATGATGCGCCCGATGACGTCGGTCATGACCGGGTCCAGGCCCGTGGTCGGCTCGTCGAAGAGGAGGATCTTGGGCTTGAGGGCGATGGCGCGGGCGAAGCCCACGCGGCGCTTCATGCCGCCGGAGAGCTGGGAGGGACGCAGCTTCTGGGTGCCCTTGAGGCCCACCAGGTTCAGGCACTCCTCCACCCGGTCGGCGATCTCGCCCTTGGTCATGGTGGTGTGGCGGCGCAGGGCGAAGCCCACGTTCTCCTCCACGCTCATGGAATCGAAGAGGGCGGCCATCTGGAAGCACATGCCGATCTGCTTTCTCGCCTCGAAGAGCTGGTCCCGCGTCATGTCCTGGATGACCTGGCCCTCCAGGGCCACGTGGCCGGCGTCGGGCCTCAGGAGGCCCATGATGCAGCGCAGGAGCACCGTCTTGCCCGTGCCGCTGCCGCCCAGGATGACGAGGCTCTCGCCCTCCTCCACGGAGAGGTTCACGTCCGAGAGCACGACGAGCTTGCCGAAGGACTTGGAGAGGTTGACGACGTCGATGACGGGCACGGGCGGCTCAGACGAGGAGGAGCTTGGTGAGGAAGAAGTCGGACACGAGGATCCAGAGGCTGGAGGTCACCACGCTGGAGGTGGGGGCGTTGCCCACGCCCTCCGCGCCGCCCCGGGTGCGGTAGCCCCGCCAGCACCCCACCATGGCGATGATCAGGCCGAACGTGAGCCCCTTGGTGAGGGCGATGGCCAGGTCCCGGCCCTGGATCAGCTTGAAGAAGTCCTGGCTGTAGACCCAGGCGCTGTGGCCCTGGACGATGACGAGGAGGAGGTAGCCCCCCAGGTAGCCCACGTACACGGAGATGCCCGTGAGCAGGGGCAGCATGATGAGGCTGGCCAGGAGCCGGGGCACGAAGAGGTAGTGCACGGGGTCCGTGGCCAGGCATTCCAGGGCGTCGATCTGCTCGGTCACCTGCATGGTGCCCAGCTCCGCCGCCATGGCGCTGCCCACCCGGCCGGCCATCATGAGGCCCGTGATGACGGGGGCCAGTTCCCGGACCACGGCGAGGCCCTCCACCTGGCCGGCGAGGCCCTCCGCCTGGAACTGCTTGAAGCCGAAGGAGAGCTGCACGGCGAACACCATGCTGACGGCCAGGGAGGTGAGCACCACCACCGGCACGGAGTTCACGCCCACGGCCTGGAGCTGGTACAGCAGGTTGGCCCCGTCGAAGGGGCGGCGGAAGATCCCGGCGAAGGTGCGTGCCCCCAGGGTCACCAGGTCCCCCATCTCCTCCAGGAGAGCAAGGACCCGCGCGCCGATCTGTTCAAGGAGCCTGCTGATCATCCGCCTTCCAAATCCCGTGTTCAACCTTCAACTGTAACCTGATTCGTTCAACCGCGCTTGGAAGCCTTGAGGCGCGCCCGGAGGCGGGTGGCCCCGCCCTCTTTCACGGTGAGGGGGGCGCGGGTGAGGGCGATGGCGTCGGCGGGCACGTCCTGGGTGAGGGTGGAGCCCGCGCCGATGAGGCACCCGTCCCCCAGGGTGATGGGGGCCACGGCCTGGCAGTCGGAGCCCACGAACACGTCGCGGCCGATGACCGTGCGGTGCTTGTTGAAGCCGTCGTAGTTGCAGGAGATGAAGCCGGCGCCGATATTGGTGCGCTCGCCGATCTCCGCGTCGCCCAGGTAGCTCAGGTGGTTGGCCTTGGCCCCCTCCTTGAGCAGGGCCTTCTTCGTCTCCACGAAATTGCCCACGTGGACCCGGGCCTCCAGGGCGGAGCCCTCCCTCAGGTGGGCGAAGGGCCCCACCTGGCACCCGGCGCCCACCCGGGAACGGTTCACCACGCAGTAGGCCCGGATCTCGGCCCCCTCCCCGATGGAACTGTCCGCCACCACGGAGCCCTGGCCCACGGAGGCCCCCCGGCCCACGGTCACGTCGCCCTCCAGGCGCACGCAGGGGCCCAGGGTCACGTCCATGGCCAGCTTCGCCCGGGGGCCCACGAGGGCGGAGGCGGGATCCTGGAAGGTGACGCCCTCGTCCATCCACCGGGCGTTGATGCGGGCCTGGGCGTGGCGCTGGAGCGCGGCCTGGTCGGCCCGGGAGTTCATGCCCATCATCTCGGCGGGCTCGCAGAGGTCCACGGCCACGGGGATGCGGGAGGCCACGTCCATGACCGCGTCCGTGAGGTAGTACTCCCCCTGGGCGTTGTCGTTGCGCAGGCGCCCGAGGGCCTCACGCAGGGGCGCCCAGGGCAGGCCGTAGGCCCCGCCGTTGACGCGGCGGATGGCGCGCTGGGCGTCGCTGGCGTCCTTGTGCTCGACGATGGCGGCGAGGGTGCCGTCGGGGTTCTGGAGGACCCGGCCGTAGCCCGTGGGATCCTCCATGTCCATGGCCAGGACGGCGCCGGAGGACGCGGCCAGGGCGGCCACCGTCTCCATGCGCACCAGGGGCACGTCGCCGCAGAGGATCACCACCCGCTCCGCCCCCAGGCGGTCCAGCTCCGCGGTGGCCCGGGCCACGGCGTGGCCCGTGCCCAGGGGCTCGCCCTGGTCCACGGTGGTGGCGGGGCAGGGCAGGAGGCCCGCCTCGGCCCAGCCCATGAGGGCGGCCTCCACCTGCTCCCGCCCGTGGTGCACGACGACGACGGCGTGGGAGACGGCGGGGGGCAGGGCCCGCAGGGCCCAGAGCAGGGAGGGATCGCCCAGGACGGGGTGGAGCACCTTGGGGAGGGCGGACTTCATGCGTTTGCCGAGGCCTGCGGCGAGGATGAGGGCGACGGTGGGCATGGGTTCCTCCGGATTCGAAGTCATGGCAGGAGCGCGAGGACGCAGGTGACGAGATCGGGCCCCGGGAAGGGGGGCTCCAGGAGCACGAGGCGGGCCGGGGCCCGCTCCCCCTGGGGCAGGGGGCGCCCGTCGTCCAGGAGCAGGGTGGGCACGGAGGTGCCGCCCAGGTCGCAGAGGCGGCCCTGGTAGCGCTCCAGGGTGCGGGTGCGCTCCAGCACGAGGACATCGGGGGGGGCGGCGGTGCGGGTGGCCTCCAGCAGGGCCTGGAGGTCGTGGAAGGTGACGGCGGAGCCCCCGGCGCTCCGGAGCTCGTCCTCCACCGCCCGGGCCACGGAGGGATCCCCGTGGAGGACCCAGGCCGTGCGGCCCGCGAGGGGGCCCTGGGCTCCGGCGTCCTCGGCCCGGGGCAGGAGGATGCGGGGCGCCAGCCACCCGGTGGCGTCCCGGTCCACCTCCAGGATGCCGCCGCATTCGCGCACCCGGCGGTGGAGCCAGGAAAGGCCCAGGAAGTCGCCCTCCCAGGGCGCCCGGGTCCCCTCCAGCTCCAGGGAAAGGCGGGCCATGGCCCTGCTCCCCAGATCCACGGGCTCCAGGACGAGAACGATGCGGCCCTCCCGCAGGCTCTGCCGGCCGTGGAGCACCAGCTGGGCCAGGGTCTGGCGCAGGGGGGCCTCCTCCAGCACGAGGGTGAGGGGCCCGGCCCGCAGGCCCAGGTCCAGGGCGGGGGGCAGCACCCGGGCCAGTTCCGGGAGCATCCCCCGCAGGGCGGGCAGGGCCTGGAGCCGGTGCGGGGCGCGGCCGGGGGCGGCCTCGGTGGGCGCCGCGTCGTCGGGACGCAGGGCCAGGCTCCCGGGGGTCCGGTCCGCGATCCACACGAGGGCGATGTTCCGGTCGAAGGTCACGGCCTCCAGGCGCGCCGGGGCGAAGGAGGAGTCGCGCCGCACGAGGGTGGCCGTCACGGCGCCCCGGGATTCCTGGAGCAGCTGGGCCCGCAGGGCCTCCCAGGCGGGGGTGTCGGCCCCCTGGAAGAGGTCCTGCACCTGGAAGCCCTTCATCTGGTGCCGGGGCAGGCCCACGAGGCGGCTGAAGGCCGTGTTGGTCTCCAGCAGGACGCCCTTGTCGTTGACGAGGAACATGGGCTGGCGGGCCTCGATGGCGTAGGCGAGGGTGGGGCCCTCGGGGGGCAGGTCCCGCTCCAGGGCCGAGAGGGCGGTGCGCAGGCCGTCCCCGCGGCCCTCCACCCAGATGCCCTGCTCCCGCAGCCACCAGAGCTGGTGCAAAGCCACGAGGCCCAGGAGGATTCCCGCCAGGAGGGAGGCCGCCCAGGAGAAGGGGGGCACGCCCGAGGTGAACAGGTGATGGATGGCGGTGACCGCCAGGAAGGCCGCGCCGCCCGCAGCGGGCATGCGTAGGGCCAGCCAGCGACCCCGGGTGAGGCGGTAGCCCAGATCCGAAAGGAGCAGCCACAGGGCCGTCTCCAGGAGTGCGGTGGCCCAGAAGCCCAGCACGGAGCGCATATCCATGCCCACGAGGGTTCCGGCCAGCCAAGCGAAGAAGGTGGCGCCGCCCACGCCCACGGCCAGGTTGCGCAGGCCCTGGCGCCCCTCCCGGTGGGCCTGGAGGAAGAGGGAGAAGCCCAGGAGGGCCCCGCCCAGGTGGGCCGCGGGCAGGCCCCGGCTGCCCCACTGGGGCCAGGGGATGGCCAGCACCGCCAGGATGCCGCCCAGGAAGTAGCCGTAGGCCATGCCGGCCCGGCGCCGCCACCGGAAGAGGAGGAAGCCCAGCCAGGGCGGCACCGCCAGGAGGAGGGCGAGGAGGAGGTCCTGGCCCCTCATGGCCGGCGCGCCCGCAGGCCCAGGCGCGCGCCCAGGGCCGCGGCCTGCAGGAAGTTCCTGGGATCCGCCTGCCAGCGCCCGGCGATGCCGAAGGCCGTGCCGTGATCCGGGGACGTCCGCACGAAGGGCAGCCCCAGGGTCAGGTTCACGGCCGTCTCAGGCTCCAGCACCTTCACGGGGATCAGGCCCTGGTCGTGGTAGAGGGCCACCACCAGGTCGAATTCGCCCCGCCAGGCCCGCAGGAAGAGGGTGTCCGAGGGGTGGGGGCCGCTGAAGGCGGGCAGCGCCGCCCCGGAGGCCCGGCCCCGGCCGGGGAAGAGCTCCCAGCCCGCGGGGGCGGGGCCGGGGGGGAAGGGGGAGGGATGGTCCCGCCAGAGGTCCTGGCCGGCCCAGGCCCGGGCGTCCTCCACGGCGCCCTCCAGGAGGGTGTCCTCGTGCCCGAAGGCGCCGCCCTCCCCGGCGTGGGGGTTGAGGGCGCACAGGGCCACCCGGGGGCCGGGATCGCCCGTGAGGCGCGCGAAGCGGTCCGCGGCGAAGGAGAGGGTCCGGGCCACCGCGTCCCGGTCCAGTTCCTCGATGACCGAGCGCAGGCTCTGGTGCACCGTGTGCAGGACGACCGAGAGGCCGGGGGCCACGAAGGCCATGAGCACCCGGGGCGCCCCCGCCAGATCCTGGAGGAATTCCGTGTGCCCGGGGATGGCGTAGCCCGCGGCGTGGGCCGCGGCCTTGGCCAGGGGCAGGGTGACGAGGGCGTCGCCCCGGCCGGCCATCACCTCGGCGGCCCCGGCCCGCACCCCTTCGACGGCCGCACGTCCGGATGCCGCCCCCCCTTGGCCCAGGACCAGGTGGCCCGGGGTGATGCCGGGTTCAGGGTCGATCCACCGGGCCCGCGCTCCGCCCGTTTCCAGTTCCGGGCCCTCCGGCCCGTCCACCCAGGCGAAGGGGATGGGCCCCCCCGCCAGGAGATCCATGCCCGCGCGGCAACCGCACACGGTGAGGCCGGCCATCCCGGCCAGCTGGGGCAGCGTGCGCAGGAGCAGCTCGGGGCCGATCCCGCAGGGGTCCCCCAGGGTGACGACGAGGCGCGGCTTCATTCAGTCGTAGAGGGGCAGTTCCACGTCCGGGGAGGCCGACTCGTCCTTCTTCGAGCCCCTGGACCGGCGGATGCGGGGCTCCTCCTCGGCCTTGTAGAGATACTTGATGTTGTGCTTGGGGACGAGGACGTTGGGCTCCTTGACCCGGTTGATCTTCAGGCAGTGCTTGTCGTACCACTCGATGACGCCCCGGAGCTTCTCGTCGTCCTGGAGGACGATGACCATGGGGGTCTTGGCCTGCATCTGCTTGAGGTAGTAGAAGCTCTCGGCGTTGGTCTGCTCGGGGGGGGCGATCTTGCGCCGGGGGCTGCCCGTGCCCTGGGGCAGGCTGGCCGCGTCGGGGCTGCCGCCGGGGGCGCCGGCGATGACCGCCTCCGCGGGGGCCTTGGTGACCGTGGGCGGATCCGCCGCGGCCTGGGCCTTCGGAGTGCGGCCGATCTTCTCCTTGATCTCGGTGAGGTTGGGCCGAATGAGCTTGCGGTTCATGCCGAATCCTGGAGGGTGCGCTGCCTCGATGATCCCGGGATCGAGACCGGCGAAGACCCTGCCCCGGGCGGGATGTAAAAAGTAATGGCAATGTCCCACCTTCCCGGGCGATTGGCAAGGTCTTCCGGTCCAGGTGCGCCTCAGGGCCGCCGATCGGGCGCCATGGGAATCTCAAGATGGATGCAGGTTCCCTGGCCGGGCTCGCTTTCCGCCCGGATTTCCCAGCCCATCTGCCGGATGAACTGGAAGACCAGGCTCATGCCCAGGCCCGTCCCCTCCTCGAAGCCGCTGGCGAAGGGCAGGAAGAGGGCGCGGCGCCTTTCCTCCCCCATGCCGCAGCCGTTGTCGGCGACGGAGGCCAGCACCCGGTCCCCCTCCAGCCGGAAACCCACCTGGACCCGGGGGTGCTCGACCCCCGCCAGGGCCTTGCGGGCGTTGCTGAGCAGGTTGGTGAAGATCTGGTGCACCCAGGAGGCGTCGCCATGGATCTCCACGGCCGGGGGCTCCTCCATCTCCAGGGCGATGCCCTCCTTGCGGGGATCGGTCTCCCAGGCCGCGCGCACCTCCTCGGCCAGGGCGGGGAGGTAGATGGCCTGCATGCGCGCCGCGCGGGGGCGGGTGAAGTCCAGGAAGTCGGTGACGATGCCGCTGACCCGCTCCGACTCCCGCAGGAGGATCGTCAGCACCCGGTCCATCATGGGCCGGGGCTGGTCGCCCTGCTTGAGGAGCTGGACGCACCCCAGGATGGAGGCCAGGGGGTTGCGCAGCTCGTGGGCCATCTCGCTGGAGAGCTCGCCCACCGTGGCCATGCGCTCCGAGAGGCGGGTGCGCTCCTCCAGTACCTTGATCTCCGTGAGGTCCTGGAACACCAGCAGGTGCCCCGTGGGCGAGCCTTCGCCGCCCAGGAGCGGCGTGATGTTCCCGCCCACGATGCGGCGGGCGCCCTCGGCGGTCGTGAAGGCGGTCTCGAAGCGGCGCTCCCGGGTCTGGGCCATGAGGCCCTCCAGGTCCCCGAACCCCGTTTCGCGGATGGGGGTCCCCGCGGGGAGGGGGGCGTGGAGGATCTTCTCGGCGGCGGGGTTGGCGGAGGCGATGCGCCCGTCCAGGCCCGTGATGACGAGCCCCGAGAACATGGACTCGAAGACCCGGCGGTAGAGGGCGCTCAGCTCGTCCACCGCGGCCTCGGTGCGGCTCAGGTCCGTGCGCAGCACCTCCATCTGGCTCCGGATCACGATGACCACGAGGGCCGCCCCGAAGATGACCAGGGAGGTGAAGCCCAGGATGTAGGCCAGCTGGAAGCCCTCCACCGCCGTCTCTGGCCCCGAGTGCCCGAAGGGCGGCAGGACCCCCTGGGTGTAGAGGGCCACGCAGGCGATGTGGGTGGCGGAGGAGAGCAGCCCGATGGCGACGATGCCCTTGATGCCCAGGTAGAAGGCCGAGGCCAGCACCGGAAAGATGTAGATGGTCGCAAGGCGCTCCTGGTCGACCCCGTGGAAGGCCACGATGAGGGTCACCAGCAGCATGTCCAGCACCAGGTTCAGGTGGATCCAGCCCTTGGACGGCGTGGCGAAGGGGTTCCCGGCCAGGTCCGACATGCGCCGGGCCTCCCAGGCGCTCTCCAGGAAGAGGAAGGCCAGGATGGCCATGTACGCGCCCTCGCCGGGGGCCGGCCCCTCCCAGGGGAGGGCCAGATGGAGCGCCATGAGGCCGAAGGCGACGGCGAACCTGAAGGCCAGGGGGAGGAAGGGGGGGGCGCTGGCGCCGGACGCCTTGGTCACCGGTTCGGGGGGGGGCATGGCGGCCATTCTACCCCGCGCCGAGGCGGACGGTTGGCGGCGGGGCCCGGATTTGGCATCCTGGGGCCATGCCGCGAACCGCCGCCCCCCCATCCCACACCCACTCCCTCCGGGCCGCGGGCATGCGCCAGACCCCCCAGCGCGAGGCCATCCTCAAGGTCCTCAAGGATTCCGAGCGCCCCCTCACGGCCGAGGAGATCTGGTCAGGCATGGAGAAGCGCCGCTCGGGGATCCCCACCGTCTACCGCAACCTGGAGCGCTTCGTGTCCGAGGGCTGGGCGGAGAGCCTGCAGGGCGCGGACCAGGTGATGCGCTTCGTCCTTTGCCGTTCCCCCCATCACCACCACCACCTCACCTGCGAGACCTGCGGGCGGACCGTGGAGGTGGACGGCTGCGCCCTGGAGGCGAACCTGGCCGCCATGGAAAAAGCCTCGGGATTCCTCATCACCCGGCACCAGCTGACCCTCTTCGGGAAGTGCCCCGCTTGCCAGGCTGCAATTGAGGCTTGACGCCACCCCCCACTGTGGTAAAGTTGAATTTCCACCGCGGGTGTAACTCAGTGGTAGAGTGCAACCTTGCCAAGGTTGAAGTCGAGGGTTCAAATCCCTTCACCCGCTCCAAAAAGAAAAGGACCTGCCAGGCAGGTCCTTTTCCTTTTCCGGCCGGAATCCCCGCCGGTCGCAAATGTTGCCAGGAGGGGCCCGGCCCGTGCTAGACTAAGGGTTCCGGCGCCGTAGCCAAGTGGTAAGGCCGCAGACTGCAAATCTGCCATTCATCGGTTCGATTCCGATCGGCGCCTCCAGACGAACCCCCGCCAGTCCTGGCGGGGGTTGTTTTTTAATGGTCCTTCGCCCACGCCACCAGGGGCGCCAGGCCCTTCAGGGGGCCCTGGTGGCCGAAGGCCAGGGCGTCCACCTGGATCCCCGGGGCCTGGAGGCGGGCCGCCAGGGCCTTGAGGGAGGCCTGGCCCCGCTTGCGGTCGGCGGACACGAAGAGGGGCGGGCCACCGATCCGGCCGTTGTACTGCCCCGCGGCGGCGTCCCCCAGGAAGAGCACCCCGAAGATCAGGTAGGCGCCGCTTTCGGGGGTGTGGCCGGGAACGGCGAAGGCCTGGAGGGTGTCGCGCCCCAGGGTGACGGTATCGCCGTCGCGCAAGCGCCGGGCGGTGGAACCGGCGGGGACGGGCGCCCCGGGGACCTCCAGGCGGTAGCGGACCGCCCGGGGGAAGCTGGCGATCCCCCCCGTGTGATCCCCGTGGAGGTGGGTGACGAAGACGGCCTCCACGTCCGCCTCGGTCGCGCCCAGGCGCGCGAGGGTGGCCCGGACGGCCTTCGCCTGGGGGTCCATGCCCGTGTCCACCAGGGCGAACTTCCCGTCCCCCAGGCGCAGCACGTAGGCGGCCACGGGCATGGGGCTCGTGGCGTCCACGGCGGCGACGATCCTGCCGCCGGCGAGGGTCTCCCCGTCCACGAGGGGGGACATGCCCTTGCGCGCCAGCCACGGCCCCGCCACGGCGAGGGCGGCCAGGGCCAGGAGGGTGATCAGGGCGTACTTGAGGAAGCGCTTCATGGCCAGCCTGTTTTCAGGGGAGGGCGCGGCGGTGGAAGACCTGGTTCCCGTTCCAGCGGCGGGAGAAGGCGCTGAAGCCGAAGGAGCGGTAGATGGCCTGGGAGGGGGCGTTGTGCTCGTTGGTGTCCAGGCAGATGGTGGCGCAGCCCCGTTCCCGGGCCCGCTCCAGGGCGGCGGCCACCAGATCACGGCCGAACCCGCGCCCGCGCCGTTCGGGATGCACGAAGAGATCCTCCAGGGTCGCCTCCATGCCCGAGGCCCACATGGAGTGGCGGAAGCGCAGGAGCACGTAGCCCGCGGGCGCGCCCTCCTCCAGGAGGAGGAATTCCGCGTCGCCGCCGGCCAGGAGCCCCTCGATGCTCGCGAGGAACTGGGCGTCCGTGGGGACCGGGCGTTGCAGGTGGTCCCGGAAGGCGGAGGCCAGGGCGGCGAGGGCCGGCGCGTCGGCGGGGGTGGCGGGGCGGATGTTCATGGGGCGGGAGGCGCGGGGGCCGGGTCCTGGGGCCCCAGGAGGATGAGCCCGCAGGCCGGGCAGCGCCAGCCGTGCAGGTAGAGCCTGGAGGGCTCGGAGGGATCCACGAGCACGTCCCCCGTGGCCAGCAGCCGCGACGCGAGGCCGGGGGCCCTGTCCGTCCACTGGATGCAGCCCGAGGGCGAGGAGAGGAAACCCGGGTCCAGGGCGGCGCCGCAGGAGGGGCAATGATCCAAGGGGTGGGACATGGGGGGCCTGGGAAGGGAAGGGTTCATCGGCGGCGGTACGTGAGGGTGTAGGTGATGGGGGCCGGCAGGCGCATGGCCTTCACCTCACCCGCACCTGGAGGAGGCCGTTCTCGAGGCGGAAGACGCAGGTGCGCATGCCGTCCTCCCCCAGGAGGGTCTGCACCAGGTCCGAGCCCTCGAGGCGGGCGGAGACCAGGTCCTTGCGGCCATCGGGACCCGTCCAGGGCACGGCCCGCCCGCCCATGGGCATGCGCATGGCCGATTGGCCCTCCCAGGCCAGGGTGACCAGGCGCGGGTCCGCCCTGAGGGTCAGTTCCCGGTGGATGGGGTTGTTCGCGGTCAGCCGTTCCCGGGCCTCCACCCGGTCCGCGGGCCTGAGGTTGGCCGTGGCCGCGGCGATGAGGGCGGGCATATCGGGAGCGGAGACCAGGGCCCAGGTGCCGGAGAAGGGCGAGGGCTGGGCCGGGGCCGCGAGGCAGGGCAGGAGGAGCCAGGGATGCATGGTCAGTCGACGATGAAGAGCTTCGCGCCCACCTGGGTGCGGGAGCGGTGGGGCTCGGCCCCGTCGGCCACCTGGTAGCTGATGCCGGGGGTGAGCAGGAAGACCCGGCCGTCCTCCAGCTCCGTTTCCAGATGGCCCTCCAGGCACAGGAGGATGTGGCCCTTGCTGCACCAGTGGTCCGCCAGGTAGCCGGGGCTGTACTCCACGATGCGGACCCGGATGGGACCGAACTGGCGGGTGCGCCAGGTGGCCGTACCCGTGATGCCGGGATGCTCGGTGGGCTCCACCGACGACCAGTCGGTGAGGGCGAAGGGGATATCGTTCATCTGCATGGGAACCTCTGCCTGAGCCCGCCTACCAGGGGTGGGGGAACTGGTTGCACTTCTGCCGGAACTCCAGGAGGTACGCCCTGGCCACGTCCCCGCCCGAGATGCGGGGAAGGCCGCGGTCGTTGAAGGCGGAGGCGGCCCGGTAGAAGGGCTCCTTCTGGATCCGCGCCATTTCCGCGAGATCCTCCCGGGTCATGATCTCCCGGAAGCGGCCTTCGTCCCCCCCGGCCAGGGCGAACTGGATGAGCTTGCGCCCGAGGGCGGATTCCAGGAAATCGTTGAGCCTGCTCAGCTCATCCACGGTCATGAAGGAAAGCAGGACCTCCCTGAACCGGGGCTCCAGGTTCAGGGCGGTGAACTGGTCGGCGATGCACTGGAAGCATTCCTGGTACTTGCCGCTGGCGGGGTTCCGGTTCACCGAGACGAGGAACTGCTTCCGGGCGCTTTCGGCGAACTGGTAGGCCCGCAGGTACCGGAGGCATTCCACCCGCCCCCGGTCGGCGGATTGGGACGGAGCCGGGCTGCAGGTTCCCAGGAAAAGGGCCAGGGAGAGGATGAACAGGCGCATGGCGGGATTCCTGGGCGGGTGGTGGGGGAGGCCTTCAGTGTACCTCCTCCTTCAGCGGGCGGAACCCGGCTCCAGTTCCAGCCTGTCCACGCCGCACCGGGGGCACCTGGGCGGGTTCCGCTGCTCCAGGGCGGCGCCGCAGAGGAGGCATTCGGTGCGGGAGGCCGGTTCCACCCGGGCGAGGAGGTCCTTCAGCTTCGGGGTCCGGAGGAAGGACCGCATCCACAGGAGGATCAGGGCGCACGTGATCGAAAGGAAGATGCGGATGCCCCATATGCCCTCGCCCCCCACCCCTTCGGCGGGCGTGAACCAGAACAGGAGGCAGGTGCCTGCCGCCAGGGCGAGAAGGATCGCGACGAGGACGAGGCTGGAGGTGCTTCGGGCGTCGATGCGGGGGTCCTGGCCGCAGGTGCGGCATTTCCAGCGGTGGTGACGGCCCAGGGGGATCGCCGGGACGAAGAACACGTGGATCCAGCAGAAGCCGGAAAGCTTCACGGAAACGGTGGGTCCCTCGCAGCGGGTGCAGTGGTCGGCGCGATAGGCGACGGGGGCTTCCTTGAACCGGTAGATCCCATGGAGCAGCAGCACGGCGGGCCTCCGTCACAAGGCCAGGCGGGCCATGGCTTCCTGGAGCTGCTGGCGCTCGAAGGGCTTGGCCAGGATCTCGACCCGGTCCAGGGAGGCCAGGCGCGCGCGGCCGGGATCATCCACGTAGCCGCTCACCACGAGCACCGGAAGGCCCGAGCGCACCGCCCGCAGGCGCTCCAGGGCCGTGAAGCCGTCCATGCCCGGCATGTTCAGGTCCAGCACGGCCAGATCCCAGCCCATGCCGTCCCCGAAGAGCCTCAGGGCCTCGAGGCCGCCCTCGGCCTCCCCGACGGCGTGGCCCAGGCTGCGCAGGACCAGGGCGCTGCCCTCCCGCATGATGGGGTCGTCGTCCACCAGGAGCACCCGCAGGGGGCGGGTTTCGGCGGGGCCGGCCCCCTCCCGGACGGTGGGAGCCCCGGGGCCCGAACCGATGGGCAGGGCGATGAGCACCTCCGTGCCCCGTCCCTCCTCGCTGCGCAGGTCCAGGGTGCCCCGATGGGCCTTCACGGTGCCGTAGACCATGGAGAGGCCCAGCCCGGTGCCCTTGCCCACGGGCTTGGTGGTGAAGAAGGGCTCCAGGGCCCGGGCCAGCACGTCCGAAGGCATGCCCTGGCCCGTGTCCCGCACGGCGAGCTCCACCCGGCCCCCGTCCAGGCTGCGGGTCCGGAGGGTGAGGGTCCCTCCGCCGGGCATGGCGTCCACGGCGTTCATGCAAAGGTTCATCAGGGCCGTGGCCATGGTGGCGGGGGACCCCACGATGCGCGGCAGTCCAGGCTCCAGGTCCAGCACCAGGTCCACCCGCTGCAGGGTGGTGCTGGACAGGAGCTCCGCCTGGGTCCTCACGAGGGCGTTCAGGTCCAGGTCCTCGGCGTCCGGCAGATCCTTGCGCGCGAAGGCCATCAGGTTCCGGAGGAGGGCCCGTCCGCGCTGGGCCGCCTCCACCACCAGGTCGGCCAGCTTGCGGTGCTCTCCCTCCTTGATCTGCAGCACCTCGGCCACGGCCAGGATGGCCCCCAGGATGTTGTTCATGTCGTGGGAGATGCCTCCGGCGAGCCGGCCCACGCTCTCCAGGCGCTGGAGGTGGCCCACCTGGTCCTCCAGGGCCCGGCGCTCCTCGTCGGCCCGCCTCAGGGCCGTCACGTCCATGAAGGTGACGAGGAAGCGCTCCCCCACCTGCCGGCCCCGGATGAGGACCCGGCGGGATGAACCGTCCTTGCAGGCGACCTTGAACTCGTGGGGGTCGGAGGCCCGGTCCTCGGCCCTGGCCTGGGCCATGGAGGCGAGCCAGAGGGCCGTGGCCTGGGCGCGGTACCCGGGGTCGGGGTAGGCGAGGCGGTTCCAGGTCTCCAGGGTGGGGATGTCCTCCCGGGCGTAGCCGAAGGTCTCGCGGAAGGCGCGGTTGACCCAGACGATGCGGTCCCCCTCGCTGATGCCGATGGGCACGGGCTGGAACTCCAGGGCCGCCTGGAAGTGGCGCTCCCGCTCGTCCAGGGCCGCCCGGGCCCTGCGGATCTCGCCCCGGGCGTACAGGGCGGAGGCGGCCGTGAACACCGTGAGCAGGACGCCCACGAGGATCGCCTCGCTCCACCAGGCCTTCAGGTAGTCGCTGGGGCTGCGGCTCACGAAGACGTAGTAGTCGTACCCGGGCACGCGGTGGTAGCTGAAGTTGCGGCGCAGGTGGTCCACCGCGTGGTGGGTGGCGAAGGAGCCCGCTTCGGGGCTGGCCTTCACCTGGGCCCGCACCGCGGGCTGCGTGGTGTTGGTGTTGGGCTGGGCCCCGGGATCGGAACTGGGGGGATAGCGGCTGACGAGGGTGAGGTCCCCGTCCCGCAGCACGATGAGCCCGTCCGGGCCCACGTGGACCCTTGCGAACATGGCGCTGAAGTGGTCCACCATGCGCAGGGAGCCCATGACGATGCCCCCGAAGGAGCCGTCCGGGGCGTTGAAACGGCGGCAGACCATGACGGCCCAGGCACCGGAAATGCGGCCGATGACCGGCTTGGAGGTGACGAGGCCCGGATCCGGCCCCTGGCTGAGCCGGCGGAAGTACTCCCGGTCCGCCACGGAGACGGGGTTGGCCGGGTCCAGGCCGGGGCCCCCCACGAGCCTGCCCCGGGTGTCCACCACCCACATGCCCTCCAAATCGCGGATCGCCGTCCGCGCCTTGTCCAGGAACACGGTCAGGCGGGGACCGTCCAGGCCCCCGGCGGCCATCTGGCGTTCCACCTCCCGGACCGCCGAATCCAGGCCCACGTCCAGCTTGTCCAGGAGCCCCGAAACATTATCGGCAATGGTGCGGGCCAGGGTCCGGGTGGTGAGGAAGACCTGCCGCTCGTGCCGGCCGCGGCTGAGGGTCAGCATCAGGCCCGCCAGGGCGTACACGAAGAGATTCAGGGCGATGACCCCGTATTTAAGGCCTTGGACGGGGGATCTGGAGGCCTGGGCGCTCACGGTAGGGAATCCATGGAATGGAGCCATCATAGCCCATTCCCGGCCCCTTCCCGGCCCTTCCCCCGCTTCCCAAACAGGCTGGATGAGTACAGCATGAAGGCAATCTCCCCAGCGGACGGGTCCATGCCCCTCCTCAACCGCATTTCCATCAAGAGCCAGCTGCGCCTCGTGGTGCTCATCATGGCCCTGCCCATGGTGGGCCTGGTGCTGGCCATGGGGGTCCAGGCCCGGCGGAGGGCCGTGGAGGACGCCACCCGGGACCTGGCCCGGCTGGGGGCGGCGGTGCGGGCGGAGCAGGCCGGCCAGGTGGCCTCGGCCCGCCAGCTCCTGACGGCCCTGGCCCACCTGCCCATCATCCGGAACAAGCAGGCGGAACCCGTCACCCGCCTCTTCCAGGAACTCCTTTCCAGGAATCCCGCCATTTCCAATATCTTCGTGGCGGACCGCGCGGGCCTCGTGTGGGCCACCGCCGTCCCCGTCAAACCTCCGTTCACCATCGGCGACCGGCGCTACTTCCAGCAGGCCCTGAGCCACCGGCGCCTGGCCTCGGGGGAGTACGTGGTCTCCCGCGCCACCTCCCGTCCCAGCCTCAACCTAGGCTACCCGGTCCTGGACGCCGGAGGCGAAGTGACCGACGTGCTCTCCATCGGGTTCCGCCTGGAGAGCTTCAGGGAGGCGCTGGAACGGAGCCGCATGCCGGCGGGGGCCATCCTCACCTTCGTGGACCACCGGGGCATCATCCTCTACCGGGCCCCGGAGCCCGGCGACCGCATCGGCACCCCCTTCGACGCCAGGACCATGGGCGAGATCCGGGCCTTCCCGGAGGAGGAGATCCACATCGGGCGTTCGGCCCTCCTGGGGGAACGGCGGATCATCCTCACGTACAAGCTGCTGCTGGAGGGGGAGGCAACCCCCTACCTGATCATCCGGGGGGGCATCCCCCTGGACGCGGTGCTGGCCGGGGCCAACCGCACCATCCGGCGCAACCTGGCCTTCATGGGCCTGGTGTGGTTCCTGGCCTTCCTCGCCGCCAGCGCCGTGGCCAAGCGCTCCATCCTGGCCCCGGTGGACACCCTGCGGGAGGCCTCCCTGCGCCTGGCCCGGGGGGACCGCGCGGAGATCGCGGACCGGGTCCAGGGGGGGGAGCTGGGGCAGCTGGCGGCCACCTTCGACGACATGGCCCGGCAGCTCCACCAGCGGGAGGCGGCCCTGGAGGAGAGCAACGCCCGGCTCGGCGCGACCCTGGCCCTGGCCTTCGACGGGTACTGGACCAACGGCCCCGACGGCCGGATCCTGGACGTGAACGAGGCCTACTGCCGCATCACGGGCCGGACGCGGGAGGAGGTGGTGGGCCGCTTCATCCACGAATTCGACGTCCTCGATTCGGCCGAGGACGTGCAGGAGCGCATCGCCCTGATCCACCGGGAGGGGGTGGTCCAGTTCCGCACCCGGCACCGGAAGGCCGATGGCGCCCTGGCGGACCTGGAGGTGCGGGTGGCCCTGGATCCCCGCACGGACAACTGCCTCAGCTTCTTCCGGGACATCACGGACGCCCTCCGGGCGGAGGAGGAGCTCCGGGCCTCGGAGGAGCGCTTCGAGGTGGCCTTCGAGGCCAGCCCCGACGCCATCTCCCTCTCCTCCCTCCAGGACGGCCGGTACCTGCTGGTCAATGAAGGCTTCTGCGTCATCTCCGGGTACGGCCGGGAGGAGGTCGCCGGCCGCTCCGCCACCGAACTGGGCATCTGGGCGGATCCGGCGGACCGGATCCCCTGGGCGGAGGAACTGCGCAACCGGGGCCAGGTGGCCTCGGTGGAGGTGCGCCTGTGCCGGAAGGACGGCACCCCCTTCGACGCCCTCGTGTCCTCGCGCCTCATCCGCCTGGGGGGCGAGGAGGTCTGCCTCTCGGTCACCCGGGATATCACGCCCCTGAAGCGGGCCGCGGCGGAACGCCGCCGCCTGGAGGGCGAACTGGACCACTTCCAGAAGCTGGAGAGCCTGGGACGCCTGGCGGGGGGCGTGGCCCACGACATGAACAACACCCTGGCGGCCATCCTGGCCGTGACGGAGGTGCTCCGCCTCCAGCGCTCCCGGGACGCGGAGCTCCTGGCCTCGCTGGCCCTGGTGGAGCAGGCCGCGGGCCGCGGACGGGAGATGGTGAAGGCCCTGGTGGGGTTCACCCGCAAGGAGATCACCCAGCCCGTGGGGCTGGACCTCAACGCCATGGTCCGGCAGGAGATGGGGCTCCTGGACCGCACCCTCCTGAAGAAGTACGAGCTCGTCATGGACCTGGGCGAGGACCTGCCGCCCATCACGGGCGAACCCGGGGCCCTGGGCGGGGCCCTCATGAACCTGTGCGTGAACGCCGTGGACGCCATGCCCGGCGGGGGCCGGCTGCGCATCACGACCCGGCGTGGACCCGCGGGCTGCGTGGAGATCGTGGTGGAGGACACCGGCGAGGGCATGGCCCCCGAGGTGCTCCGGCGGGCCATGGAGCCCTTCTACACCACCAAGCCCATGGGGAAGGGCACCGGCCTTGGCCTCTCGCAGGTGTTCAACGCGGCCCGGTCCCACGGGGGCTACCTGCGTCTGGAGAGCGAGCCGGGGCGGGGAACCCGGGCGATCCTGGGCATCGCCTGCGACAACGGGCCCGCCGCCGCCGGCGAAGGGCCCGCCCCCCGGCCCCAGGCGCCCATGGATATCCTCCTGGTGGACGACGAGGACCTGATCCGGTCGACGATCCCGCCCCTGCTTGAGGCCCACGGCCACCGGGTGCGCGCGGTGTCCGGGGGCAGGGAGGCCCTGGCGGAGCTGGACCGGGCCGGGGCGCCGGACCTGGTGATCCTGGACATGAACATGCCCGAGATGAACGGCCTGGAGACCCTGGAGGCCATCCGGACCCGCTTCCCTACCCTGCGGATCCTCGTGGGCACCGGCTTCCTGGAGCGGGAGACCGAGGCCGTCCTGCAGGCCGATCCCCGGGCCGGCGCCATCGCCAAGCCCTATTCGGCGGAGGAGATCGGCCGCGCCCTGGAGGCCCTGGAGGGCGCCTGAAGGCGCGGCCCTTGCCAGAGGGGCGCCCCGCGCGTTCTCCTGGAAGCATGTACACCCCGTTCCCACCGCCCCATACCCGCCGCGACACCGACAGCCTCAAGTGGCGGCTCTTCGACGGCGATGTGCTGCCCCTGTGGGTGGCGGACATGGACTTCGCCGCCCCCGAGCCCGTGCTGGAGGCCCTGCGCGCGCGGATCGGCCAGGGGGTGCTGGGCTACACGGACCTGGCGGGGGCCCCGGAGACGGGCGCCGCCAGCCTCCGGGAGGCCATCGTCGCCAGGCTCTGGGCGCGCTACGGCTGGCGCGTGGAACCCGGGGACATCGTCTTCATCCCGGGCGTCGTCACGGGGCTCAACCTGGCCTGCCACGCCCTGGGCGGGCCCGGGGACGAGGCCCTGGTGCAGGTCCCCGTCTACACCCCCTTCCTGCACGCGCCCGCCACGGCGGGGATGGCCCGGGCCGAGGTCCTCCTGGCGCCGGACGCCGGCGGCAGGTGGGGCTTCGACCCCGCCGCCTTCAAGGCCGCCCTGGGCGACCGCACCCGGGCCTTCCTGCTCTGCAACCCCCACAACCCCGTGGGCCGGGCCTGGAGCCGGGAGGAGCTCGGCGCCATGGCGGAGGCCTGCCTGGAGCGCGGGGTGGCCATGGTCTCCGACGAGATCCACTGCGACCTCCTCTTCGGGGGCCGGCGCCACGTCCCCCTGGCCTCCCTGGACCCGGAGGTGGCCCGGCGCACCATCACCCTCATGGCCCCCAGCAAGACCTTCAACGTGGCCGGCCTCACCTGCAGCTTCGCCGTGATCCAGGATCCCGGCCTGCGCCAGGCCTACCTGCGCGCCCGGAAGGGTCTCGTCCCCTGGGTGAACCTGCTCGGGATCGTCGCCGCCGAGGCCGCGTACCGGCACGGCCAGCCCTGGCTGGACACGGTGATGGCCGAACTGGAGGCGAACCGGCGCACCCTGGCGGAGGCCATGGGAGGCCTCCTGCCCGGGCTGCGCATGGATCCGCCCGAGGCCACCTACCTGGCCTGGATCGACTGCCGGGAGGCGGGCCTGGGCGGGGATCCCGCCCGCTTCTTCCTGGAGGAGGCCCGGGTGGCCCTCATCGGGGGCGAGACCTTCGGCACGGGGGGCGAAGGCCACGTGCGGCTCAATTTCGGATGCCCCAGCGCCCTCCTGCGGGAGGCCCTGGACCGGATGGGGGCCGCCCTCAGGGGCAGGCCGTAGCCGGTTCCCCGCCCAGCACCGGGAGGGACCCGGTCTCCAGCAGGGCCTTCACCGTCCCCTCGAAGGCGGCGATGGTGAAGGGCTTGGCCAGGAAGAGGCAGTCGGGGACCGTCCTGCCCCGCAGGCAGTCCTCCAGGGGGAAGCCGCTGACGAGGATGGCCCGGAGGTCCGGGATCAGGGTCCGGAGGGCCGCCAGGGTGTCGCAGCCGTCCATGCCGGGCATGGTGTGGTCGGTGATGACGAAGGCGAGGGGGGGCAGGGGGGTCCCGGCCAGGGCCAGGGCCTGCTCCCCGGAGACCGCTTCCAGGACCCGGAACCCGTTCAATTCAAGCAGATCCCTTACCAGGACCCGGATCATGGCTTCGTCCTCGATCAGCAGGACGGCGCCGGAGGCTTCCCGGCACGGGGCGTTCGATTGCATCCGTTCTCCAATCCCGGAAGTCTTCTCCGCCGAATGCTCGGAGGTCCTCGCGGGTGCGAAAGGATACCACGATCAGAATCCCGATTCCAGCCCGGATGAGAGCCTATTCAGGCAGGCCCCGCCCGGACAGGAGCTGGAGCACCGCCTCCAGGGTGCGCCGGGCGATGCCCTCCTGCAGGGCCCTGCGGTCGGCCTTGGGGCCCGCCTTGCGGACCTCCTCGAAGTTCCGCCGCTCCATCTCCCTCAGGGGGGCCAGGAGGCCCTTGGCGGGGTCGTACATGCGGGCCACGTCCAGGTAGCGGACCTGGTCGTCGGAGCGGTCCGGGTAGGCGAACCGGGAGATGCGGTCGAAGGCGGCGTGGAGGGGGGCCATGGGCCGGGCGTGGAGCTCGGGGGGCACGGGGCCCGCGCCCACCCACACGGGCACGGCCACGCCGGTGATGGGCTGGCCCAGGAGGATCCAGGCGGTGGAGGCCAGGGGGTCCTCGCCGGGGAGCACGCCCTGGAGCACGTACGAACTGGCGGTGGTGTTGCGGTTGATGCTGTCCCCGATCCAGGCCCAGCCGCGCCGCGCCTCGGCGGGGTAGGCCCCCGTGCGGGCGTTGGCGGTGTCCCGCGCGACCTCGCCCAGGAGGTTCTCCACGGTGAGGCGGCCCTGGGCCCGCAGGCCGCCCACCAGTTCCAGGGCCCGGGCCTCGCGGATGTAGCCGGCGCCCTGGCCCTTGCGGCCGGAGTGGCTGTAGTTGCCCCGCACGAGGAAGCCACCGGGGGCCGCGGCGGCGTCGAAGCGGGTGAAGCGCTTGTCGTTGGCCTCGAAGTAGGCGGCGCCGCCCTTGGCGTCGATCACCCCGAAGTTGGCGGCCACGAAGCGCCCCCCGCCGTCCGTGGCGGCCAGGAGGGCCTGGAAGTCCTCCACCGTGGCGCAGGTCTCCAGGGCCAGGCGCATGAAGGTGCCCTCCATGGTGGAGTCCTCCTCCTTCACGTCCACGTTGTAGCTGACGTTGTTCATGATGGCGAACCCGGCCGCGTTCACTCCCGACCAGATCTGGAGCCCGCCCAGGTCGGCCTGGTTGGCCACGCCCACGAAGCTGTAGCGCCCCCCCTCGCCCCGCACCACCTGGTTGTGGCGATCGGGGGTGTCCCGGTTCTTCCAGAGGATGGGCCGCCCGTCGGGGGTGGCCTTGCCGCTGATCACCCCCGTGGTGCAGGCGGGCCCGGGCAGGGCCGCGAGGGCGAGGCACAGGGCCAGGAGGGCGCGGAAGGGTCGCATGGGGACTCCGTCGGGGGGATGGTCGATTCTCCCATGGGCCGCGTCAGCGGCCCAGGTGCTTCTCCAGGAAGGCGTACATGGCCTTTCTCGCCTTCCGGGCGTACGTGGTGTCGATGCGGTCCCAGCCGTGGCCCCCGGGGGCGTCCTGCTCGATCTTCGATTCGAAGGCCTTGCCCGCGGCCTTCAGGTGGGTGATGAGCTGCTCCACCTCCACCACGTTCACGTCCCGGTCGTTGGTGGTGCTCGTCACCATCAGGGGCAGCCGGAGCTTGTGCACGTTCCAGGCGGGGCTGCGGCGCCTGAGCAGGTCCACGTCGTCGGTGGGGGCCTTGCCGAACATGGCCTTGAGGGTCTTGGGGTCGCGGTACTCCTCCCCGGCGTAGCCCACCCGGGCCAGCAGGTCGGAGACGGGCACCCCCGCGTAGATGCAGCGGAACTTGTCCGGGTGGTCGAAGCCGGCCATGAGGCTGATCATGCCGCCGTGGCTCCAGCCCACGAGGGCCACGCGCTTCGGGTCCACGGGCAGTTCCTCCACCGCCCAGTCCCGGCAGGCCACCACGTCGTCGTTCTCGAGGCCGCCGTAGTCGATGGCGTCGTGGAGGCCCTTGCCGTGGCCCGTGGAGCCCCGGTACTCGGGGGCCACCACGATCCAGCCCCGCCCCACCATCTCCCGCACGATGTGGGCGTGGTAGGTGCCGAAGTCGGCGTGGACGCCGCCGTGGCTGAGGATGATGGCGGGATGCCGTTTCGAGGCGTCCAGCCCCTTGGGCACGAAGGTGTGGGCGTAGATGCGCAGGGGGTGGCGCTCGTTGCGGATGCCGTAGGTCTCGGCGCCCCTGGGATTGGGCGGGCCCACGAGGGTGACCTTGTCCACCACGGCCACGTCGGAGAGGCGCAGGGCGAAGAGGGCGTCGTCGGCCGTCTTGCGCACCTGGTCCAGCTCCCACCTCAGGTCCTCCACCTGGGCCTCCAGGGCCTTCATGCGGGATTCCGGGGGCTCCTGGGCCACCAGCTGGGTGGCCAGGGCGGCCGCGAGGGCGAGGGCGGACAGCAGGCGGGGCATGGGGACTCCGGACATCGCAACGTGAGGTTTACTTCACGTTAGTCCGGCCCCATGCCCCGCGCAATGCCTCCCGGGAGCTACTTGAGGCCTTTGCGGGCCTTTTCGATGGTGGCCTGGGCGTAGTAGCCGCAGACCCCCTTCTTGGCGTCCGGCTCCAGGCCGGCGGCCTTCAGGGCGTCCTTGAGCTTCTTTTCGGGCAGGGCCAGTTCCTTCGCCCAGGCGGCGGCGGTCTTCAGTTCGTCGGTCATGGGGCCTCCTGTCTCAACGGTAACCGGGAAGGCAACTATGTTAAAAATGGAACATTAAGAAAGCCAGGATGTCCTCGAACCCACCCCCGCCCGCCCGAATTCCATCCGAAATCCCCCCCTGGGCCCTGGCTCCGGACTGCCCCCGGACCGGGCGGTTCCTCCTGGGACCGGAACTGGGGCGGGGAGGCATGGGCCGGGTGGACGAGGCCTGGGATCCGCTTCTGGGCCGGCGGGTGGCCATCAAGCGGCTCACCTGCGGGGATCCGGAAGCGGCCGCCCGCTTCGTGCGGGAGGCCAATCATCAGGCCCGGGTCAGCCACCCGGCCATCTGCCCCATCCATGAAGTGGCCGCCTCCGGGGAGGTGCCCTACATCGTCATGCGCCTGGTGCACGGCCCGCCCCTCTCGGAACTGCGCCAGGACCTGGGGTTCCAGGCCCTGGCCCGGCTGGTGGCGGACGTGGCCGGCGCGGTGGAGGCCGCCCACCGGGCGGATCTCGTGCACCGGGACCTGAAGCCCCAGAACATCCTCGTGGAACGGGCGCCGGACGGCGCCCTGAAACCCTGGGTGGTGGATTTCGGGCTGGCCCGGGACCTGGCCCTGGCGGACCAGACCCTCACCTGGGCCTTCGCGGGCACGCCCGCCTTCATGAGCCCCGAGCAGGCGCGGGGAGCGGCCGCATCCCCGGCGGATGACATCTACAGCCTGGGGGCGACCCTCTACGCGATGCTGGCGGGCCTGCCCCCCTTCGAGGCCACCACGGTGGCGGGGCTCCTGGAAGGCCAGTCGAGCCGCCGCGTCGGCTCCATCCGGACCAAGCGCCCGGATGTGCCCCGGGACCTGGAGACCATCGTCCTGCGCTGCCTGGAATGGGAGCCCCAGCGCCGGTACGCCCGCGCGGCGGACCTGGAGGCCGATCTGCGCCGCTTCGCCGCAGGGGAGCCCATCCGGGCCCGGCGGACCACCGCCCTGGGCCATCTGGCCCGGCGCGCCCTGCGCCACCGGGTGATGAGCGCCACCGTCGCCCTGGCCCTGCTCCTGGCGGGGGGGCTCCTGGCCTGGGGCCTGCGGGTCCGGAGCCAGGCCATCCGCCAGGCCGAGATGGCCACCCGGTTCGGCCTGGAGGCCAAGGGCCTGGAGGACCTCATGCGGCTGGAGCGGCTGATGCCGGCCCACGACCTGCGCCAGGCCGAGGCCCGCCTGCGGGAGGGCATGGTCCGGATCCGCCAGGGGATGGCGGCCCTGGGAAGGCCCGCGGAGGGGCCCGGGAACTACGCCCTGGCGCGCATCGAGCTGGTGCTGCGGGACCATGACGCCGCCCTGGCCCACATGGAGGCGGCCTGGGCCGCCGGCTTCCACTCGCCGGAGTCCGCCTACGCCCTGGGCACGGCCCTGGCCCGGCGCTTCGAATTCGAGCTGAGGGAGGCCCGGCGGCGGGACCAGAGCCGCGAGGCGGTGGATGCCGTGCGCAAGGACCTCATGGCCCGCTACGGGGAGCGCGCCATCGCGTGTTTCGCCCGGAGCCGGGGCCAGGCCATGGATCACCCGGCCCTCGGCGAAGCTCAGGTGGCCTTCATCCTCGGCGACTACCGCCGCTGCGTGGAGAAGTGCGAGGAGGCCTACCGGGCCCTCCCCTGGCTCTCGGAGGTTCCCCGCCTGGCGTGGCACGGCCTGCGGGGCCTGGCCTACGACCGCCAGGAAGCGGGGGATCTCGCCGCCCGGGACCGGTTGAACGCCCAGGCCGAAGCCACGGTCCGGGAGGCCCTGGTGCGGGCGCCCAGCGATATCGCCCTCCTGGCCTGCGCCCTGGAGGGGGTGGAGTTCCGCGCCATGCTCCAGAGCCAGGAGGGGCACCCCTCCGAAGGCCTCTTCCGGGAAGGGGAGGCCCTCTACCGACAGGCCCTGGCGATCCATCCCGACGATCACCAGCTGCTCACGAGCCAGGCGAAGCTGCGCCTGCGGGAGGGCATCCTCCTCACCAGCCACGGCAAGGACGCCCGGCCCCTGCTCCAGGAGGCCATCGCCCGGTTCGCCCCCGAGCGGAAGGGTTCCGGCGCCTGGTTCCCGGGGGAGACCGACTTCCAGGCCTTCCACCTGCTGAACTGGACCCTGGGCTCGGCCCAGGCGGTGTGGGGCGAGGACCCCAGGCCGGCGCTGGCCATCGCCCGGAGGGGGGTGGGCCCGGGCTCGCCGGAGGCGGCGGAACTGAGCCTGGTGGAGGCCCGGTTCCTCATGGACCGGGGCCAGGACCCGACCCGGGCCCTGGCCCTCGCGTGGGAGGACACCTCGAAGGCCCTGCGCAACCACTACGGCGCCGCTCTGTACACCCGGCAGCTGGCGGGGGAGGTCCGGAACCTCCAGGCCCAGTGGGAGCGCCTCCAGGGCCGGGACCCGGGCCCCTACCTCCAGGAAGGGCTGGCCTCGTCCCGGGAGAGCCTCGCCCTCCAGCCCCGGAACACCTACGCCTTCTGGGACCTGGCCCAGCTGGAGGCCCTGGACGCCGAGGTGCGCGCGGAGCGGGGCCAGCCCTGGGAGGCCTCCCTGGCCCGGGCGCGCCAGGCCGCGGACCGCGCCCTGGAACTGCGGGGCGATCACTACCGGAGCGCCAGCACCCGGGCCTTCGTGGATTTGGCCGAGGCGCGCATCCGCCTGCGGCAGGGCGGGGATCCTTCGGTCCCGCTGGCCGCGGCCCGCCGGGTCCTGGCCCGGGCCCTGGCCGCCGACGGCAGGAGCTACCTCCTGCACCTGAGCCTGGCCCGGGTGGAACTGATGGACGGCCGGTTCCCCGCGGCCGCGGCCGCGGCGGAGCGGGGCCTCCGCGCCAAGGGGGACGCCCAGGAACTTTGGCTCATCCTGGCGCGGGCCCGGGAACGCTCGGGGGACCCCCATCCGGCGGCCCTGAAGCGGGCCCGCGCCCTGGGGCCCGCCTGGGAACAGGTCTGGCGGACCCTGCAGGGCTGAGGCCGGCCGGCTTCAGTGGACGTCGTAGCCCCGCGTCTCCAGGTACTCCCGCATGGCCCTCAGGTAGGCCCTGCGGGCCCGGGGGGTGCCGGGGTCGGAGGGATCGGCGTAGGCGGGGTCGTACCCGCTCTTGCGCAGGGCGTAACGCTGGGCGTCGGCCCGGTCCGCGCGCATGCGCTCGGCGCTCTGGCCTTCCTTGGGGGTGATGAGGAGGGCGTCCAGGGCCGCCTGATCCTGGCTGGGGGGCCGGCTCTCAGTCGTCCCCTCGCGCCCCTCGGGGGGATCGGCGGTGATGTAGCCGCCGTCCGGGGAGTCACGATAGTAGACGTTCTCGTAGACGTAGTAGCGCACGGGGCCCCACCACAGGGTGGTGTAGCCGATGGGCAGCACGTCCAGCCAGATGCCCACGGGGGGATACCAGCCCAGGTACGCCCCCCGCCAGGGGCGGTACCAGTGGCCGCCGTGGAAGTACCAGGGCCGGCCGCCGTAGTGGTAGGTGTGATAGCCGCCGGGCAGGGAGCGGTAGGAGGACCCGTGCCAACTGACGGAGGGTCTCCCGCTCAGGGTGCCGGGGCCGGGGGAGGGGCGGAAGGAACCCCCGTGGGAAGGTCCGCCGCCGGACATGGAGCCCGGCCTGGGCCCTCCCCCCCCATGCCAGGAACGTCCCTGGGCAGGGACGGGCAGGGAGGCCAGGAGGCTCAGGCATAGGCCGGAAACGAACAACCGGGGCGTGGTCATGATCCGCTCCTTTCGCTGAGATTGGACCCGGGCGGGGGGGCCGGGGTTGAGGCCCCCGCCCCTGGAATGCCACTGGAGGCCCCAGGGGTTCCAAGGTTTCCGGCCTGCGGGCGGGGGTCTTTCGCTATAATTTCGCGGTGTCACCCTCGCCCAAGCGCATCGCCCACCTGGACATGGACGCGTACTTCGCGTCCGTGGAACTGCTGGCGCGCCCGGAACTGCGGGGCCAGCCCCTGGTCATCGGCGGCCGGCGGCGTCCGGGCCAGGCGGGCCTGGGCCGCCTGGGGGACTACCGGGGGCGGGGGGTCGTCACCACCTGCACGTACGAGGCCCGGGCCTTCGGGGTGCGCTCGGGCATGGGCCTCATGAAGGCCGCCGCCCTGGCCCCGGAGGCCCTGCTCCTCAACGGGGACTACGAGACCTACGCCCGGGTGAGCCGGGCCTTCAAGGCGGCCGTGGCGGCCATCGCGCCCCGCATGGAGGACCGGGGCATCGATGAGATCTTCCTGGACCTCACGGACGTGCCCGGGGAAAGCCGGGACCTGGGCCTGCGCCTCAAGGAGGCGGTGAGGGCCGCCACGGGCCTCACCTGCTCCGTGGGCATCACCCCCAACAAGCTCCTGAGCAAGATCGCCTCGGAGCTGCAGAAGCCCGACGGCCTCACCGTGCTGGGGCTGGAGGATATCCCGGCCCGCATCTGGCCCCTGCCGGTGGCGGCGGTGAACGGCATCGGACCCAAGGCCTCCGCCCGGCTGGAGGCCATGGGCCTCCGCACGGTGGGGGAGCTGGCCGGGGCCGATCCGGGCCTCCTGGTGCGCACCTTCGGTCCGGCCTACGGCGCCTGGCTGGCCTCCGCCGCCCAGGGCCGGGACGACCGGGACCTGGTGCTGGAGCGGGAGGCCAAGTCCATGAGCCGGGAGACCACCTTCGAGCAGGACCTGCACCCCCGGGAGGACCGGGAGCGGCTCACGGCCATCCTCCTGGATCTGTGCCGGCGGCTGGCCGGGGACCTGGAGCGCAAGGGGCTGGCCGCCCGCACCGTGGGCATCAAGCTCCGCTTCGAGGACTTCGCCACCGTGAGCCGGGACGTGTCGCCGGGCTGGGCGGTGCGGGGGGAGGAGGGCCTGCGGGACGCGGCCCGGGAATGCCTGCGCCGGGTCCGGCTGGACCGGCGGATCCGCCTCCTGGGCCTCCGGGCCGGGAGCCTGGTGCCGGCCGCCCAGGCCGCCGCGCCCCGGGGCCTCTTCGACCCCGCCTGAGGCCCGCGGGGAAATCGGCGCATTCTTGTCCCCGGTCAAGGAAACCCGACCGGCGGAGTCGGATATTGATCCCAGGGAGGGCCCATGCGCCTCATTTTCGAATCCACCCAACGCATCGGCGATATCGTGCTGGAGCGGCCCGCGGCCATGCGCGTCTTCGAGCGGCTGGACCTGGACTACTGCTGCGGGGGCCATCGCACCCTGGCCGAAGCGGCCGAACTGGCCGGGCGGGACCTGGGGGAGGTCCAGGCGGCCCTGGAAGCGGACGAGTCTCCCGCCACCTCCGATCCCCGGGCCCTGGCCGCGGGCAGCCTGCGGGAGCTCATCGATCACATCGAGGCCACCCACCATGTCTTCACCCGCTCGGAGCTGGCCCGGGTGGCCCCCCTGGTGGAGAAGGTGGCCCAGGTCCACGGGGACCGGCACCCGGAACTGGCCGCGGTGCGGGAGCTCTTCCTGACCCTGGAGGCGGACCTGCTGCCCCACCTGGAGAAGGAGGAGCGCATCCTCTTCCCCTACATCCGCACCCTGGAGGGCGGCGCCACCGCCTGCGAGGCCTGCTTCGGCACCGTGCGGGGCCCCGTCTCCGTGATGCAGGCCGAGCACGAGGAGGCCGGCGAGGTCCTCCGCCGCCTGCGGGCCCTCACCAACGGCTACCAGGCCCCCGAGGACGGCTGCGCCACCTACCGCAGCATGCTCATGGGCCTGGAGGCCCTGGAGGCCGACCTGCACCTGCACATCTACCTGGAAAGCCACATCCTCTTCCCCGGGGCCACGGCCCTGGAGGACGCCAACGCCTAGGACGCGGAAAGGGCCGCCCCTGGGGGCGGCCCTTCCGCTTCGGCGGGGACGGGATCAGGCGATGCCGTCGATGATGGCGTTCAGGGTGGGGCTGGGCCGCATGGCGGCTGCGGTCTTCTCGAAGTCCGGGTGGTAGTAGCCGCCCATGTCCACGGGGCGGCCCTGGGCCGCCAGGAGCTCCTCGTTGATCCGGGCCTCGTTGGCGGCCAGGGCCGCGGCCACGGGGGCGAAGGCGGCCTTGAGGCCGGCGTCGGCGTCCTGGGCGGCCAGGGCCTGGGCCCAGTAGAGCGCCAGGTAGAAGTGGCTGCCGCG
>DATGXY010000020.1:0-28409 GCA_035298525.1 Holophaga sp.
GGGACTGGCTGGCCTTCGATGTCACCGACCGCGAGGGGGCCAGGGCGGCCCTGGAGGCCCGCATGGAGGCCGGGGGCCCCTTCTACGGGGTGGTCTGCTGCGCGGGGATCCACCGGGACGGCGCCTTCCCCGGCCTTTCCGGCGAGGCCTGGGACGCGGTGGTGGACGCCGGCCTCAACGGCTTCTTCAACACCGTGCAGCCCCTGGTGATGCCCATGGTCTCCGCCCGCAAGGGGGGGCGCATCGTCGTGGTGGCCTCCGTCTCCGGCGTCATGGGCAACCGGGGCCAGGTGAACTACTCCGCCGCCAAGGCCGGCCTCATCGGCGCCGCCAAGGCCCTCGCCGTGGAGCTGGCCACGCGCCGCATCACCGTCAACGCCGTGGCCCCGGGCCTCGTGGCGTCCGGGATGCTGGCGGAGGTCGACCTGGAGCGCAGCCTCCAGGCCGTGCCCATGGGCCGCGTGGGCGAGCCCGGCGAGGTGGCTTCGGCCGTGGCCTTCCTCTGTTCGGACGGGGCTTCGTACATCACCCGGCAGGTGCTGGGGGTCAACGGGGGCATGGCGTGATCCCCGCCCTGATCCTGGCCGCCCTCCCCGGGGCCCAGGACCTGCTCGCCGCCAGGGCCCCCAACGCCCCCGCGCCCCTGGCCATGCCCGGCGGCGGGGAATGGGTCCACCCCAGCGTCGTCCACGTCCCCGCGGGGTGGAACGGCCACGCCTGGTGGATGGCCGCCACCCCCTACCCGGATTCGGACGCCGCCCAGGAGAACCCCTGCCTCTTCTGCTCCGACGACGGCGTGGCCTGGCGGGTGCCCGGGGGCGCCGCCAATCCCCTCGTCCCCCGCCCCAAGGAGGCCCGGCGCTACAACTCCGATCCCCATCTGGCCCTGGACCCCGGGGGGGACCTGCTCCTCTTCTTCCGCACCGCGGGCGGGGACCGGGGCGACGTCCTCTGGCTCATGCGCAGCCGGGACGGAGTCCGGTGGAGCCCGCCCCGGAAGATCCTGGAAACGCCCCTGGAGGACGAGCGCCAGCTGAGCCCCGCGGTGCTGCGCCATGGGGACGGCTGGGCCCTGTACTACGTGGACGCCTCCGCCTACCCCTACACGGTGCGCCGGCGCACGGCGCCGCGCCCCGAGGGGCCCTGGTCCCCCCCGATGGCCGTGACAGGCCTTTCCACCCCCGAGGACCGCATGATCTGGCACCTGGACGCCTTCCGCGAGGGGGACGCCGTGGCCCTCCTGCTGAACACCACCGCCGTGTACCGCACCCGGGAGGGCGGCGCCCTCGTCCTGGCCCTGAGCCGGGACGGCCTCGCCTTCACCCCGGCCGGCCGGCCCCTGCTGGGGGGCACTCCGGGCTGGGACCGCTCCATCTACCGCTCCTGCTGCGTGCCCCTGGCGGGGGGCGGGCACCGGATCTACTACTCCGCCTGGGGACCCGGCCTGGGCTGGCGCCTGGGCCTGGCCGCGCTCGATTAGGAAAGGGGCGGGGGGCGGCGCCTGCCAAGGCCGTGCGGCGGCCTTCCAACCGCCCATAATGGTTCCAGGAGGCCCCCATGCTGCCACGCCTGCTCCTCGCCGCCCTGATCGTCGCTTCTACGGCCGCTTGGGCGGAGGAAGGCAAGGGCGGCGTCAAGGAGGAGATCAAGACCGCGGGCAAGGACGTGGGGCATGCGGTCCGGGACGGCGCCAAGGCCGTAGGGCGCGGGGCCAAGAAGGCGGGCAAGGCCGTGGGTCATGCCGCGAAGAAGGTGGGCCGGGGCTTCAAGGAGGGGGGCAAGGCCGTGGGGAAGGGCGTCAAGGAGGCGGTGAAGGGGGACTGAGGAACTCCCTCAGGATCCCGAAGGTCCGGAAGCCCAGGCGCTGGTAAACAGGCGCGCCCATGGGCGAGGCGTACAGGGCCAGGCGCTCCAGGCCCCAGGCCCGGGCCCGCTCCACGCAGGCCCAGGTGACGGCGGCCCCCAGGCCCCGGCCCCGGAAGGGGGGCAGGGTGGCCACGTTGTGGACGCCCCCCGTGCCCTCCCCGTTGGAAACGAGGGCGGTGGCCACGGGGTGCCCGTCCAGGCGCGCGAGGAAGGCCCCATGCCCCGCCACCTGGACGAAGGGGCCTTGCACGGCCGCTTCGGCTTCGGCCCCCGTGCCGAAGACCTCCCCGCAGATGCGGCACCAGGCCTCCCAATCCCCGGGCCCCGCCTCGGCCACCTCCACCCCCGGCCCGAGGCTGGGGGCGGTGGCCGAGGCCAGATCCAGCACCATTTCCCGGGTATCCTCACCCGGCTGGTAGCCGGCCCCGGCCAGGGGCCCCTCCTCCGGGCCGGGGTCCATGAACCACCGGTGCCGCAGGGGCCCGAAGAAGGCCCGGGACCGGGCCAGGTTCCTCCGGGTGGGGGGGCCCCAGGCCAGGTTCATGACCGGGGCGAGCGCGGGAGAGCGGATGGCCTGGAAATCCCGTTCCTCCATCCGGCCCCAGGCCGGATCGGGGTCCAGCCTGGCCACCGCCCAGAACAGGTTGCGCTTCAGGGGGCTATCCATGGCGGGCTCCGGCATCGGAGCCTTGGATGGCGCGACGCCCGCCCCGGTTTCCTACCGGGGAGCCCACTCCAGCAGTTCGTGGTAGCCCCAGGGGCCGGAGGCCGCGGGAGTGCGCACCTCCCCGTGCAGGATCCAGAAGGTCCCGTCGGGCAGGAAGCCGCATTCCAGGCTGGGATGCACGTAGGTGGTGGCCCCATCGGGGACGACGAGGGCGGTGGTGGACCAGCGGCCGTCGGCCCCGCGCCGCATCACCGTGAGGGTGCCCGGGTCATCCAGGACCGCCACCACGGTCTGGGAGCCGTCGGGCAGGATGGCGAAGCCGTAGGCCGGGAACCCTTCGGGAACCAGGGCGCCGGGAACCCCCTCGTGGGCCTGGGTGCCGTCCGGCAGGACCCGCACCCAGTGGATCTCCCGGCCCGCCCCGCCGGGAACGGCGCAGGAGAAGGCGGCCTGGAAGCGTCCCTGGGCATCCAGGGCCGCGCCCACATGGGCGACCGCATAGGCATCGCCGGCGGGCAGGCCCGCCAGGGCCTGCCAGGACCAGGTGCCATCCGCCGCCCGGGTGGCCAGGCACCACCCCTCGGGCCGCATCACCAAGGCCTTGAGCACCCCCGCCGCCGTGTCCCCCATCCAGACGAAGCCCTGCCCGGCGTCGGGCGAAGGGCCCGTGGCCAGGGCCCCGGCCGGCGACTGGGTGAAGATCTGGCGCTGCCCGGAACGCTCCAGGAGGAATCCGGCCAGGCTCCCGTCCCCCAGGAAGGTGGTCAGACCCAGGGCGCGCCCATGGAAGGCCTGGGCCAGGGGGGCGGACCACGTGCCGTCCGCCAGGTGCAGCACCCGCACATCGCAGGTGCCGAAGGATCCCGTCGTTTCGCCCAGGGCCAGGTCCAGGCGCCCCGGGCCCCGGGTGGCGGCCGTGAAGGTGACGGTGGGGTAGTCCAGGGGCCCGCGCAGGTGGGTGAGCCTCAGGGGGAAGCCGGCGGCCTGGGGCTGGCGCAGGATGCGGGTCTGGTAGGGATCGGAGGCCCACCGGGTGCGGTACCCCACCCAGCCCCCCTGGGCGTCCCGCAGCAGGGGCAGGAAGGGGAGGGCCAGCGGGGTCCGGCGGATGGTGCCGCCGGCCAGGGTCGTGGGGGCGCCGGCGACGGCCCAGGGGGAGAGGGCTTCGAGCTCCGGACCCCGCTGGGCGGCGATGCGGTAGGCGACCCGGTCGGCCACGGGCGGCGCGCTGTCCAGGTAGGTGGTGTCCGTGGCCTTGAGGGTCGCCACGGTGGCTTCGGGGGTCCAAAGTCCGTTCCGGTTCCAGGTGGTGCGCCTCACCTGGATCACGGTGGCCTCCTGGGACCGGTTGGTCCAGGCCAGGCGGAGGCCGCCATCCTCGGCCGTGACGGCCAGACCGTCAGGTGCCAGGGGGGGCAGATGGGCGGTGCCCGTGAGGGGCATGCCCCGTTCCGTCTCGGCCGTGGGCACCACCCGGATCTGGAGATCCCGGCCCTCCCCGGCCCCCGGGTGGTCCAGGTGGTAGGTGCCGGTCGCGTCCCCCACGGGCTCCCCAGGGACCGCCGTCCAGGTCTTGCCGTCGGTCGAAGCTTCCACCGCGAAGCCCGTGGCCACGGTATCCGCCGCCCGGGACCAGCTGAGGGCCAGTTCGCCCCAGTCGGGGTCCACGGTGGTGCGCAGGTTGAGGGCGGGCTTCAGGGTGCGGCGGAACGTGGCCGTGCGCTGCATGAACACCTTGCCCTTCACGAGGGAGGTGAGGCGGAAGGTGACCGTCATCCGTTCGGGGGCCGATTCATCGAAATAGAGGGTCACCCCCGCCGTGTCCGGCGGGATGGCGGACGTGTTCAGGGTGGCCCAGTCCGTGGTATCCAGCCGCGCCTCCAGGTTCAGGGAATCGGCACCGGGTTCCACCAGCCAGGTGAGGGCGGCCTGGTTGAAGTCGCCATCCACGGTCTTGGTGAAGAAGAGAACGATCGTCCCGGGGGGCTCGCTGGGGGCGCCGGAGCCCCCCGAGCAGGCGAGCCCCAGGGCGGCAAAAGCCGCAGCCAGCGCAGCGCCGAGGAGGCGAAAAACCGGGATCCGCATGTTCATTCCTTGGGAATGAACAAGATGATACTCCCGTCCCGGCCGGTCAGTAACCCTTGCCTTTCGGGAAGGCCGCCGCCAGGAGCCCATCCAGGGCCGCCAGGCTCTCCGGCGCCAGGAGTCCGTGGTCGTCGTCCACCTCGACCAGCCGCGCCCCGGGGTTGGCGGCGGCGAAGGCCCGGCTCTCCTCCAGGGGCACCGCCTCGTCCCGCCTTCCATGAAGGATGGCCGTGGGCACCTCCAGGCGCCACGTGCGGTCGTCCTTCCAAGCGGGCAGATCCTCCAGGAGATCCCGCTCCAGCACCGTCCAGGCGTTGCGGGCGAAGTGGAAGGTGGGCATCGTTCCCCGGCGCCGGTAGCCGGACCAGCGGGGCCCGGCCAGGCGGCGCAGGGAAAATCCGAAGGCTGGGGCCAGGAGGATGAGCCCGGCCAGGGGCGTGCCCCGGTGGGCCACGGCGGCGGCCACGAGGCCCCCCAGGCTGCTGCCCACCACCACGGCGGGGGGCAGGCCCGAAAGGAGGGCTTCCACCGCCTCCACCTGGGCCGTCACCGTCAGCCTTTCGAAGGTGGGCAGGTTCAGGTCGGGGGCGTGGAAGGGCACGCCCCGCGCCTCGGCCCACCGGCGGCAGTGGGTGCCCTTGCTGCCGCCGGGGCCGGACGCGAAGCCGTGCAGGTAAACGAGCGGGGTCAAATCAGCCCAGCTGGGCGAGATCCTCGGGGGCGCCGATGGAGAAGGCGGCCACTTCGATGCCGGCCTCCTTGGCCTGGCGCTTCACGAGGCCGCTGAGCACCTTGCCGGGGCCCAGTTCGAAGAAGGTGGTGACGCCCTGCTCCAGCAGGAGGGCCGTGAGGGCCTCCCAGCGCACGGCGCCGGGGATCTGGCGCACGAGGCCGTCCCGCAGGGCCTCGGGATCGCTGACGAGGGCGGCGTCCACGTTGTTGGCCAGGGGGCAGGCGGGGGTGGCGAAGGGGAGGGCGGCCAGCACCGGGGCCATGGCGGCCTGGGCGGGCTCCATGAGGGGGCTGTGGAAGGGGGCGCTCACGGGGAGCTTCATCATCTTGCGCACGCCCCGGGCCTTGAGCAGCTCGATGGCGGCGTCCACGCCCTCCACGTGCCCGGCGATGACGATCTGGCCGGGGCCGTTGAAGTTGGCGGGCACGGCCACCTTGCCGGTCTGCTTTTGCGCGTCGGCGCAGGCGGCCTCCACGTCGGCCACGGTGGCGCCCAGGATGGCGGCCATGGCCCCCACGCCCACGGGGACGGCGGTCTGCATGGCCTGGCCCCGCTCGCGCACGGTGCGCACGGCGTCCGCGAAGGTGAGGGCGCCATTGGCCACCAGGGCGCTGTACTCGCCCAGGCTGTGGCCGGCGACGAAGTCGGGCTTGGGCAGGCGGGCGCCGTAGGCGCGCACCACCATGGTGCTGTGGGTGAGGATGGCGGGCTGGGTGTGCTCGGTGAGCTTCAGCACCTCCTCCGGGCCCTGGGCCATGACGGTGGAGAGGGTGAAGCCCAGGGCCTCGTCGGCCTCCCGCAGCAGGGCCTTGGCGGCGGGTTCGGCCTCGGCCAGGGCCATGCCCATGCCCACGGCCTGGGAGCCCTGCCCGGGGAAGAGCCAAGCGGTCTTGCTCATGTGTGCCTCCTGAATGGGAAAGGGCGGCCCAGGGGCCGCCCTCTCGTTCATCGATTCCCGTTGCGCGGGTCCTACTTCTGGGCCGCGGCCGACTGGGCGGCCACTTCGGCGGCGAAGTCGTCCTTGCGCTTCTCCAGGCCCTCGCCGAGGACGTACTTGGTGAAGCGGCGGATGCTGAGCTTCTCGCCGATCTCGGCGGTCTTGGTGGCCAGGTGCTGGGCCACGGTGACATCGCCGTTCATGATGAACTTCTGCTCGAGCAGGCAGACCTCTTCGAAGATCTTGTTCATCTTGCCCTCGACGATCTTCTCGACGACGGCGGCGGGCTTGCCGGTGGCCATGGCCTGGGCGGTGGCGATCTCCTTCTCCTTGGCCAGGAAGTCGGCGGTGACCTCGTCCTTGTTCACGAACTGGGGGGCGGGGTCATGGGCGGCCACGTGCATGGCGATCTCGCGCACCAGGCGCTGGAAGTTCTCGGTGCGGGCCACGAAGTCGGTCTCGCAGTTCAGCTCGATCAGCACGCCGACGCGGCCGCCGGGGTGGATGTAGGCTTCCACGATGCCCTCGGCGGCGATGCGGCCGGCCTTGGCGGCGGAGGCGGCGAGGCCCTTCTTGCGAAGGTAGTCCATGGCCTTCTCCATGTCGCCGCCGTTCTCTTCCAGGGCCTTCTTGCAGTCCATCATGCCGAGACCGGTCTTGTCGCGCAGCGCCTTCACGTCCTGGGCGGTGTAGCTCATCGGAAACTCCTCTATAGGAAAAGTCGGTGAAAGGACAAAGCGGTCAGGCTACCTGGCCTCAGCCGGCGCCTGACCGCTTTTCGCGAAGCCTAGGCCTCGGCGCCCTCGTTCATCTTCTCGGCCATCATGGCCTTCATCTGGTCGTTGTCGCCCTTGTCCTGGAAGGACTGACGGCCCTCGAGGATGGAGTCGGCCACGCGCTCGCTGAAGAGCAGGATGGAGCGGATGGCGTCGTCGTTGGCGGGGATCACGTAGTCGATCTTGTCGGGGTCGCAGTTGGTGTCGACCAGGCCGACGATCTTGATGCCCAGCTTGGCGGCCTCGGTGATGGTGATGTCCTCGCGGTGGGGATCGATGACGAAGATGACATCGGGCACGGCGCGCATGTCGCGGATGCCGGCGAAGCTGGCTTCCAGCTTGGCCTTGGCCCGGTTCAGGTTCAGGATCTCCTTCTTGGAGAGCTGCGCGGTGCGGGCGGGATCGAGCAGGGTGGCCTCGATCTCCTTGAGCTTGTCCAGGGACTTCTTGATGGTGGCGAAGTTGGTGAGCATGCCGCCCAGCCAGCGGTTGTTCACGTAGAAGGCGCCGCAGCGCTGGGCCTGCTCGGCGATCAGTTCCTGGGCCTGGGGCTTGGTGGCGACGAAGAGGAAGGTCTTGCCCTCGCCGGCGGCCTTGGTCAGGAAGTTGGCGGCGGTGTTCCAGAGGCGCAGGGTCTTCTGGAGGTCGATGATGTAGATGCTGTTGCGGGCCCCGAAGATGTACTTCTTCATCTTGGGGTTCCAGCGCTTCGTCTGGTGCCCGAAATGCACGCCGGCTTCGAGCAGTTCCTTCATCTGGATGGCAGCCATGATGGCCTCCCTTGGATTGCGGCGGATGCCGCGGGGGATGGAAGGCGGAGGGGAGAACCCCCGCCCGAATCGGTCCCGGATGGGACCCGTGAACAAGAGAACGGGGAGATCGAATCTCCCCGTTCCAAAAAGCTGAGAAAGATTAACGCTTCGAGAACTGGAAGCGACGGCGGGCGCCCATCTGACCGGGCTTCTTGCGCTCCTTCATGCGAGGATCGCGGGTCAGCAGGCCGGCCTGGCGGAGCAGGCTCTTGAGCTGCTCGTTGTAGCCCAGGAGGGCGCGGGAGACGCCCATGCGGATGGCCGAAGCCTGTCCGGCAGGGCCGCCGCCGGCGACGGTCACGACGAGATCGAACTTCCCGTCCAGCTCGGCCAGGACCAGGGGCTGGTGCACCACCATGCGGAGCACGGCGTTGGGGAAGTAGTTCTCGATGGTGCGGCCGTTCACGGTGACCTTGCCGGTACCGGGGCGCAGGAAGACGCGGGCGGTGCAGCTCTTGCGGCGGCCGGTTCCGTAGTTCTGGGAAATCGCCATGGGTTGCCTCAGGAAATCAGGTTTAGAACTTCAGGGTCAGGGTCTCGGGCTGCTGGGACTGCTGCTGGTGCTCGGCGCCGTCGTACACCTTGAGCTTCCGGTACATCTGGCGGCCCAGGGGGCCCTTGGGCAGCATGCCCTTCACGGCGCTTTCGATGATGCGGCCGGGGAAGGTCTTCTTCATGACGTCCGCCCGAACCTCGACCATGGAGCCGGGCTGGGTGGTCGTGCGGCGGTAGAACTTCTGGGTGGCCTTCTTGCCGGTGAACACGGCCTTGGCGGCGTTGATCACGATGACGTGGTCGCCCATGTCGAGGAAGGGGGTCCAGGTGGGCTTGTTCTTGCCGGAGAGCACCTCCGCCACGGCGGAGCTGATGCGCCCGACGGGGAGGCCGGTGGCGTCGACGACGAACCACTTGCGGTTGATCTGATCCTGGGCCTTGGGGAAAAAGGTGCTCATGTCCGAACTCCGGTGACCGTGCGAAAGCGGAACTGATTCCATCACAAGCCGCCCATCTCGCTGACGGGCAGAACATTCACCTTAACGTTGATCCCCCCTAGGGTCAAGGGCGGATTTGGGAAAGGTTCCAGAGTTCCTGGGCCACCCGGACCCCCCCCATGCCGTCCACCAGGGCCATGCCGTCCCGCACCTGTTCCTGGCGCGTCTCCTGGCCCTCGGGGCCCAGCCAGTGCTCCAGGGCGTCCCGGGTGGCGGCCAGGTCGGCGTCGGACCCGATGCCCAGGTCCAGGTTGCCCCCGTGGCGGGCGATATCGGCGAGCATGGCCTCCTGGCGCTCGTTCTGGCTCCAGGTGGCCGCGGGCACTCCCAGGCACTGGGCCTCGGCCAGGGTCAGGCCCCCGGCGCACCACAGGGCGTCGAATTCGGGGATGCGCCGCGTGAGGCCGGGCAGGGCCTTGATGACCTTGCAGCCCGGGAAGGGGGTGCCCTCGGGGCCCTGGGGGGAGAGGAGGGTGCAGGTGCCCGTCCAGCGCCCGGCGCGGGCCAGGTCGCCCAGCACTTCGATGGCGCGGGCCGCGAGGCCCGGCCCGTCGGAGCCGCCGAAGGTGACGAGGAGCTTGTGCACGGCCAGGGGCTGCAGGGGCTCCCGCCGGGGCCGCATGGCCAGGGCCTGGGGGTCCACCACGATGAAGGAGGAGCCCCGCAGCACGCGGCAGCCGCCCCGCTTCGTCTCCAGGGGGCGCACCTTTCGGCCGTCCACCACCTTCAGGGGGGAGGGGGGCCAGCTGACCCCCTCCAGGTAGGGCTGGAAGAGCAGGTCCGCCCCTTCGTGGGTGTCGCCCTCGTCCTCGTGGAGGGCCACCTTGAGGGGCCGGGCCCCGGCCACGTCCGCGGCCTCCGCGTCCCAGTGGTCCAGCAGGACGACGGCATCCTCCCGCTTCAGGTCCCCGGGCAGGGCTGCGTGCAGGTCCTCCCCCAGGTCCACGGCGGGGCAGGGCAGGGGGGCCCCGGTGAAGGGGTGCTCGCCCCGGCCGAGGGTGCGGGCGCGGCCGTCGCCGCTGACGGCCAGCACGGCCTCGCCGCCCTGGGCGCGCCAGTGCTCCTGGAGGACCAGGGCCCGGGCCACGTGGCCGAAACCCAGTCTCTGATCGGTATGCACGCGGAGGATGAGGAGGGGGCTCATGGGGGTGGAATATTCAATGAGGGACAGCATAGCCCTAAATCCCTTCCGCGCCCCGGGGGAAAGATGGCCGTCCCCTCAGGGGGCCAGGTGCCCCTCCTCGAACCCGGGCTGGGGGAAGGCCGCCGCCGGGGCCGCGGCCATGGGCCAGCCGTCCTTGAAGTAGGCCTCCTTGTAGCCCACGTAACGGCTGGATATGGTGCGGATGAGGGTCCTCTGCTTCTCGCTCAGGTCCCCCTTGACCTGGGCGGGCCAGCCCGCGACCAGGGTTCCCGGGGGGGCCTTGAAACCCTCCCGCAGGAAGGAGCCCGCCGCCACCAGGCACCCCTCCCCCACCTCGGCCCCGTCCATGATGGTGGTGCTCATGCCCACCAGGGCCCCCCGGCGCACGGTGCAGCCGTGGAGCATGACGTTGTGGGCCACGCTCACATCGTCCTCCAGCACCAGGGGCCAGACCCCGTTGGTGACGTGGAGGCAGCTGAAGTCCTGGATGTTCACCCGGTTCCCGATGCGGATGAAGTTCACGTCGCCCCGCAGCACGCAGTTGAACCACACCGACGTGTCGTCGCCCAGGGCCACGTCGCCCAGGACCGTGGCGTTGGGGGCCACGAGGACGCGGCTGCCGATGCGGGGGGACATGCCTTGGAAGGGCAGGATCATGGGACACCTCGCCTCCACCTTAACCGGGCGGTGTAAGGTGGGGGGCGGAGACCCCCCCCATGGCCGCCCACCTCATTCCCGCCCGCCGAGGCCAGCCCGGCGACGACCCCATCTTCGCCCTGGACGCGGAGGCCAAGGCCCGGGCCCGGGCCGGGGAGCCCGTCGTGAACGCCACCCTCGGCGCCCTCATGGACGAAGGGGGCCGCCTGGTGGTGCTGGAGCCCGTGATGCGGGCCTGGGCCGCCCTCACCCCGCCCGAGGTGGCCCCCTACGCCCCCATCGCCGGGGACCCCGCCTTCCTGGACGCCCTCGTCGCGCGCCAGTGGTCCGGCCAGGGCTGCGCCACGGGCTGCGCCACCCCCGGAGGCAGCGGGGCCCTGGGCCTCTCCGCCCGTCTCCTCCTGGAGCCGGGCATGCAGGTGCTGGCCGCGGGCCCCGCCTGGGGCCCCTACCGGGTGATCGCCCAGGAAGCGGGCTGTGGGGTCCTGCTGGCCCCCTTCCCCGAAGCCGGCGCCCCCCTGGACCTGGCCGCCTGGGAGCGCGCCGCCGCGGGCCTCATGGAACGCCAGGGCCGCCTCCTGGTGTGGCTCAACGACCCCTGCCACAACCCCACCGGGCGCAGCCTGGAGCCCGCGGACCGGGCCGCCCTCCACGGCCTCCTGGAGGATCTGGCCGCCCGGGGCCCCGTCACCCTCCTCCTGGATCTGGCCTACCAGGACTACACGCCGGATCCCGCCCATGTGCGCCGGGCCCTGGACGACCACGCGGCCCTGGCCGCCCGGGGCCGGGTGCTGGCGGGGGCCTGCCTTTCCCTTTCCAAGGCCTTCACCCTGTACGGGGGCCGGGGCGGGGCCCTGGCCTTCCCCTGGACGGACGACGCCGATCTCCGGGCCGCCCTGGGCGCCGGTTGCCGGGGCATCTGGTCCAACGCCCCCCGGGCCCCCCAGTCCCTCCTCCTGCGCATGGCGGCCCATTCCGACCTGGCCGAGGAACTGGCGGCGGCCCACCGCGCCTGGAGCGCCGTCCTCCAGCGCCGCGCCGCCGCCCTGGATGCGGCCCTCCGGAAGGAAGGCATGGCGGGGATCACGTACCACGGCGGGTTCTTCACCGCCCTCCCCGATCCCGGCGGATCCCGGGCCAAGGCCCTGCGGGAGCGGGGCGTGTACGTGGTGCCCCTGCCCGGCGCCATGCGCGTGGGCCTCTGCGCCATGCGCGAGGACGAGGCCCCCGCCTTCGCCGCGGCCCTGCGCTCGGTGGAGGGCTGAGCGACCCGGCGCGGGAAAACCCCTGGTCGGTGAATCCCGGAAAAGTCCCATGAACCCCCGCCCCGCTTCCGGCACCCAAGGCAGCATCGGCTAGGCGCGGGCATTCCGGGGGTCTCCTCCCGGCCGCAGGCTTGGCCGCGAGAGGAGATCCATGGTCTGGCGCGCCGGCCTTTTCTTCACCGCATCCGCGATCCTCGTGGCCGCCCCCCCGCGGGTGGCGCCCCACGCGGGTTCCCGTTCCACCGAATACTTCGCCCGGGGCCTGGATCTGGGCAGCGGCAGCGATTTCGCCCTGGACCTGGCGGGCGTTCCCCTGAACGTCCCCGGTCACGTGCGGGGGCCAGGCTACCTGGACGCCAACCTGGCCATTCCCGAACTCCTGGATCTGCCCGGTTACGTGAAGGGACCCTACCTGGCGGGCCAGGGCCCCTTCACCATCGCCGGCTCGGCGGGGCGGGACCTGGTCACCGCGCTGGAGGCCCCCTTTCTCAAACTGACGGTGGGCCCCCAGGAATCGGACCGCTTCCTGCGCCTCCTGTACGGCGGGCGGGACGCGGACCGGCGCATCGTGTACGGGGTGGAGGCCCGGCGCGATAGCCGCGAATGGCGGGACCAGGGCTCCCGGCGCTTCAACGGCGCCTTCCGCCGGGACGGCGAGGGGACCTGGGGCCGCTGGGCCCTCACCGTCCTCGCCTCCTGGGACTGGAGCGACGGGGGCGCGGCCAAGCCCATCCGCCCCGGCGATCCCCTCCTGCCCACGGTGGCGGACGCCAAGGCCGGGGACGGCGCCCGCAGCCGGCGCCTCCTGGGCGCCTGGCGCCTGGAGACCCCCGAGGGGGTGCGCGTGCGCCTGTACGGCGGCGCCCAGGACAGCCGGCTCTGGAACAACTGGACCTTCTACCTGCGGGACCCGGTGTGGGGGGATCAGCGGGAGGAGGTGGACCGGCGGTTCTTCCTGGGGGGCGACGCGGCCCGGGACTGGACCGGCTCCCGGGGGAACACGTCCTGGGTGCACACCCTGGGGGTGGAACTGAGGGCGGACCGGGTGGCCGCCGTGGAGGTCCATCCCACCGCCGTGCGGGAGCGGGTGGCGGCCTCCCCGGTGCCGGAACTGGCGGCCGCCGGCTTCCTGGCCCACGGGGCCCTGCACGGCCAGAGCACGGTGCGCTGGGGGGACGGCTGGGAGGCCTTCGCGGCCCTGCGCCTGGACGGCCAGATCAATCGACCCCGGGATGCCCGGGGCCCCTGGGCTCCCGTCCGGACCCGCGCCCTCCTGGGCAGTCCCCGGGCCGGCCTCTCCTTCTCCCCCCGGGAGGGCACGGTCCTGCGCCTCCAGGCGGGCATGGGCGTGCGGGGCCTGGATCCCTGGAGGGACGATCGTCCCCTGGCCCGGGCCCGCAGCGTGGAGGCCACCCTCCAGACACGGCCCCTGGCCCCCTGGACGGTGGCCCTCACCGCCTACCGCCTGGACCTGGACCGGGAGAGCCTCTTCGATCCGGAGGCCAACGCCTGGACCACCCGGGGCGCCTCCCGGCACCAGGGCCTGGAGTTCCGCAACGATGTGAAGGCTGGGCCCTGGGAACTGGAGGCCGTGTGGGGCTGGGACCGGGCCCGGTTCAAGGCCGGCGGCGCCCGGGTGCCGGGGGCGCCCGTGCACACGGGCCTCGTTTCCGCCACGTGGACCCACCGGGGCTTCTCCGCCGCGGCGGCCTTCCGGCGGGCGGGGGCCCGGCCCCTGGACGAGGGGGGGATCTTCCGGGCGGGGCGGGAGGATGCCCTGGAGGTGAAGGTGGCCCAGCGCCTGGGCGCCTGGGACGTGGCCGTCCTCGTGGACAACGCCTTCGGGCGCAAGGAATTCAACCACCAGTACGCCTACCTCTCCCGCCTCCCCGGCGAGGATCCGGCCGGCATCCGGGGCCGGTGCGTCAAGCCCGCGGACCCCCAGCAGTGGCGCCTGGAAATCCGGAGGCGATTCTGATGCTGGACAATCTCCCCGGGTGTGGTATTCTAATGGACCGCGGGCATATAACTCAGCGGTAGAGTGCTATCTTCACACGGTAGAAGTCCCTGGTTCGAACCCAGGTATGCCCACCAGCACGACGGCCCCCGCACGCGGGGGCCGTTTCTTTTGACTGACGACCTTTCCACGAGGTGATTCCATGCCTTTCATCAACGCCACCCAGGTGCGCGCGGGGATGATCATCAATTTCGAGGGCGAGCTCTGCCGCGTCATCAGCGTCGAGCACCAGACCCCCGGCAACCTTCCCGCCCGCATCGTCACCAAGATGAAGCGGCTCAAGGACGGCCTGAACCGCGAGAACCGCTTCGGTTCCTCCGACAAGATCGACAAGGCCAGCCTCGAGCAGCACATGATGGAGTTCCTCTACGAGGACGGCGATCATCTGGTGCTCATGAACAACGAGACCTACGAGCAGATGGAGGTCCACAAGGAGCTGCTGGGCGAGGATCTGCCCTTCCTCCAGGCCAACATGCAGCTGGAGGTGGAGTTCTACGAGGGCACCCCCCTCTCCATCACCCTGCCCCCCAGCGTCGTCCTCGAGATCGTGGAGACGGACCCCGTCATGAAGAACGCCAATGCCACGGGCTCGTACAAGCCGGCCAAGCTGGAGAACGGCATCACCGTGGGCGTGCCCCCCTACATGGAGGCCGGCGAGCGCATCCGCGTGAACACCACCGATCGCACCTTCATGGAACGGGTCAAGTAACAGCCCCCGAACGGACGGAGGCCCCGGGTCACCGGGGCCTCCGCGCGTACGTGGAACCGGCTGGGCACCCCGCGCATCTCAACGGGAGCGCACGGGAGGCCACGGCATGAGGGAGAGCGGCATCTACATCCTGCTGGTCAGCGTCCACGGACTGATCCGCGGGGAGGCGCCGGAGCTGGGCCGGGATCCGGACACGGGCGGCCAGGTCCTGTACGTGCTGGAGCTGGCCCGGGCCCTCGCCTGTCAGGAGGAGGTGGCCCAGGTGGACCTGCTCACTCGTCTGGTAGACGACCCCGCCGTCGGGCCGGACTACGCCCGGCCCGAGGAGCCCCTGGCCCCCCACGCCCGCATCGTGCGCCTGCCCTTCGGCCCCCGCCGCTACATCCGCAAGGAGCAGCTCTGGGACCACCTGGACCACCTGGTTGATCGCTTCCTCGTCTTCGCCCGGGATCTGCCGCGCCTGCCCGACCTGATGCACAGCCATTACGGGGACGCGGGCCTGGTGGCCTCCCGGCTTTCCTCCCTCCTGGGCATCCCCTTCCTGCACACGGCCCACTCCCTGGGCCGCTGCAAGCGGGAGCGCCTCCTCCTGGCCGGGGGCCGGGAGGCCCCGCTGGAGCGCACCTTCCATTTCGAGCGGCGCATCGCCGCGGAGGAGGAGGTGCTGCGCCACGCCGCCCGGGTCATCGCCAGCACCCGCCAGGAGGTGGCCGAGCAGTACGGCCTCTACGACCGCTTCGATCCCCGCCGGGCCATCGTCATCCCCCCCGGCACCGATCTATCCCGCTTCTCCCCGCCCCGGTCCCGGGCCCCCGCCCCGGCCATGGCCCAGCGGGTGGACCGCTTCCTGGCCCAGCCCCGGCGTCCCCTCCTCCTGTGCATCGGCCGGCCCGTCCCTTCCAAGAACCTCCTGGGCCTGGTGCGGGCCTACGGGGAGGACGCCGAGCTGCGGCGCGCCGCCAACCTGCTCCTGGTGGCCGGCCAGCACGAGGATATCCGGGACATGGACGAGGAGGGGCGCCGCACCTGGATGGACCTGCTGGTGGAACTGGACCGCCTGGACCTCTTCGGCCAGGTGGCCTTCCCCAAGGCCCATCGCCCGGAGGACGTGCCGGAGTTCTACCGCCTGGCCGCGCTGCGCCGGGGGCTCTACGTGAACCCCAGCGCCCAGGAGGGCTTCGGCCTCACCCTCATCGAGGCCGCGGCCACGGGCCTCCCCGTCGTCACCACGGACAGCGGGGGGCCCCGGGATATCCTGGCCAACTGCCGCCACGGCCTCCTCGTCCCCCCCCACGAACCCGCCGCCCTCTCCGCGGCCCTGCGGGAGGCCCTGGCGGATCCCTCGCGCTGGTCGGCCTGGTCCCGCAACGGCCTCCGGGGGGTGCGGGCCACGTACACCTGGGAGGCCCACGTCCGCCGCTACCTGAAGGAGGCCCAGCGGATCCTCCGCCGGGCCCGCAAGCGCCTGCGCCGGGAGCGGGCCCTGGCCCTGGCCCCGGACCGGGGCTCGCCCTTCCTCCAGGCGGGGGCCGTGCTCATGTGCGACATCGACGACACGCTCACGGGGGATCCGGGCGCCCTGGAGGAGCTCCTGGCCTGGGTGGAGGCGCGGCGGGGGGACCTGGCCTTCGGGGTGGCCTCGGGCCGCAAGGTGGAGAACGCCCTGCGCCTTCTCCGGGCCCTGGGGGTGAAGCCCCCGGACGTGGTGGTGGGGGGCGTGGGCACGGAGATCCGGTACGGGCCCCACGGCGTGCGCGACGAGGCATGGGAGGCCCACATCCGCCAGGGCTGGCGCCGGGAGGATCTGGCCCGGGCCCTGCAGGACGTGCCCGGCCTGCGGCTCCAGGCCCGGCGCAAGCAGGGCCCCTGCAAGCTCAGCTACGCGGTGCGCCCCGGGCGCCACCCGGCCCTGGTGGACCTGGCCGGCCTCATCCACGGCGCGGGCCTGAAGGCCAACCTCGTGCTCAGCCAGGGCCGGAACCTGGACGTGCTGCCCCCCAACGCCTCCAAGGGCCACGCGGTGCGCTACCTGGCCTTCAAGTGGGGGATCCCCCTGGACCGCTTCGTCGTCGCCGGGGATTCGGGCAACGACCGGGACATGCTCCTGGGCGACATGCTGGGCATCGTCGTGGGCAACCACGCCCCCGAACTGGATCCCCTGCGGGGCCGCTCCCGCGTCTACTTCGCCCGGCAGGCCTCCGCCGCCGGCGTCCTGGAGGGGCTGCGCCATTACGACCAGCGCCTTCTCGCCCTCAGACCCGCTCGTGGGCCGGGGGCTCCAGGGCCATGAGGAGGGGCGGGGCCAGGGCCACCTCGGCGCTCTCCAGCCAGAGCCCCAGGTTCCCCCCGGAGAACCGCGCGTCCACCAGGGACAGGCGCACCACCCCGTTCACGGACAGCTCGATGTAGGGGCCCCAGCGGATGAGGCGAAGCCGGTGCCGCCGGTCCGGGATGGGGGTGAAGTCCCCCACCTGCAGGCTCTCGTAGATGTAGTTCTCGAACACCCGCTCCAGGCGGTTGCCCCAGGCCCGGATGTGGGCGCGGCCCTTCTCCGCGTCCAGGCTGACGAAGTACCCGTTGAGGTGGTCGTCCATGGCGAAGACGATGCCCGAGTCCCCCTGGCGCAGGGTCTGCCACTCCAGCTCCAGGATCCAGGATCCGTGGCCCACGGGCACCGTGAAGAGCTCGAAGCCGCTGCGGCATGCGAAGCGCATGCGTTCCCCCTCCCGCACACGGGAGGCGGAGGGGTTCCCCAGGCGGGGCTCCAGCTGGTCCGGGTCCACCGCGGCGCGGGAGACCACCTTCTCGCTCCAGCGATGGAAGCTCACCAGCTCCAGCTTGCCGTCGGCGCGGCGGCGGATCTCCTTGGGGGGCGGGAGGCTGCGGGTGCCCGCCTTCACGTCCAGGGCGTCGATGAAGAAGGTGTACACGAGGGTGCGGGACCCGTCGCGCATGGCGCGGGCCGCGTAGTTGCCCCGGGGCAGGAGCCGGTTGTCGTTGAAGGCCTTGTACTCGCCCCGGAAGGACTCGCTCCACCAGTAGTGCACCTCCACGTCCTCCCGCACCGACCCGATGAGGTAGTGGGTGCCCTCCAGCTCCAGCATGCAGGGGCATTCGATGTCGTCGTACATGCGGGGGAAGAAGAGGGGCTGCTCCAGGACGTAGCCCTCCGGGCCCCGGCGCACGAGGCCCACGCAGCCCCGGCGGCTGACCGGACCTCCGGCTACCCGGGCGCACAGCAGGAGCCATTCCTCCCCGGCGCTGCGCCACAGGTAGGGATCCCGGAAGGAGACCCAGCCCCGCTCCGAGGTGCCGGGCCCCTCGTAGATGGCGCCCCGGGGCGTGAGGGGCAGGTTCAGTTCGTTGTCCTTCCGCCAGGCCTTCAGATCCCGGGAGGTCGCCCGGCCGATCCGCTGGAAGTAGCCGTTCTCCGCCCGGTGCAGGCCCGTGTAGAACATCTCATAGAGCCGGCGGGCCGGGTCGTGGCTCACGTGCATGGTCCAGAGCATGTCGTCGTCCCAGGTCCCGGGCTCCCCGGTGAAGATGGCGTTGCGGGTGCGGGTCCAGGTCATGCCGTCGTCGGAGACGGCGTGGGCGATGTAGTCGTGGTTGGGCAGCACCAGGTGGAAGAGGTGGTACGTGGCCCCCCTTTTGATGACGTCGATATCGCCGATTTCCCATTCGCGGAACCCTTGCGATTTGTACATCTCAAGCCCTTCCTGGGGTTCTGGGATCTGCCCCCTTGGATTCCCCCCCCTCCAATCCCGTTCCCGGAAAGGGGTGGTCTGTGCCATCTGTGCCGGGCGAGTTCCCGGCCCCCTTGTTGTGTGATACAAATCACGGGTGCTTTCGGGGTGCCCATGGCCCAGGCAGTTGTGAACTTGAGGCGGATCGATTACTTGGCGGGCCTTCCCACGGCTGAAGCCGAGGAACTGGCGGCCGTGAGCGAGTTGCGGAAATACCCCGACGGGACCCCGGTGTTCAGCCAGGGGGAGACGATCCCCGGCGTGTTCGTGGTGGTGCAGGGGGCCCTGAAGGTCTTCCGCACCGATGGCCGCGGCAAGGTCCAGGTCATCGATATCCTCCAGCCCGGCACCTGCGTGGGCGAGGTCCAGGTCTTCGACGGGGGGGTGGCCGCCAGCGGCGCCGAGGCCCACGGCGACACCGAGTGCTTCCTCATCCCCGCCAACGCCCTGCGCCTCATGGCGGTGAAGAACAACGCCGTGGCCATGTGCATGATCCAGCACTTCGCCGGCAAGATCCGCCACCTCATCTCCCTGGTGGAGACCCTCTCCCTGCACAGCGTGCCCGAGCGCGTGGGGCAGCTGATCCTGGAGTACCAGGGCCGCAATCCGGGGCGGGCCCTCGTGGAGTTCAAGGAGACCCAGGAGGACCTGGCCCAGTGCATCGGCGCCAGCCGCGAGGCCTTCAGCCGCGCCCTGCGCCTCCTGGCGGACCTGGGGCTGATCCAGAGCACCTTCCCCGTGGTCCGCATCCTGGATATCCAGAAGCTCCAGCGCTACGCCCGGGGCTGATCCCGCAAGCCCGGAACGGCAGGAGCCTGCAGACCGAACTCAGGTGCATCCTGGAACGGGAGGCTTCGCTCCAGGATTCGGCGGCCTGGCAGGCGTGGCTTCAGGATTTCCGGATGCGGGTCTCCGGCCGCTGGGGGGATGCCGCCGGGGCGCTGATACGGGAATCCCGGGATGAACGATAGGATCCTGGTCATCGATTGTTCAGTGCTGGTCAAGACGCTGGGCGGGGAGGACGGATTCGCCGAGGCGGAGGATGCCCTGCCGGTGACGGCGGACGCCAGGCTGTCCCAGGCCTCCAGGGGGAAGCCCCTGGAAGCCCGGATCCGGCTCCTGGGGGAGGCCCCCACCGTCTGACGCGGCGGGGCCTCCGCGCCCGTCAGCCCTGGGCGGCGCCCGTGAGCTGCCGGTGCATGGCCTCGGCCGCGCGGCGCCCCTGGCCCATGGCCAGGATGACGGTGGCCCCGCCCGTGATGACGTCGCCGCCGGCGAAGATGCCCGGCACCGAGGTCTCCCCGGTCTTCTCGTCCACGACCACGACGCCGCCCTTCAGGGTCTGGAGCCGCTTCTCCACCTGGGCCAGCAGGGGGTTCACGGAGAAGCCCAGGGCGATCACCAGGGTGTCGCAGGGGAGGGTGACCTTGCGATCCGTGGCGCGCACGCCGCGGCGGCCGTCGGGGCCCGGCTCGGTGAGCTCCATCTCGGCGCACTCGATGTGGGTGATCCAGCCCTTGTCGTCGCCGATGCAGCGCAGGGGGTTGGTGAGCCAGTGGAAGTGGATGCCCTCCTCCTCGGTGTGCTCCAGCTCCTCCTTGCGCGCCGTGGATTCCTTGATGGTGCGCCGGTAGACGATGGACACGGATTCGGGGCCCATGCGCTGGGCGGCCCGGGCCGCGTCCATGGCCGTGTTGCCGCAGCCCACGATCACCACGTGCCTGCCCACGGTGACGGGGGTGCCCGTCTCGGGGAAGAGGTCGGCCCGCATGAGGTTGATGCGGGTGAGGAACTCGTTGGCGGTATAGATGCCCTTGAACTCCTCGCCGGGGATCCCCAGCATCTTGGGCAGGCCCGCGCCGGTGCCCATGAACACGGCGTCGAAGTCCTGCTTGAGCTCGGCCAGGGTCATGCTGCGGCCCACGAGGGTGTTGAGCACGAACTTGACGCCCATGCGGCGCAGGGTGGCCACTTCCTTGTCCACGATCTCGTTGGGCAGGCGGAACTCGGGGATGCCGTAGAGAAGCACGCCGCCGGGGCGGTGCAGGGCGTCGAAGACGGTGACGTCGTGGCCCTTCAGGGCCAGCTCGCCGGCCACCGTGAGGCCCGCGGGGCCCGCGCCCACCACGGCCACCTTCCGGCCGGTGGCGGGGGCCATGGGCGGGATCTCGGGCTCGGCGGCCAGGAGGGCGTCGGCGGCGAAGCGCTCCAGCCGGCCGATGGCCACGGGCTCACCCTTGATGCCCACCACGCACTTGGCCTCGCACTGCTTCTCCTGGGGGCAGACCCGGCCGCACACGGCGGGGAGGCTGGAGCTCTCCTTGAGCACCCGGGCGGCGCCCAGCACATCATCGGATTCGATGAGCTTCACGAACTTGGGGATATCGATATTGACCGGGCAGCCCTCGATGCACTTGGGCACCTTGCAGTCCAGGCAGCGGGCGGCTTCCAGGCGGGCCTGCTCGGCGTTCAGGACCAGGGTCACCTCCTGGAAATTGCCCACCCGCACGGCGGGGTCCTGGCAGGCGGCCACCTGGCGGGGGATCTTCATGCGCTGGGAGGGCTTGAGGGCGGGCAGGTCCAGGTTCTTCCAGTCCAGGTCGGCCACGGGCGGAACAAAGGGCAGGTCCGCGTCCGTGGTGGGCTTGGCGGGCAGGCCCAGGTTGCACACGTGGTCCGAGGCCTTGCCCTCGTCGCCCCGGTACCAGTCCTGGCGCATGCGCAGCTGCTGGAAATCCACCTTGTGGCCATCGAAATCGGGGCCGTCAAAGCAGGCGAACTTCTGCTCCCCGCCGACCGTGACCCGGCAGCCGCCGCACATGCCCGTGCCGTCCACCATGAGGGCGTTCAGGCTCACCAGGGTGAAGATGCCCTTCTCCCGGGTGGCCTCGCTCACGGCCTGCATCATGGGCATGGGGCCCACGGCCACCACCTCGGCGATGGGCTCGCGCTCCAGCAGTTCGGCCAGGGGCTGGGTGACGATGCCCTTGCGGCCCAGGCTGCCGTCATCGGTGGTGATGATCAGTTCGTCGCTGGCCGCCTCCAGTTCCGCGGCCAGGAGGACGCGCTCCTTGGAGCGGCCGCCCAGGATGGTGATGACCTTCTGGCCCCGCGCCTTCAGTTCCTTGGCCGCGGGCAGGATGGCGGCGCTGCCGTAGCCGCCGGCCACCAGCACCACCGTGCCCTCCTCCTTCAGTTCCGTGGGTTCGCCCATGGGGCCCGCCACCGCGAAGAGCTTGTCGCCGGCGCTGAGCTTGCCCATGGCCCGGGTGGTGGCGCCCACTTCCACCATGATGAAGCGGATCCAGCCCCCCCGGGGGTCGCCGTCGGCCAGGGTGAGGGGGATGCGCTCGCTGGTGGGGAAGGGGGCCACCATGAGGAACTGGCCGGGCTTCCGGCCCCGGGCGATCATGGGGGCCTGCACCACGAAGCTCCAGGTCTCGGGGGCCAGCAGCTCCTTCTCCAGGATCAGGTAGCCGTCCTCGTTCACCTCGGCGCCCATGAAGAGCGACTTGCCCTTCAGGAGGGGCAGCATGACCTTTTCTTCCGTCTCGATGTGCTGGCGCACCAGGTCCACCAGCTTGAGGCCCACCTCCAGGTAGGGGCCCGGCTCGCGCACGTTGCCGCCGTCGTTGGCGGCGAGCAGCTGGAGGGTGAGGTCCCACATCTCCCGGTGATCGCCGATGAGCTGGTCCATGAGGCCTTCCGCCCCCAGCTCGTCCAGCAAGGGCAGGAGCTCCCGCTCCTCGGCCTCGTTGTGGGGCCGCAGGACCTCGTAGACCCAGTGGGCGGCGCGGTCCACCTGGGCCCAGTTCCGGGCCTCCAGGGCCGAGGCCAGTTCGTTCAGCTTGCCCAGGGCGGTGAGGTGAAGCAGGTGCCATTCGCCCATGGACGTCTCGTCATGGACCACGGAAAAGGACGGGGTAGGGGACATGGCTCTGGCTCCGGAAGTGCTTCAACTATCGCCCAGGGCGGGAGGCCCGCCTAGGGGGCCCGGGGGCGGGTGTGGAAAACATCACCACGGAAAGAAAAGAAGACCCGGGGCTCAAAAAAGGCTTGAAAAAAATTTACTACAGTTTATAAATTTTTTTCACTCGGAGGTTTCCATGGCTCGCACGGTCGTCATCGCCATCGGCGGCAATTCCCTCATCGCGGACGAGACCCACCAGACCGTGGCCGATCAGTACGAGGCCGCCGCCCTTACCTGCGAGCACATCGCGGCCATGCTCCAGGGGGAGGACCTGCGCCTGGTGGTCACCCACGGCAATGGCCCCCAGGTGGGCTTCATCCTGCGGCGGAGCGAGCTGGCCGCCCAGGAACTGCACATCGTTCCCCTGGATTCCTGCGTGGCCGACACCCAGGGCGCCCTGGGCTACCATCTGCAGCGGGCCATGCGGAACGCCTTCGCCGCCCACGGGGTGAAGCGCACCCCCGTCACCGTGGTCACCCAGGTGCTCGTGGACCGGGAGGACCCCGCCTTCGCCAAGCCCAACAAACCCATTGGTTCCTTCATGAACGCCGAACTGGCGGAAAAGCACCGGACGGAGGACGGCTGGGATCTGGTGGAGGACGCCGGCCGGGGCTTCCGCCGGGTGGTCGCCTCCCCCAAGCCCAAGGCCGTCCTTGAACTGGAGGCCGTGCGGGGGCTCCTGGACGCGGGCTTCGTGGTGGTGGCCGGGGGCGGCGGCGGCATCCCCGTGGTGGAGGACGCCGAGGGCCGGCTCACCGGCGCGGCGGCCGTCATCGACAAGGATCTGGCCTCCAGCCTGATGGCCAAGGAACTGGGCGCCGAACTGCTCGTCATCTCCACCGCCGTGGAGAAAGTCTGCCTGGACTTCGGCAAGCCCACCCAGCGCGCCCTAGCCACCATGACCCTGGCCGAGGCCAAGCAGTACATCCAGGAGGGCCACTTCAAGCCCGGGAGCATGCTGCCCAAGGTGCAGGCGGTCGTCGCCTTCCTGGAAGGGGGCGGCAAGGAGGCTCTCATCACCGATCCCGCCCACCTGCCGGCGGCCCTCCGGGGCGAGGCGGGGACCCGCATCGTCCCCTAGGACGAACCCGGGCTGGGAAGAGGGCGCCGCACCCGGGGGGGGACGGCGCCCTCCGTTCCGTTCAGCGGGTGCCCAGGTGCTTGGCCAGGCGGAGGTCCGTGCCCAGGAAGTGCGTGTTGATCCAGAAGTGAAGGAAGAGCACCACTTCCCGCAGGTCCCCCAGGGTCCCGTCCCGGTAGGCGTTCACCAGGCGGTCGATGGTTGAGCTGGCCCGCAGGTGCTCGGCCTCGTGCCGGGCCAGGTCCGGGTAGCCGGTCTCGGCCATGATGGCCTCCTCCGTGCGGAAGTGGGTGTGCACGTAGACGGTCAGGAAGGAAAGCATGCGCCACAGCTCGTCGTGGGTCCGGCCCGTCTCGATGGCGTAGGCCAGGCGGTTGACCCCCGCCACCAGGGACCGGTGCTGGCCATCGATGCGCTCATCACCCGTCTCCCAGTCGGCCTTCCATACCAGGGGCTCCAGGGCGAGCCCCAGATTCGGAGCGGTCGCGGTGGGCATGGGCTTCCTCCACATGTTCATAGGTCCATGATGGGAATCGGACCCCGGCCTGCCCATACGCAGGATTACCTACGGGGGCGGAGTCCCAGGGCGAGTCCCGCCGCGCTCCAGGCCAGGCCCGCCGCCACCACCCCCGTCCAGCCAAAGCGGCCATAGGCCCAGGCCGAGAGCAGGGAGCCCAGGGCGCCCCCCGCGAAATACACGGTCATGTACCCTGCCGTCAGGCGGTTGCGGGCCTCGGGGCGGATGCGGTAAATGGCTGCCTGGTTGCTGATATGGATGCCCTGGACGGCGAAATCCAGGATCACCACCCCCAGGATGAAGAGCCCCAGGGAGCGTCTCCCCAGGGCCAGGGGGATCCAGGACAAAAAGAGGAGGGCCAGGCCGGCCAGGGTCGCCGCATGGCCATGGCCCCGGTCGGAGAGCCGCCCAGCCATGGATGCGGCCAGGGCCCCCGCCGCGCCCACCAGTCCCATGAGCCCGATGGCCGCCGGGGAGAGGCCATAGGGAGGGGCGGCCAGGAGGAAGGCCATGGAAGTCCAGAAGATGCTGAAGTTGGCGAAGGCGCACGCCCCCAGGAGGGCCCGGCGGCGCAGCACCGGCTCCTCCCTGAAGAGGGCGGGGATGGAGGCAAGCAGCTTCAGGTAGGGCAGATCCACGGGGGCGTGGTGCCGGGGCAGGGACCGGCGGAGCACCCCCGCCATGACCACGAGGGCGGCGGACCCGGCCCAGAAGACGGAGCGCCAGCCCCCCAGGGAGGCCAGACCGCCTGCCACCGTGCGGGCCAGGAGAATGCCCAGGAGCAGGCCGCTCATGACCGTGCCCACCACCCGGCCCCGGGTTTCCGCGGGGGCCAGGGTGGCGGCGAAGGGCACGAGGATCTGGGTCACCACGGAAAAGAGGCCCGTGAGGACCATGCCCAGCACCAGCACCGGGTAGGCCGGGGCCAGGGCCGTGAGGGCCAGGCCCAGGGCGGCCAGGAGGCTCATGCCCACGATGAGGCCCCGCCTTTCCAGGCGATCCCCCAGGGGCACGATGCAGGCCAGGCCCGCCGCGTACCCCACCTGGGCCGCCGTCACCAGCAGCCCGGCCCGGGCCGGGGCCAGGCCGAAGGCCCGGGCGATGGTGGGCAGGAGGGGCTGGGCATAGTAGATGCTGGCCACCGCCAGGCCCGTCGCCCCCGCGAGGGTCAGGACGAGGCCCGGTGCCAGGGGACGCTCAATCGGCTGTTCCATGGAACGATCGTAATGCCGCCAGGGGCTCCGGCCCCCGGCGACGGATCAGTTCGCGGCGCGCCGCTCGGCCTTCTTGCGCTCGTTCTCGTCCAGGATGCGCTTGCGCATGCGGATGGTGTTGGGGGTCACCTCCACGAGCTCGTCGTCCTCGATGTACTCCAGGGCCTGCTCCAGGGTGAACTCCCGGGGCGGGGTGAGGCGGGTGGCCTCGTCGCTGCCCGAGGCGCGCATGTTGGTGAGCTTCTTGCCCTTGGCGATGTTCACGACCAGGTCGTTCTCCCGGGCGTGCTCGCCCACGATCATGCCTTCGTAGCACTTGGTGCCGGGGTGGATGAAGATGATGCCCCGGTCCTCCAGGTTCATGAGGGCGTAGCCCACGCTCTCGCTCTGGTCCATGGAGATGAGCACGCCGTTCTTGCGGCCGGGGAGTTCGCCCTTGAAGGGGCCGTAGTGGCTGAAGAGGCTGTGGAGGATGCCCTCGCCCCGGGTGTCGGTCATGAACTCGGAGCGGTAGCCGATGAGGCCGCGGCTGGGGATCTTGAAGTGGAGGCGGACCCGGCCCAGCTCGTTGGCCATGTCCTGCATCTCGGCCTTGCGCACGCCCAGCTTCTCCATGACGACGCCCATGTAGGTGTCGGGCACGTCGATGGTGATGTCCTCGTAGGGTTCCAGCTTCTCCCCGGTCTGGGGGTCGGTGTGCAGGATCACCTCGGGGCGGCTCACGCACAGCTCGAAGCCCTCGCGCCGCATGGTCTCGATGAGCACGGCCAGGTGCAGTTCGCCGCGGCCGGAGACCTTGAAGCTGTCGGGGCTCTCGGTGTCCTCCACCCGGAGGGCCACGTTGTGCTGCAGCTCCTTGGTCAGCCGCTCACGGATGCGCCGGCTCTGGGTGTGCTTGCCGTCCTGGCCCGCGAAGGGCCCGTTGTTCACGACGAACATCATGGAGATGGTGGGCTCGTCGATGTCCACGTAGGGCAGACCCTCGGGATTGGCGGGATCGGCGATGGTCTCGCCCACCCGGATATCGGGGATGCCGGCCAGGGCCACGATCTCGCCGGCGGTGGCCTCCTGCAGGTTCACCCGGGCCAGGCCCTCGAAGCCGTAGAGCATGGTGACCTTGTGGTTCTGGATGGAGCCGTCCCGCTTCACGAGGGCCACCTGGTCGCCCACCTTCATCGTCCCGTTCACGACCCGGCCGATGCCGATCTGGCCCACGAAGTCGTTGTAGTCCATGAGGGTGACGAGCATCTGGAGGGGGGCCTCCGGATCGCCCTGGGGCGGGGGGCAGTGCTTCACGATGGCGTCGAACAGGGGGTCCATGTTCTCCGTGGGATCGTTGATGTCCATCATGGCGTAGCCCTGCTTGGCGCTGGCGAAGACGCAGGTGAAGTCCAGCTGCTCGTCGGTGGCCCCCAGCTCGATGAGGAGCTCGAAGACCGCGTCCTGGGCCCAGAGGGGGCGGGCGCCGGGGCGGTCCACCTTGTTGATGACCACGATGGGCCGCAGGCCCAGGGCCAGGGCCTTGCGGGTGACGAACTTGGTCTGGGGCATGGGGCCGTCGAAGGCGTCCACCACCAGGAGCACGGAGTCCACCATGCTCAGCACCCGCTCCACCTCGCCGCCGAAGTCGGCGTGGCCGGGGGTGTCCACGATATTGAAACGGTGCCCGCTCCAGTGGAGGGCCGTCGTCTTGGCCAGGATGGTGATGCCCCGTTCCCGTTCCTGGTCGTTGCTGTCCATCGCCCGTTCCTGGACCCGCTGGTTGTCCCGGAACATGTGGGCGCCCTTGAACATGGCGTCCACCAGGGTGGTCTTGCCGTGGTCCACGTGGGCGATGATGGCGATGTTTCGGATCTTCTCGATGGCAGTCATTCGGGTCCTTGGGACAAAGATCTGGGTCGGAGGCCGGGGAGCGGCAGAACCTTCGATTTTAACAGAAACAAGGGAATTCCCCCATCCCGGATTTCCCGGACGGGACTACCATGGGAACCGGACGTCCCAAGGACCTGGGTCATGCATATTAATGAGTTACTCACTACTATTGTTGACCTGGGGGGGTCCGACCTCCATTTGAAGGTCGGAAACTACCCCATCGCCCGCGTCAAAGGGCGCCTGGCCCCCCTGACCCAGTTCAAGAAGCTGGTGCAGGAGGACACCATCGCCATGGCCTACTCGATCATGGCCACGGACCGCCAGAAGGCCAAGTTCAAGGAGAACATGGACCTGGATCTGGCCTACTCGGTCCCGGCCCTGGGCCGCTTCCGGTGCAACATCTTCAACCAGCGGGGCACGGTGGGCATGGTCCTCCGCGTGATCCCCAGGCGTATCTTCAGCATCGAGGATCTGATGCTGCCCCGGGTGCTCACCAAGATCTGCGAGGAGCAGCGGGGCCTCGTCCTCGTCACCGGCACCACCGGTTCGGGCAAGTCCACGACCCTGGCGGCCATGATCGACCTGATCAACGCCACCCGGAGCGAGCACATCCTCACCATCGAGGACCCCATCGAGTACCTGCACCGGGACAACCTGTCCATCATCAACCAGCGGGAGGTGGAGGCCGACTGCAAGACCTTCGCCACCGCTCTGAGGGCCGCCCTCCGCCAGGACCCCGATGTCATCCTCGTGGGCGAAATGCGCGACTACGAGACGGTGGAGACCGCCATCCACGCCGCCGAGACGGGCCACCTGGTCTTCTCCACCCTGCACACCCTGGACGCCGCCGAGACCATCAACCGCGTCATCTCCGTCTTCCCCCCCCACCACCAGAAGCAGATCCGCCTGCAGCTGAGCCAGGTGCTCAAGGCCGTCATCTCCCAGCGCCTGGTGCCCCGGGCCGACGGCCAGGGCCGGGTGCCCGCCGTGGAGGTCCTGGTGGCCACCGAAACGGTGCGGGCCTGCATCGAGGACAAGGACAAGACCAAGGGCCTGCGCGATGTCATCGCCCAGGGCACCTCCCAGTACGGCATGCAGACCTTCGACCAGAGCCTCTACTTCCTGCTCCAGGAAGGGCTCATTACGGTCGAGGAAGCGCTCAAGCGTGCGACCAACGTGGGCGAATTCAAGCTGCGCCTGGAAGGCATCGCCTCCACCAGCGAAATGTCCCGTTCCAACATGGACCGGGGCATGTCCATCAGCACGGGCCTGGGCCGGGAGGCCGGCGCCTCCTCCCCCACCCAGTCCGGCATGCGCCCCGCCCCCGCCCCCCCCGCCAACAAGCCCCC
>DATGXY010000021.1:0-17711 GCA_035298525.1 Holophaga sp.
CCTGGAGGGCCGCTGCGCCTTCCCCCGGCCCCTGAGCGGGCTCCTGGGCCCCGCCGAGGCGGCCCTGCGGGTCCCCGCCGTGCCCATGGAAGGGCCCGTGGCCGCCTTCGTGGCGGGGCTCCAGACGCCCCCCGCCATCCGCTGGCTGCCGCCGGGGGTCCCGCCCCCGGGCCCCTTCATGCCGGACCACCCCTGGGCCGAGCCCGGGGCCTTCCCCCATCCCCCCGACACCACCCAGGTCCTGCAGCCGGCCCTCTTCGAGGACCTATAGGCGCCTGCGCCGGAGCCGGACCCGCGCGGGCGGGGTCCCGGCCTCGCCCCCGCCGTGCCGGTAGAAGGCGGCGGTGACCTCGGCCCCCAGCATGAAGATGGCGCAGCTGTAGTAGAGGAACACCATGGCCGCCATGAGGGAGCCCAGGGAGCCGTAGAGGATGCCCCAGGTGGGGGTGTGGGCCAGGTAGTATCCGAAGACCCGCTGGGCCGCCCACCACAGGATCGTCGCCACCAGGGCCCCCAGGAAGGCGTGGCGGAACCGCACGTGGCGGCGCGGGATGTGCTGGAGCACGAGGGTGATGAGGAGCAGCCCCAGCACCGGCGGCAGGAAGGCGTAGACCAGGATGGGGGAGAAGGGCGCCTGGCGGCGCAGGCCCCACTCGAACCCCGCCGCCAGCAGGATGACCAGGAACAGCAGCCCCACCAGCACGACGCCGAGGCGCCTGAGCCAGTTGAACTTCCGGGTCTGGCGGTGCGCGCTCATGCGCAGGCCGAAGATGTGGGCCAGGCTGCGGTCCAGCTGGTTGACGCCCCAGTGGGCGCCCACGAAGAGGACCACCCAGCTCAGGCCGATGCCGCCGATCTTCCGGCTGTGGGCGATGGTGTCCAGGATGAAGCCCTGGGGCAGGTACGGGTACATGGTCCCGATGGCCTTCTGCAGCTGGGTGCTGTAGGCGGAGGAGCCCAGCATGAGCACCAGCAGCTTGAAGAAGAGGGTGGCCAGGGGAATGAGGGAGATGACGAGGAAGAAGCTGAGGCTGGCCGCGTAGGTCAGGCAGTCGTCCCGGTGGTACTTGCGCAGGACCTCGGCCACGAAGCGCCCCGCCCTGCCCAGGGCCGGGAACTCCCGGGCCCAGCGGCGCCAGATCCACGAGGCCCGCGCCTGCAGGGAAGCGCGAAGCCCCAGGATCGCCTCGTCCATGGGCTCAGAACCGGATGGGGTGCTGCGGCAGGAGGTACATCACCCAGGCCAGCACGAGGCCGATGCCCAGGAGGCCCGCCGCATGCTTCAGCACGCTCTGCCGGGTGCGCTCGGGGCGGGAGGTGGGCGTGAGGAGGCCGAGGATCAGGGAGATCCCGGCGCCCATGATGAGGAACTGGAGCACGTGGCTGCTGAGGAATTTCACGGTAGGGCCTGTGTGGGGGGGGCCGGTGGGGCCCCGACCAGGGTATCAGCCCGGCCGGGATTGCGCACCGAGGAGAGAACGTCCAGCCAGGACTTGAGCACCAGGGCCGTGGCGCCCCAGAGGGGGACCGGGGCCAGTTCCAGCCGGGGCACGTGGACGGTCGTTCCCGGCAGCTCCAGCCGCTGCAGGGTCCAGGGCGCCTCCAGGAGCGGGGCCAGGGGCAGCGGCAGGACCCCGGAGATCTCCGAGGAGAGGGCGAAGCGGGGCTCCGGCTCCTCCCAGCGGAGGAATACGGGCGTGAAGCGCGTGCGGGCCTTGGCCACCCCGTCGGGGAAGCACCCCAGCTCCCACAGGTTCCGCTCCACGCCGATCTCCTCGGCCAGCTCCCGGCGCGCGGTGGCGGGCAGGTCCCGGTCCCAGGCCTCGCACATGCCCCCGGGGAAGGCCAGCTCCCCGCCGTGGTGGGGGGCCGTCGCCCCCCGCTCCACGAGCACCACCTCCCGGGCCCGGTCCGCGTCCCCCCGCAGGAGCACGGCGACCGCCGCCCGGCGGGGACTCTCGGCGATGCGGTTCGCCAGGCGGAAGGGATCCGGCCAGCGCTGGGGGACGCGCAGGCTCGCCTCCACCTGGGCCCAGGGCACGCCCTCGCCCGGGACCGGGGGAACCCAGCTACTTGACGGTGCCAAAGTGGCTCCCCCTCACCCGTTCCACGGAGAAGACGCCCTTGAGCTTCCGGATCGTCCCCATGAGCTCCACGATGTGGTCCCGGTCCTTGACCCGCAGGGCGATGTAGAAGACACCCGCCCCCTCGTCGGAGCTGGAGCCCGAGAAGCGCTGCATGTTGTAGCCCGCCTTCTGGACGGCGTTGGAGATGGAGGCCACCATGCCCGGCCTGTCCTCGGTGTGGACCACCAGCTCGGTGTTGTAGAGGCCCTTGGGCGTCCGGCCCCAGGCGACGCTCACGAGGCGCTCGGGGTTGGGGGCCGACGCGGCCAGGTGGGGGCAGTTGGCCCGGTGGATGGAGATGCCCCGGCCCCGGGTGGTGTAGCCCACGATCTCGTCGCCCCAGATGGGCTTGCAGCACGCCGCCAGGACGTAGAGGATGCCCACGTTGTCGTCCACGAGCACCGTGTCGTGGCCCAGGTCGGCGCTCTTCTCCTCCTTCGCCGTCCGGGCCCCGTCGGGCACGACCACGTCCAGCAGCTTCCGGCAGGTGATGCGGTTGAACCCGACCTGGGCGTAGAAGGCCTCCCAGGTGGGGATGCGGAGCTCCTTGAGCCGGGCCTCGAGGGCCGCGTGGACCTCCGGCGTCTCCATGCGCACGCCCAGGGTCCGGGCCTCCCGCTCCAGCCGTTCCTTGCCCACCGCGATGGCGTGGGCCCGCTCCTCCTCGCGGATGAAGGCCTGGATCTTGGCCTTGGCGCCGGCGGAGGTGACCATGGAAAGCCAGTCCCGGCTGGGCTTGTGGTCGGCCCGGGTGAAGATCTCCACCCGGTCCCCGTTCTGCAGGGTGTGGCGCAGGGGCACCATCCGGCCGTTGACCTTGGCCCCCACGCAGTGGTGGCCCACCTCCGTGTGGATGGAGTAGGCGAAGTCGATGGGCGTCGCGTTCTCGGGCAGGCTGCGCAGGTCCCCCTTGGGGGTGAACACCTGGATGCGCTGGAAGCTGAGCTCGCCCTTGAGGTTGGCCACCAGGTCCCGGCTGTCCCGGCTCTCCTGGTGCAGCTCCACCATGCGCCGGAGGAAGGAGGCCTGGTTAATCTCCTGCTTGTTGGCGATCCGGCCGTCCTTGTAGGTCCAGTGGGCGGCGATGCCGGCCTCGGCGTGGTCGTCCATCTCCCGGGTGCGGAACTGCACCTCGAAGCTGTCGCCGTTGGGCATGAGGACGGAGGTGTGGATGCTCTGGTAGCCGTTGTCCTTGGGCAGGCTGATGTAGTCCTTGAACCGGCCTGGGATGGGCTTGTACAGGGCGTGGACCAGGCCCATGGCGGTGTAGCAGGAGGCCCGGTCCGGGCAGATGATCCGGTAGGCCAGCCAGTCGTGGATGTCCTCCAGGGCCTTCTCCTGGAGGCCCATCTTCCGCCAGATGCCGTAGAGGTGCTTCTCCCGGTAGAGGATCTCCGCGGGGATCCCCTGGGCCCGCAGGGCGGAGTGCAGGGTCTTGCGGATCTCGTCGATCATGGGGGCGCTCTTGGCCCGCTTGACCTCGATGGCCCGGCGCATCTCCTGGAAGCGCTCGGGCTCCAGGTTCGCGAAGGCCAGGTCCTCCAGTTCCGAGCGCACGGTGCCCATGCCCAGGCGGTTGGCGAGGGGCGCGTACAGCTCCAGCGTCTCCCGCGCGATGCGCCGGCGCTTCTCCTCGCGCATGGAGGCCAGGGTGCGCATGTTGTGGAGGCGGTCGGCGAGCTTGACCAGGAGCACCCGCACGTCCCGGCCCATGGCCACCAGGAGCTTGCGCACGTTCTCGGCGTTCAGCAGGGTCCGGTCCGTGAAGCTGAGCTTGGACATCTTCGTGAGGCCGTCCACGATGTCCGCCACCTCGTCGCCGAACTGCCGGCGGAGGTCCTCCATGGTCATGCCCGTGTCCTCCACCGTGTCGTGGAGGATGGCGCAGGCGATGCTGACGGCGTCCAGGCGCCACTCCGCCAGGCTCTCGGCCACGGCCAGGGGGTGGAAGAAGTAGGGCTCACCGCTCTTGCGGCGCTGGTCGGCGTGCATCTGCCGGCCCACCTTGAAGGCCCGGTCCAGCAGCGCGGCGTCCCCCTGGGGATGGTGGGCGAGGAACCTGGAGCGCACCTGTTCGAAGGCCCCCTCCAGGGTCAGGCAGCTGCCGCCCGGGTCCGGGGTTCCCCTGTCCTGCGCCTCTGTCGACCTATGCCCGTCCCTCCCAGCCATATAAGGAGTTTGCGGCAGGCCGCCCCGGGACGCCAGCCCTGCCTTAGAGTGGAAGGCATGAGCGCGCAGCCCCTCCTCCCCCTCGAAGACGCCCTCCGGATCCTGCAGGGGTCCTTCCCGGCCCCCGCCACCCCGGAGGTGCGCGCCGACCGGGACGATCCCGCCCTCGACCTCTCCTCCATGGACGGGGCCGCCCTGCGCAGCGCCGACGGGGTTTCGCCGAGGCGGATCCTGGGCACCCTCTACGCCGGCGACGCCCCGGCCCTGGCGGTGGAACCCGGCACCTGCGTCCGGATCATGACCGGGGCCGCCGTGCCCCCCGGGGCGGACGCCGTCGTGCCCGTGGAGGAGCTGGAGCTGCGGGAGGGTTTCCTGGCGCCCCTCCGCGCCCCCAGGGCGGGCGAGAACATCCGGGTCCGGGCCGGCCAGGCCCGGGCCGGGGATCTGCTCCTGCCCGGTGGCGGACCGGACAGCGCCGCCCGGGTGGGCCTCCTGGCCCAGGTGGGCCTCCCCGTCCCCCCCCGGACCCGGGTGAAGGTGGGCGTCGTGGCCACGGGCGACGAGCTCCGGGCCGACCCCGCCCCCCACCAGATCCGGGACAGCAACGGCCCCATGCTGGAGGCCCTGGCCCACGCCCTGGGGGGGGATGTGTGCCGCCTGCCCGCCCTTCCCGACCGCCCCGAGGCCGTGCGGGCCTTCCTGGAAGACCTGGGGGAGGTGCAGATCCTGCTCACCTCCGGGGGCGTTTCCGCGGGGGAGAAGGACCACCTGCCCGCCGTCCTCCGGGATATGGGGGCCCGCATCCTCTTCCACAAGATCCGCCTGAAGCCCGGCAAGCCCATGCTCACCGCCCACCTGGACGGCCGTGTCATCCTGGGCCTGCCCGGCAACCCCGTATCCAGTTACATTAATGCCCTAATGTTCCTCCCGGTGGCCATGGCCGGCCTCCAGGGCCGCAGGGCCCCGGACCCCTGGAAGGACGGGGTGCTGGCCGGGTCCGTGCCCAACCCCGGGGACCGGCCCCTCCTCCACCCCTGCCGGAGGGAGGGCGGCAGCCTCCACCCCCTGCCCAGCCGGGGCTCCGCCGACCTGGTGCGCCTCGCCCAGGCCGACGCCTTCGCCTGGGTCCCCGAAGGGGGCCACCCCGGCGGTCCGGTCAGCTACCTGGACGTGATCTGATCATGGGCGCCCCCATCGCCCGTTCCAGGGCCTCCTTCAGATCGGCCATGCGGAAGGGCTTGGGCAGGAAGACGTGGCGCAGGTGCCCGGAGGCGTCCCCCCAGGTGTCCCGGAGATCGTAGCCGCTCATCACCACCGCGGGCAGGTCCGGCTGGATCCGCCGCAGGGCCGCCAGGGTCTGCCATCCGTCCATGCCCGGCATGGCGAGATCCGTCAGCACGCAGGCAAAACGGCCGGGTTGCGGGTTGAACCGTTCCAGGGCCTGGAGGCCGCTCCTGGCCGGGATCGCCTGGTAACCCAGCCACCCCAGCAGTTCTCCCGCCGTTCCCAGCATGCCCTCGTCATCGTCCACCAGGAGCACGGCCCGGCCTTCCCGGGTCCCGCCCAGGGACGGTTCTGCCGTCTCCGCATCCTCCGCGTGCTCGCAGGGGAAGAAAACCCGGAAGGTGCTCCCCTCCCCCGGCCGGGTTTCGACGGTGATGAGGCCACCATAGGCCTGGACGATGCCCAGGGTGACGGGGAGGCCCAGGCCCCGCCCGGTGAACTTGGTGGAATAGAAGGGATCGAAGATGCGGTCCAGGTCCTCGGCATCGATGCCGCAGCCCGTGTCCTGGATCTCCAGGCAGGCGAAATGATCGCCCTTGGCCTGCCACCAGAGGGGGAACCGGTGCCGGGCCGGGATGGACTCAGGCGTCCGGCAGCCCACGGCCACCCGCACGGTTCCGCCCTCCTCCCTCAGGGACTCCGCCGAATTCGTCACCAGGTTGACCACCACCTGCCGGACCAGATCCTCGTTGCCTGAGACGCGGCAGGGGCAGGCGGAGGACGCCCAGTCCAGGGCGACCCCCTCGGGGAGGGCGGACCGCATGCGTTCCAGGGTGGATCCGCAGGTGCGGGCCCAGTCCAGCACCTCCCGCCCCGCCGGCAACTGGCCCAGCGAGATGAGCATCTTCTGGCTCACCTCCGCCGCCTCCTCCAGGGCACGGCGGGCGAGATCCAGGCGCTTCGGGCTGCCCGGGCTCCCCGCGTCCGGCACCACCCCCTCCAGGCCCGCCAGGGCCACCTGGAGCTTGTTGTTGAAGTGATGGGCGATGGAACCGGCCATGACCCCGATGCTTTCGGACTTCTTCAGACGGGCGCGCCGGTCCTCCAGGTAGAACCGCTCCGATTCCAGGCGGCGCCTCTCCGTGATATCCACGGCCCCCGCCAGGAGCGTGGGCGTCCCCTCCACGTCCAGGACCTCCGCGTACAGGGAGACCCACTGGAAGGCGCCGTCCCCCCGGCAGATCTGGGCCTCGAAGTCCTGGATCCGTTCCCCCGCCTCCAGGCGCCGCAGCAGCCGCTCCCCGTCCCCCGGATCCGCCCAGATGCCCAGGTCCTGCAAGCTCCGCCCGATGGCGGAGGCGGGATCCCGCCCGAACACGGAGGCGAAGCGCTCGTTGGCCGCCCGGATGGGTCCCCGCGGGAAATCCTGCACGAGGACGGCCACGGGCACATTCCGGAAGACGGAGCCCACCCGTTCCTCGCTGGCCCGGAGGGCCTGCATGGAGGCTTCCGCCTCCCGGGCCCGCCGGTCGTGCAGCCATAGGATGAGGCCCACCAGGAGGGCGCAAATGGGAAGGCTGATGAAGTAGCCGGTGACCAGGTCCACCACCCGGTCCAGGTCGTGGGGAAAGGGGGTCACCAGGTCGGGCCGGGCCCTTTCCAGCCAGAGCAGCCCCCCCATGTTCGCCAGAAGGAGGCCCAGGGCCCCCACCCGCCAGGCCCCCTTGCAGAACACCGCGATGAGCAGGGAGGAAAGGAAGAAGTACAGTCCGATGCTCCCCTGGGAGCCCCCGTTGGGGAACCAGAGAAGATCAAGGCAGACCACCGTCAGCACGAGGAAGGTCCGCCGCAGGTAGACCCCCATCCGGGCCGCCCAGGCCAAGCCCAGGGTGATGGCCCCATAGAGGATGAGGAGACGGTTCACCCAGGGATCCAGGCTGGGGTAGTTGTTCACGGGAACGATGACGAAGATGCAAAGCACCCCCGCGAGCCCGGTCAAGCCCTGGAAGAGTTGGCGTTCCAAGGGGAGGGCGGGGTCGGGCAAGGCCTCCCGGAGCAGGCTCAGAATCCTGCGCGCAAGGCCGCTCCTGCCCAGGAACGGCCGGGAATCCCTTTGGGAAGACATGCCATGAGCCTAGATACCTTGGCCCTGGAAGGAAAGAGGAAAACCGGACGGTCGGGATGCGCCTTCCTCTTGCCCGAAGGCCCCCGCCCGCGGCGTCTTTGCGCCACGGGCGGGGGTCCCGGCTCAGCCCTTCAAATCCTTGGACACCCGCTCAGCGCCCCGGCCCACATCGCTGCCGACCCGCGAGGCCGTATCCCGGACATCCTCCATGGCGTTGCTGGCCCGGTCCCCCAGATCCTTGCCGGTGGAGCGCAGTTCATCCGCGTAATCCTCCACGCAGGCCTCGCCCCGGTCCAGGAGATCCGCGATGCGCCCCTTCAGGCGGCGGCCCTGGCGGGTGATATCCCGGCGCAATTCCGGACCGGAGCGCGGCGTGGTGAGGGCGACGACGATGCCGCCCGTGGCCAAGCCGGCCAGGAATGCGAACAGGGCGTTGCGCGTGCTGTTATCTCGGTAATACATCAGTGATTCCCCTATGGAAAAACGGGCGCGGCCCTACACGGGCCGGCGTCCCTGGATGAGGCGGATGAGGACCGCCGCGATGGCCAGGACGAGCAGGATATGGATGAACCCATGGAGGGTGTATGCGGTGACGAGGCCCGCGGCCCAAAGCACCACGAGCACGATGGCGACGGTCCAAAGCATGGAGGGCTCCCTTCAGGAGGACTTGATCGTCATCTGGTTGTCCACGTGCTTGACCCCCCGGGTATCGGCAGCCAACTTGCCCACCAGTTCCTTTTCCGCGGCGTTGCGCGCCTCCCCCCTCAAGGTGACGACCCCGTCCCGGGTCTTCACCTTCGTATCGAGGGCGTGGGTGGAATGGTGCAGGAGGAGGCTGGTCTTGATCTGGGCGGTGATGGAGGCGTCGTCCACCTTGTCGCCGAGATCCCGGCGGCCGCTCTTCCCAACGGTCATTTCGTTGCGCACGTCCTTCACCCCGTCCACGTCCCGGGCATAGGTGGCCGTGAGTTCCTTCTGGCCCTCGTTGTCGGCCCGGCCCCGGAGGATGACGACCCCGTCCCGGGTCTCCACCTCGGTGCCGGTGGCGCTCACGTTCTTGTGGAACATGAGGTTCGCCTTCACCTTCAGGGTGATCCAACCATCGGAGCGTTCGCCGAGGGGCTCGGAGGTGACCGTCAGGTCGTTGTGCACGGATTTCACGCCCGGCGTGTCGGCGGCCGTGGCCTCCGCCAGGGTGCGGTGGTAGTCCTCGGAGACCTTGCCCGACAGGGTGACGATCCCGTCGTCGGCGGAGACGCGGATATCGTCGTTGGCCAGGAAGTTCTTGAAGTTGTAGCTGCCCTTGATGCGGGACACGAGGCGCGCGTCGGCCTCCGACGCCCGCAGGGATGCCGGCGCGGCGGCGACAAGCAGGGCCGGGACCAGCAGGGCGGCGCGAAGACGGGATCGATTCTTCATGGTTCACCTTCAAGGAAGTCGGCGGAAGGCCGCGTACCCATGCCTTCGGCAGACCCCGGTTCACAGGGGAATGGAACGACCTTCAAGGCTGGATATCGGTATCTGCCAATGGAACGAATTTAACGGTGCTTAATCAGACGAACGAGATCCGCGTCCGGACGGGTCCCATCCAAATCTACGAGGCCCCCTTCCCCGCGCAAGAGTTCATAACGAAACTCATCAAAGTGCCCGGGGCGGGGACGGGGCCGATGACCAGCAAGGGAACGGGGCGCCCGAAGGGCGCCCCGTGAATGGCCGGAAGGCGATCGGGAGGACCGGATCAGCGGAGGCCCATGCCGATGCGGATCAGCCGGCAGACCCGCTCGGCGGCGGCCTCCAGGAGGCTCCCGCCCTGGGCCACGCAGTCTTCCAGGGCCATGGGGCCCGGGACGATGCTGGCCAGGGCGCCGATCCCCTTGGCCAGGACCTCGCCGGCCCCGTCGCCGAGGCCTCCGGAGAGGCACACCACGGGGACCCCGTGGGCCCGGGCCACGGCCGCCACGCCCACGGGGGCCTTGCCCATGGCGGTCTGCGCGTCGGTGCGGCCTTCCCCCGTGATCACGAGGGCGGCGTCCCGGACGAGGGCTTCGAACCCGGTCGCCTCCAGCACGATTTCCACCCCCGGCCTCAGGCTCGCGGGCGTGAACCACATGAGGCCCGCGCCCAGACCGCCCGCGGCGCCGGCCCCGGGGCGGAGGGCCACGTCGCGGCCCGTATCCCGGGCCGCCACGCGCGCGAGGACCGACAGGGCCCCGTCCAGCGCCTCCACCATCTCCGGCGTGGCGCCCTTCTGGGGGCCGTAGACCGCGGAGGCGCCGCGGGGCCCGCAGAGGGGGTTGTCCACGTCGCAGGCGACGAGGATGGAGGCCTCGGCGAGCCTGGGATCCAGGCCGGAGAGGTCGATGCGGTCGAGGGAGGCCAGGGCGCCGCCCCCTTCGGGGAGGTCCCGGCCGTCGCGGTCCAGGAACCGCGCCCCGAGGGCGCGGGCGAAGCCCGTGCCCCCGTCGTTGGTGGCGCTGCCTCCGATGCCCACGACGAAGCGGCGCAGGCCCCGGTCCAGGGCCAGGCGCAGCAGCTCCCCCGTGCCCCGGGTGGTGGTGACGCGGGGATCCCGCCGGTCCCGGGGGACCAGCGGCAGCCCGGAGGCGGCCGCCATCTCGATGACGGCGGTGGCGCCGTCGCCCAGGACGCCCCAGCCGGCCTCCACCGGCTCCCCGAGGGGGCCCGTCACGGAGTCCGTGCGCAGGACCCCGCCGGTGGCCGTCACCAGGGCCTCGACGGTGCCCTCGCCGCCGTCGGCGATGGGCACCTTGAGAACCTCGGCGTCGGGGAAGACCGCCAGGATGCCGCGCTCCATGGCCCGGGCCACGCCGAGGGCGGAGATGCTGCCCTTGTAGGAGTCGGGGGCTACGACGATGCGCACGGGCGCCTCCTCAGGGGACCAGGCCGGGCCATACGAAGGCGAAGCACCACACCAGCAGGCCCAGGAGGATCACGTAGGGGATCGTGTACTTGATGGTCTGGCGCATGATCTGGCCTTCCTTCCCGGCCAGGCCCACCGCGGTGGCGGCGATGACGATGCTCTGGGGCGAGATCATCTTGCCGGCGGAGGCGCCCGCGGAGCCGGCGGAGGCCATGAGGATCTCGGAGAGATTCATGCCCTGGGCCGTCAGCTTCTGCAGGTTTCCGAAGAGGGCGTTGCTGGAGGTGTTGCTGCCGGTGAGGAAGACGCCGATGGTGCCGAACAGGGGCGCCAGGGCGGGATACACGTGCTGGCTCACCACCGCGACGATGCTGTTGGCCATGGTGGCGACCATGGAGATCTGCTTCGTGGCGAGGTCGCCCCACACGGCCAGCTTCGTCTTCGGGTCGATGATGGGCAGGGAGAGGTTCATGACCTCGGAGATGGAGAGGATGCAGGCCACCGCGATGAAGGAGGGGATCATCTGCCGGAAGGTCTTGCCGAACTGCTCGCCCATGACGGAGTACTTGATGCCCATGAAGGGGAGGGCGGCGGCGCCGGCGACGAGCATCACCGTGCCGGGGGTCTGGAGCCAGCTGAAGGTGTAGAGCTTGGCGGGGTTGTAGATCTGGATCTTGACGAGGAGCGCGGACCAGCCGGGGGCGGTGCCCGCGAACAGGGGCTTCGTCTTCGGCAGGTTCACGGCGATGATGAACACCGCCAGGAGCAGGTAGGGCAGCCAGGACAGGAAGAGGTCCATGGGATGGAACTCCTTCGGGGCCGCGGCCGCGGCGTTCTCGCCCTCGAAGAGCCAGGGGTCCTCCTGCTTGCGGAACTTGAGCCAGGCGGCGGTGGCGGCGAGGCACACCAGGGCGGCCAGCACGGAGGTGAGCTCGGCGCCCACGTAGTTGGAGACGAGAAGCTCGGTCACGGAGAAGCTGAGGCCGGTGACGATGATGGTGGGAAGGGCGCCCTTCATGCCCTTGCCCCGGCTCATGGCGTACACGGTGGCGAAGGCCATGATCAGCGCCAGGGGCGCCATGAGGCGGCCGGTCATCATGGACAGCTTCATGAGGTCCAGCCCGGTGGTCTTGGCCAGGGTCACGGTGGGGATGGCCAGGGACCCGAAGGGCACCGGGCCGGTGTTGGCCACGAGGCAGACCAGGGCGGCCATCATGGGGCTGTAGCCGAGGCCCACGAGGATCATGGCCGGGATGGCCACCGGGGCGCCGAAGCCGCAGATGCCTTCCAGGAAGGCGCTGAAGCCGAAGCCGATGAGGAGGGCCTGGGCGCGGCGGTCGATGGTGAGGTTGGCCATGGCCCCCTGCATCTTGTCCATCCACCCCGTCACCTTCAGCACGTTGTAGATGACCAGGGCGCCGAAGGGGATGTACATGATCGGGAAGATGCCGGTGATGGCCCCCTGCAGGGCCGCCAGCAGGACCACCTTCGCCGGGAAGTGGAAGTAGAGGATCGCCGCCAGGACCGTCACCAGCCAGGCGATGGGCGCCACCCGGGCGGCAGGCTTCATCAGCAGGGGGATGCCCAGCAGAAGCACAAATAGCGGTAGGGAAGCTACGAGAGCCCCGGTAAACATGTTGGTCCTCCTGAGTGGTTGGACCACCCTATCATTTTCCCATCAGACCGGATTGGGAAAATCGGAACGGACCCTTAAATTCCCCACCTTGTTAATGAACCATTAGTGCTCCTTCCGTGCGCTTGGCCGGACTCTTGCACAGGAGCACGAAGGGGAGGGCCACCAGGAAGACCAGGGCCAGGAAGGCGAACACGTCCGCGAAGCTCATGACGAAGGCCTGGCGGGTGACCTCCCCGCCCATGAGCCCCAGGGTGAGGCGCCCGTTGGATACGGGATCCAGGCCGCTCCTCATCTGCATCCCGGCCCCCAGGGTGGCGAAGCCGTGCTGGGCCACGGGGTTGAAGGGGCTGATCCATTCCGCGAGCCGCGCGTGGTGGAACTGGGCCCGCTGGGTGAGGAAGGTCGTGGAGATGGCGATGCCGACGCTGCCACCCTCGTTGCGCAGGAGGTTGAACATGCCCGAGGACACCCCGATGAGCTTGGGGGGCACCCGCAGGATGGTCTCCGTGGCCAGGGGGACCAGGACCAGGCCCAGGCCGAAGCCCTGGAAGATCCAGGCGATGATCATCCAGGCGAGGCTGATGCCCAGGTATACGTGGCTGAGCATCCACATGGACATGACCAGGGCCGCGAAGCCCGTCCCCACGAGGATGCGCACGTCCACCCTGCCGGCGCAGGCGCCGGCGAGGCCCATGGCCACGATGGAGGCGACCCCGGCCGGGGCCAGGATGATGCCCGCCCAGGTGGGGGTGTAGTGGAGCAGGGTCTGCACGAAGAGCGGCAGGCACACGAAGGCGCCGTACATGCCGAAGGCGGCCAGGAAGATCAGGAGCATGCCGCTGGAGAACTCGCGGAGCTTGAACACGCGCAGGTCCACGAGGGGGTTCTCGGCGGTGAGGGAGCGCCAGATGAAGAGGGCGATGCCCAGCACCGACAGGCCGGCGAAGACCTGGATGAAGGGGCTTTCGAACCAGTCGTAGCGGTCGCCCCGGTTCAGGAACACCTCCAGGCAGCCCAGGCCCACGGCGATGAAGACCAGGCTCTGCCAGTCCACCCTGCCTTCGGGCTTCTCCAGGTAGGTGGGGTCCTCGATGAAGGAGGAAGCAAGGTAGAAGGCCAGGAGCCCCGCGGGGATGTTGATGTAGAAGATCCAGGGCCAGGACCAGTTGTCCGTGAGCCAGCCGCCCAGGAGGGGCCCCGCGATGGGCCCGCAGATGGCGCCCATGCCGTAGAGGGCGGCGCCGTAGCCCTTCTCCTCGTCCGGGAAGGCGTCCAGGGTGATGGCCTGGGACATGGGGACCATGGCGCCCCCCGCCAGGCCCTGGATGACCCGCATGAGGATCAGGAACCAGAGGGTGGGGGCCAGGCCCGAGGCAAGGGAGGCCACCGTGAACACGGCGAGGCAGGTCAGGTAGAAGCGCTTGCGGCCGAAGTAGTTGGCCAGCCATCCCGTGATGGGCAGGACGATGGCGTTGGCCACCAGGTAGCTGGTGATCACCCAGGTGATCTCGTCGGTGCCCGCGGCGTACGTGCCCTGGATGTGGGGGAGGGCCACGTTGGCCACGGAGGTGTCGAGCACCTCCATGAAGGTGCCCAGCATGCAGGTCACGCCCACGATCCACTTGTAGGCGGGGCCGTGCTTGACGGCGAGGGAGGCGGTGTCCATGGGGTCAGTCGCGGGTGTCGATCTCGGCGCTGACGGTGAGCCCCAGGCGCAGCCGGTGGCCGGGATCGGAACCGGGCTCGAGGCGGATGCGCACGGGCACGCGCTGGACGACCTTGACCCAGTTGCCCGTGGCGTTCTCCGCCGGGAGCAGGGAGAAGGCCGCGCCGGTGCCCGCCGAGATGCTCTCCACCCGCCCGTGGAAGGTGGCGCTGCCGTCCAGGTCCGCCACGAGGGTGACCGGCTGGCCCGGCCTGACGCGCCTCAGCTGGGTCTCCTTGAAGTTGGCCTCGATCCAGAGTTCCTCCTGCCCCAGGGGGACGATGGCGCAGATGGGCTGGCCGGGGGCCACCACCATGCCGGGCTCGCCCATCTTCCGGCTCACGTAGCCGTCGCAGGGGGCGGCCACGGTGCAGTAGGACCGCTGGAGGCGGGCCGCCCCCAGCGCGGCCTGGGCTCCGGCCACCTTGCTGCGGCTGACGGCCAGAAGACCCTCGGCGGCGGCCACCTGCTTGCGGGCCGCGTGGACCTGGGCATCGGCGACCTCGGCCTGGGACTGGACATGCTCGAACTTCTGCCTCGGGATGGACTGCCGTTCGAGGAGGGCCTTGAAGCGGGCCAGCTCCATCCCCGCCAGCCGCTTCTGGCTCAGGGCCGCCTCCACCTGGGCCTGGGCCTGGGCCACCCGGGCCTGGTCCAGGGCGACGGCGCTCTGGGCCTCCTGGAGGGAGGCCTCGGCCCGGGCCAGGCTGGCCTCGAAGTCCCGGGGATCGACGGTGGCCAGGGTCTGGCCGGCCTTGACGAACTGGTTCTCCTGCACCTCGACGGTGAGGAGGGGGCCGGGGATGCGCGTGGCCACGGTGGTGACGTGGCCCTTCACGTAGGCGTTGTCCGTGTCCACGTATACCTGGCCGTGGCGCCAGCGGGCCACGCCCCAGGCGGTGCCTCCGGCGGCGACGGCCAGGATGGCGGCGAGGGAGATCCACTTCTTCGCGATCATGTCACTGCTCCTTGGGGGTGGCGCGTTCGTAGAAGGCGGGGAGGTCCTCCCCGAGCACGGCGAGGAGGGCGGCCTGCTGGGCGTAGGCCCGGTACCGCCGGGCGGCGAGCCCCAGGCGGCTGTCGGCGAGGAGGGCCTCCGCGTCCAGGGCGTCCGAGGACTGGGCCATGCCCTCGCGGTACTGGTCCTCGAGGATGCGGAAGTTCTCTTCGGAGGCGGCCACGTTGGCCTCCATGGTCCCCACCTCCTGCAGGGCCACCTGGAAGTCCCTCCAGGCGGCGGCGGCGGCGTTGCCGGCCTGCCGCGAGGCGTCCTTGGCCTCCCGGCGGCCCAGGTCCAGCTCGCTCGTGGCCTGGCGCACCCGGGAGGCCCGGGCGCCGTCGAAGACCTTCCAGGAGAGGCCCAGGTAGACACCGTTCTGGTTGGGGTTGGGCATCCAGGAGTTCTGCTCGTACTGGTGGAAGGCCTGGGCCACGACATTGGGGGTCGCGTCCCCTTTCTTCAGGGCCACCTGGCTCTCCAGGGCCTTCACCTTGGCCTGCAGGGCCTTCACGCCCTCGTTGGAGGCCTCGGCCCGGGCGCGGCACTCGGCCTCGTTCCAGGGGAGGGCCGGAGGCGCCGGAAGGTCCCCGGGCAGTTCCAGGGCCTGGCCGGGCTCCAGGCCCAGGGCCAGGGCCAGGGCGTCCCGGGCGCCGGACTCGGCGCTGTCCAGGGCCCGTTCCGCGTCGCCCAGGCTGCGCAGGGCCACCTCGGTGCGCAGGAGGTCGTTCCTGGCGACGACGCCCTGGCCGAAGAGATCCTGGACGATCTTCAGGTGGTCCTCCAGGGCCTTGCGGCGCTGGGCCAGCACGCCCCGCTGGGCCTTGATGTGGAGGAGCCCCACGTAGCGGGAGGCGGCCTCGGCCTGGGCCCGGCGGACCTCGAAGTCCTCCCGGCCGGCGACGGCGGACTCCCGGGAGCGCACCGCCTCCACCGCCCGTGCCCGCTTCCCGAAGTCGTAGACGAGGTAGTTGACGGAGAGCTTCCAGCGCCAGGAGGAGGTGTCGGCCAGCGGGCTCGACAGGGGACCCAGGTGCAGGTTCCCGAGGGTGATGGGCTCCCCGATGAGCCTGGGCTGGTGCTGCAGGCCCAGGATGCCGCCGGTCAGGTCCACCTCGGGCAGGTAGAGGCTCCTGGCCTGGGAGGTCTCCTCCCCGGCCCTGGCCTTCTCGAGGCGCGCCGCCTCGGCCTTGAAGGAGCCCCTCCCCGCCATGCGCAGGGCTTCCGGGAGGCTCAGGGGCGCCGCCTGGAGCGCGGCCCCCGCGAGCAGCAGGGCCAGGAGGGGCCGGCTCACGGCCGGGCCCCGACGCCGGACAGGAAACAGTCCATGGCTCGGTTCACGCATGCATTCACCTCTTCCTCGGGTAGTCCGTGGGTGACGTGGAGGGAGGCCTCCAGCACGCCAAGGCAGGCGCGGGTCAGGAAGCCGGGATCCAGGGCCCGCACCAGGCCCTGGTCCATGGCGGATTCCAGGATCCGCCTCAGGCGGAGGAGCTCCTCCTCGTAGATCCTGCGGAAGCGCTCGTCGAAGCGGGACTTCAGCCCCCAGTCGCTGAGGACCCGGTCCCGGATGAACAGGGGCAGGAACATGGGCGTCTCGCGGAAGTGGCGCACGTAGACGTCCGCGAGGACCCGCAGCTGCTCCAGGGGGTGGACCACCCCCCACAGGGCCTCGTCGGCCCGGGCCCGGAAGGCGTCGGCGCGCCCCGTGACCAGCTGCTCGTACAGGTCCTGCTTGGAGGGGAAGTGCTCGTAGAGCCCCTGCATGCCGATCTCGGCCTCGGCCGCCACCTCCTGCATGGTGGCCTCGTCGAAGGTCCTCCGGGCGAAGACGGCCGCCGCGGCCTCCAGGAGGAGCGCCCGCCGCTGCTGCCTTTCCTTTTCCTTCCGGGAGACCCCCATGGAAACCTCGGCTTCAGAATTCTAATTCTGGAATTTGAATTCTGAATCGTCAAGCCCCCCTTTCGAGCCCGTCCCGGATCCCGGCGCCAAGGTTCCGGTAGGCTGGGGTCACCTCCTCCGGCCGGCCCCCCAAGGGTTCTCCGGATCTGGGTGCCCCCTTTGCCCGGGAGACGAACAAAAGATGAGCGAGTCCTGCACCGAGCGTCTCTCCTCCCGCTGGACCTTCTTCTTCAAGTTCCTTTTCGGCCCCCTGTGGATCGGGGGGTTCGCCGCGGGCACGGCCACGCTGTGGATCCACGCCTGGCTCGGCGACCCCGGGAACCCCGCCCCCCCTGGGCTGCGCTGGGGCTTCCTGGCCGCGACGGTCCTGGGTTCGGCTTTCATCTATTGGTCCTGCATCCGCCTGAAGGAGGTCCGCATGGATTCCCGGTTCCTGTACCTCTCGAACTTCTCCCGGGAGATCCAGGTGCCCTTGTCCCAGGTCGTGGACGTCCGGGAGTTCCGGCTGGACAACAGCCACCCCATCACCCTCACCTTCAGCCCGCCCACGGAGTTCGGCTCGAGGATCGTATTCATGCCCAGGATCCGCCTGATCGGACTGTGGTCCTCCCACCCCGTCGTCGGCCGGCTCCGGGAGGCGGCGAACCTGCCCCCGGACAGGGCGTGAGCGGAGGAGGGGCACCCCGCTCCGCTCACGCCCTGTCCGGCGCGCCATCCGTGATTCGAATCCCCCTCCCCCCGCCAGAAAAAAACCCCGCAAAGCGGGGTCGTTTTCTGGCGGAGAGAGGGGGATTCCCCTTCGGGCCGCACGGCTGGCTGCGCCCGGGCATCCGCCTCCGGCGGAACGCTCCGCACGCATGCGTGCTCCGCTTGCCCTTCCGGCGCGCCATCCGTGATTCGAATCCCCCTCCCCCCGCCAGAAAAAAACCCCGCAAAGCGGGGGCGT
>DATGXY010000022.1:0-7006 GCA_035298525.1 Holophaga sp.
CAGGGGCTCGTCCCGCCGCTGGCGGAGGGCTTCCAATTCCTCCCAGGCCAAGGGCGGGCGCCCGCACCGGGCGGCAAAGGCCGCCGTCCGGATCCGGGGGATCTCGGAGCTCCTGCACGCACACTCGGCCTCGGCCTGGTAGTGGCGGCAGACGAGGGCGCAGACCGTGTCAGGCATGCACCGGGCTCTCCGCGAGGGGGTAGCGCCCCCAGGTGCGCACGGCCTCGGCCACGGCCAGGAGGGTATCGTCGGGCACATCCCAGGGGATCTCCCCGTGGGCGTCGCAAAGGATGAAGCCGCCCCCGGCCCCCGCCCGGGCGATGGCATCCCGCACCTGCCGTTCCGCCTCCTGGGGCGTCCAGCCCACCATGGCCAGACCGTTGAGGTTGCCGATGATGGTGAGGCGCCCCTGGCAAGCGGCCTTGACCCGGCCCAGATCGTCGTGGACGCCCACCCCCACCCCCAGGGTGCCGGTGGCGGCCAGATCGTCCAGGACGGCCAGGGAACGGCCCGAGGCCAGCAGGGTCACCGTGGGGCCCTGGATGCCGGCGAAGGTGCGCAGGGCCGTTTCGTAGCCCGTGGCCCGGTACAGCTCCCGGGGCACCAGGTCGGGGGAGGCCAGGGGATCGAAGTAGACGATGGCCGAGGCGCCGGCCGCCAGCTGGGCGTTGGCCCAGGCCTGGCAGGCGGGGATGTTCATGTCCATGAGCCGCCGGAACCCCTCCCGGTCCTCCAGGAGCAGTTCCAGGTAGCGGTCGAAGCCCAGCTGCATCACGGGGAAGGAGAAGGGGGACAGGGCCACCCCCAGGATGGGGAGGGTCTCGCCCACCCGGGCCTTCATGGCCGCGGTGGCCTCCAGGACCTTCCGGAGGCCCTGGCTGGCCGGGATGTGCGGGGGCCGCAGGCTGGAGAGGGGGGCGGAGCGGGGCAGGAGGGGGAGGCCGCTGTTGGGCGGGCCGTCCTCGGCGAAGACCACCTCGCCGCCCCAGGCCTCGTACTCCAGGGCCGCGTGGAAGAACCCGAAAAGCACGTCCGAGTCGTGGCGCGCCTGCAGGCGGAGCTGGGCCTCGACGATGTTTTCCGGGCGCTGGAAGTATTCCCGGATGCCCATGCCCAGTTCCCGGGCCCCCCGGAGCACCAGGTTCAGGGCCAGGGGCACCCGGTCGGGCTCCCGGTGGGAGAGGGCGGTGAAGACCCGCTCGGCGTGGCTCAGAGGGCGCATGTCTCCTCCAGGATCCGTTGGGCGATGTGGACGGCGTCCAGGCCCGTGTGGCCCACCGCGTCGGCCTTCACGGCCCCGGCCAGGGCGGGATCCAGGCGGAAGGGGGCCCCGCCCACCACCAGCCGGGGCCGGTCGGGACCCTCCCCCAGGGCATCCCGCAGTTCCCGCACCCGGCGGGCCGAGGCGGCCATGAGCACCGATACCATGAGGATCGGCACCTGGTCCCGGAGGGCGGCCTGGGCCAGCTCCCGGGGTTCCAGGCCCTGGCCGTAGTCCAGCACCCGGAAGCCGCCGGCCTTCAAGGAGGCGAGCACGATCCGCTTGCCCAGCTGGTGCTGGTCCAGGAGGGTCCCCACCCCGATCACCGGGCTCCCCGCCGCCGGGGCCGGGTGGACCGGACCCAGTTCCGAAAGCAGATCCTCGCATATGCGCCCGGCCATGTACACCTGGGTGAGGGCCAGTTCCCCGGCCTCCCACCGGTCCCCGATGCGGTTCAGGGCCGGGCCCACCAGGGCCTCGACCCCGCCCAGGTCCCCCTGGGCCAGGGCCTCCTCCAGGAGGGACCTGCAGTGGATGCGGTCCATGGAAAGGAGTGCGCGTTCGAACTGCACCTGGGCTGAATCCATGGCGCCTCCGGTTCGGGGCCAGGGGCCGCGTTCGGACGCGGCTCCCGGAGGGTGTTCATGCGGATGTCCCCTCTATCGGAAGAAAGCGATGCCCGCATGAATCCCGGACGAGGATTCTCCAGATGATTGCCGTTCTCAAGTGATGAATGGAGGGGGGATTCCGGGTTCCCCTCCGGCGCCGCCCTCAGCCCTCCACCCGGTTCCTTCCATTGCGCTTGGCCAGATAGAGGCACTCGTCCACCCGGGGGAAGAGCCGGGCCGGGTCGCCTTCCCCCGGCACCCCCACGCCCAGGCTGATGGTCTGGGCGATGGACTGCCCTGATTCCAGCAGGGTGGGATGCCCTTCCACCCGGCGGCGGATCTTTTCGGCCACCTCCAGGCCCGCGGGAAGGGAGGCCTCCATGAGCAGGAGGGCGAACTCCTCCCCGCCGATCCGGAAGGCCAGGTCGGAGCGGCGCAGGCCCGCGCGCAGGAGGCGGCCCACGTGGCGCAGCACCTGGTCCCCGGCCACGTGGCCATACGCGTCGTTGATGCGCTTGAAGTGATCCAGGTCCCCCAGGATGAGGGCGAAGGGACGGTGGTGGCGCTCCCACTGGTGGACGGCGTGGTCCAGGTTCTGGGCGAAGGCCCGGCGGTTGAAGAGCCCGGTCAGGGGATCCAGCAGCACCTCGCTGCGGAGGTTGGAGGCCTCCCGCTCCAGGGCGGCCCGGCGCTCGGCGAGCTCGTTGAGCTGGTGCTGCACCTCCCCCTTGAGGCGGCGCAGGTGGAGCCATTCCATGGCCCGGCGCACCGCGTGCACCAGGAGGGGGCCGGAGAGGGGCAGGGGCAGCCAGTCCATGGCCCCGGCGTTGAGGAGCCGGCGCTGGGTGGCCTCGGGGATCCTCCCGCCCACCAGGAGGGTGTAGGGGGCGGGATCGCCGGGCAGGTTGCGCAGGGCCCGCAGGGCCCCCTCGCCGTCCCCGGACACCCCCAGGAAGACCAGGGGCGGACGCAACTCCGCCACGGCGGCGGGCAGATCCCGGGCCGGGGCGCTGCGCAGTTCGAAGCCGAAGCCCCGCGCCACCTCCGCCACCCGGGCGGCCACCGTGGGCCGGAGGCCCCGCTCCAGGATGGGCACGGGAAGGCCTCCCCCCCGCAGGCTGTCCCCCGCCAGGAAGGGACCCAGCAGGGCCCTGAGCCGCTCGGGCGTCGTTCGGGCCTCCACGAACCCGTCCCCGTCCACGGCCTCCAGCAGGGCCCGGTCCTCGTCCGTGGGCGGGTGGTCCAGCACGAGGAAGATGGGCAGGTTCCGGTGGAGGATCCGGTCCTCCCCCCGCAGCAGGGCGCAGAGCTGGTAGCCGGTCATGGGATCCCCGCCCGCGTCCACGAGCAGGAGCCGCGCCCCGTCCCAGGCCTCGGCGGCCAGGGCCTGCAGGGGATCCTGCATCTCGGTGAAGCGGTGGCCCACGCCCCGGAAGGCGCCTCGAAGGGCGTCGACCAGGGCGCGGTGCCGGGTGATGACGAGGAGGTCCATGGGGGCGCCTTGCACTTTACCCCCGGAACGGTCAGGCGTTAAGGATCATTGGATCCGCTGCCAGTCCATGACCGGCTTCGCCTTGGCCTGCTCCGGGCCGTCGTAGGCCGCGTAGACCGGCTTCCCCACGGGCGCGGGGCGCCCGTAGGGGCGGAAGCGCACCTCCCCGGAGGCCAGGACCTGGACCAGGGCGAAGCCGAAATAGGGGGCCTTGGTGGTGAAGGGGGCCTTTTCCGTTCCGGGGATCCACCAGGATTCCAGGCTGGTGCCCCCGTTGCCCACGACGATCTGGACGGGGCGCTGGGTGACCTTGTCCGGATCGGCGAGGCTATCGGCCCGGAAGAGGTGCACGTGGGAGCAGATGTAGGCCGCCACCTTGCCGTGCTTGCGCAGGAGGGCCGTGAACGCGGAAGCGCTGGCCGGGTGGATGGTGTCCTCGTCCTTCTTCTTGTCGTTGAAGTTCCCCGGCCGGGCCGCGGGCTTGTGCCCGAACACGAGGATCGTCTTCACCTGGGGGTCCGCCTGGGCCTTGGCCAGGTCCTCCTCCAGCCAGGCCAGGGGCACCCGGCCCAGATCGGGCACGAAGGCCCCCTTCGGATCCTGGATGGGGGTATCCGTATTGATCACGACCAGGTGCACCTTGCCATCCGCCTCCCGGAAGGAGAAGCTCTCGTCCTTCTGGTCCAGGGCCAGCTGGAAGGTCTCCACCGCGGGATCCCCCTTGGCCGGCCCGTTGAAATTGAAATTGGACTGGCCAAGGCGGCCGGTCCACTTGTCCCAGGCCCGGGCGTCGTCCAGGTCCACCCCCGAGGCGGGCTTGCCCTGGCTGTAGGCCTTATAGGTCATTTCATGGTTGCCGGGGAGGAAGAGCTTGGGCACGGCCACCATGGGGGCGGAGGCGGCCCGGGTGGCGGCCCTCTCCATGGCCCACTGGAAATCCTCCAGTTCCTGGGCCAGCCCCTTGCCGCCGTCCCCCTGTTTGAACCCCATCACCAGGTCGCCCATGATCATGAACCGGTTGGGCATGAGCTCCTTGGGCAGGGAGCCCAGGTCCTCCAGGGTCTGGCGCACTTGCACGTAGTTGAAGGTCCAGGGGTAGGCGCCGTCGTCGGGGCGGTTCCGGGCCTTCAGGAAGGCCTCCACCTCGCTTCTGTGCACCTGGTTGCTCTTGGCCGCGGTGGGATAGGCGGGATCGAAGCGCGTATCCCCGGCGACGGCCAGGGTGTAGATGACGGGATCCGCGTCCTGCGCCTCGAGGGCGGCGGGGAGGAAAAGGGCGATGAAGGCGATGGGAAGGAGGGGCTTCTTGGGCATTCGGACTCCGAGGGACGCCTTCAATTTAAATAAATTACCAATTTTATCAAGGCGCGAAACGGAATGGGGATGAACACATGACCAGGGCATCTGGGTTGACGGGAATGGCGGGACGCTGATTAATTTATATATTGGGGGTCATGCCCTCCTTCGCGCCCTCCTCGAGCTGGCCCCTCCTGGCGGCCTGGGCGGCGTACGCCCTGGCCCGCTACCTCGCCCCCGGCCAGACCCCGCCCGGTGTCCTCTGGATCCTCAACAAGGCCCTGGCGGCCGCATCCTTGGCCGCGGTCGCCCTGGCCCTCCTCCGGGACCGGGCCTGGCTCCGGCCGGCCGGCACCTGGGCCCTGGCCCACGGCATCCTCTCCCTGGCCCTGGCGGGACCGCGCCACTACCCGGCCCTCTTCGGCGCCGACGGCCCCCTCCCGTTCCGGGGGGAGCTGGCCCTGGGCGCGGGCGTCCTGGCCGCCCTCCTGTGGAAACGGGCGGATGGCGCCCTGGCGGCGGCCCTGGCCGTCCACAGCGCCGCCGTCATGGGTTTCCCGCCCAAGCCGCCGGGGGCCTGGCCCCTGGGCCTGCCTCCCATCAGCCTGCTGTGCGTGCTCGCGATCGTCCTGGCCTGGCTGTTCAGGCGCCCAGGCCCTGCTCCCCCAGCCACCGCTCCGCGTCGATGGCGGCCATGCAGCCGCTTCCGGCGGCGGTGATGGCCTGGCGGTACTGGTGGTCCTGCACATCGCCGCAGGCGAAGACGCCGGCGACGGGGGTGCGGGTGGTGCCGGCCTCCACCTTCAGGTAGCCCGCCTCGTCCATGGGCAGCTGGCCCGCGAAGAGCCCCGTGTTGGGCTGGTGGCCGATGGCCACGAAGAGCCCCTGCACGGGCAGTTCGTCCGTGGCGCCGGTGACCGTGTCCTTGAGCTTCAGGGCGGCGATCTTGTCGATGCTTTCGCCCGTGGGCAGGGCCTGGGCCTGGGTGAGGATATCCTCCACCACGGCGTTCCAGCGGATGACGATCTTGGGATTGGCCTTGGCCCGCTCCTGCATGGCCTTGGAGGCGCGGAACTGGTCCCGGCGGTGGATGAGGGTCACCTTGGAGGCGAACTTGGTGAGGAAGGTGGCCTCCTCGAGGGCCGTGTCGCCGCCGCCCACCACGGCGATCTCCTTGCCGCGGAAGAAGAAGCCGTCGCAGGTGGCGCAGGCGCTGACGCCGCCGCCGCTGCGGCTGAGCTCCTCGTCCTTGCGGATGCCCATCCACTTGGCCGAGGCCCCGGTGGCGATGACGAGGGCGTCGCAGGTGTACTCGCCCTTGTCCGTGACCAGGCGCTTGGGGGTGGCCTTCAGGTCGGCCTGGAGCACCGTCTCCGGGCGGATCTCGGTGCCGAAGCGCTCGGCCTGGGCCCGCATCTCGTCCATGAGGGCGGGGCCCATGACCCCTTCCTTGAAGCCGGGGAAGTTCTCCACTTCCGTGGTGATGGTCAGCTGGCCGCCGGGCTGGGCCCCCTCGAAGACCAGGGGCGACAGATTGGCCCGGGAAGCGTAAATGGCCGCCGTGTAGCCGGCGGGGCCGGTGCCGATGATGATGATCTTGTGGTGGGACACGAGCCTTCTCCCTGGGACGTGAGGGTCCAGTCTAGCGCAACCCGCCCCCTTCAGCCCTTCCGGCGCACCTCGGGGTAGTGCAGGGTGACGCATTCCGGGCAGATGCCGTGGCTGAAGCCCACCTCCGCGTGCTGGCTCAGGTAGGACTCCAGCTGGTTCCAGTAGCCTTGGTCATCCCGGATCTTCTTGCAGTGGGAGCAGATGGGCAGGAGCCCCGAGAGCTGCTTGACGTTGCCAAGGGCCTCGGAGAGCTCCTCGTTGCGCAGGCTCAGCTCCCGGGTCCGGGCCTCCACCAGGGCCTCCAGGGCCTCCTTGCTCCGGGCCAGGGAACGCAGGCGCATGCGCACCCCCAGGGACAGGAGCCATCCGGCGCCCAGGATGTATCCGGCCAGGGCCCAGCCCGTGCGCCACCAGGGGCGCCGCACCCGGAAGGCGAGGCTGGCCGGGGGACCGAAGGGACCCTCCCCGTGGGCGGCCCGCACCTCGAAGCGGTAGATGCGCCCGGGCAGGCTGGGGAAGTGCACCTGCCGGCCCTCCACGTCCCGCCAGGCGCCCTCCAGGCCCAGCAGGCGCACCTGGAAGCGGAGCTCGTGGTTGATGGCGTAGCTGGGGGCCGCCACCCGGAAATCCAGGGAGGCCTGGTCGTAGGGGATGGGGTCCAGGTTCCCGTACGGGGGTTCCAGGCGCCGGCGGCCGTAGGCCACCTGGAGGATGTGGGCCTGGGGGGGCGGGGGCGGG
>DATGXY010000023.1:0-11924 GCA_035298525.1 Holophaga sp.
CCCCTCGCCAGATCACCGTCATCTGGCCGCCCGAACGCCTTCCCCGGAACCTGGTGGTGGACGGGGAACCCCTGCGCCCCGGCCCCCCCCGGGTCTGGCAGGAGGGCGCGACCTTCGGCCCCGGGGCCCCCTTCACCCGCCTGGAAGGCCGGGTCCGCCTCGAGGCCGTCGCCCAGGGCTGGCGCCTGGCCTGGACGGCCCCGGAATCGGCCTGGATCGCCGCCGCCGTGGACGGGGAACTGGGCCCGGGGGCGCCCCAGGAAGCCCGCCGGGCCCTGGCCGCGGTGCTGCGCGCCTGGCTGGAGGCCCATCCCGCCGGGAACCACCCCGATGGCTCCCTGTGCCCCCTCACCCACTGCGCCGTCGTGCGGGGGGCCCCGGACCCTGAGACCCGGGAGGCCGTGGCCTCCGCCCCCCGCGCCGAGCCCGGCTGGGTCTGGTTCTGCGCCTCCAAGGGCGGAGCCTCCCTGGCCCCCCGGGCCGTGTGGGGCGGGGGACCGGAGTCCGCCCCTCCCTCCGTCCCCGTTCCAGACGATCCCTGGGCGGCCTGGACCCGCACCCTGACCCCCGCCCAGGTCCAGGCCCTCAAGCGCCTGGTGAGGCCAGGGCTGCGCCCCGGCCAGGCGGGCTTCCACCTGGGCCCCAGCGGCCCCTACCCCGTGGAGGCCCTGCGCCTGGCCGCGGGCCGGGCCTTCGGTTGGACCACCTGGCCCAGCAACGCCTGCCGCGCCGAACTTCAGCCGGACGGCTCCCTCCGCCTGGAAGGCCACGGCCTGGGCCACAACGTGGGCCTCTGCCTGGCCACCGCCCTCCACCAGGCCCGGGAAGGCCTGGCCGCCGAGGAGATCCTGCGCCAGGCCTTCCAGCCCTGACGAAGGAAGGCCCCCTTGCGGGGGCCGTCGATCGGGGGCGGATGATGGGACTTCCTCCGTTCAAGTCCCACCATCCCTAAAGGAAGGCCCCCTTGCGGGGGCCGTCGATCTGGGGCGGATGATGGGACTTGAACCCACGACACCTGGAATCACAATCCAGTACTCTAACCAACTGAGCTACATCCGCCGTTGGACTGGACAGAATACCGCGCCCCGGGCGGATTGCATAGCCCGAACCCCGGGCCGCCAATCGGAGGGCTAAACGTTCCTTCTTTTTTCCTCGTCTATACTAGGTGCCGCGCGGCGCTCGGCCGCAGGAACTTATTGCAGTTTTTGAACATCCCTGATCCGTCTCCCTACTTCCCGGCCCGGGCAGGGCATTTTCGCGAGGATCATCCATGAAACGTCCGATCAAGCAACTCTTCATGCTGTCCGCCTTCGCCGGCGTATGCATGGCCGTGGGCATGGGCCTCAGCTACCGCTGGGTCGCCAGGGCCCAGGAGGAGCAACCGGTGACGGTCGACGCCAAGGGTCTGGACCGCCTGCCCCCCATCGCGGAGGTCGCGGACAAGCTGAACCCCACCGTCGTGTCCATCACCAACACCAGCTTCGTGAAGACCCGGGGCCGCAACGGCGACTCCCCCTTCGGCGACGACTTCTTCAACTGGTTCTTCGGACCCCAGCGCCCCGGCCCCCGCCAGGGCCAGGAGGAGGAGCAGCGGGTGCAGGGCGCCGGCTCCGGCGTCATCATCAGCCCCGACGGCGAGATCCTCACCAACAACCACGTCATCGACGGCGTGCGCGGCTCCGACACCCAGATCGAGGTGAAGACCAGCGACGGCCGCACCTTCAAGGCCACCGTCCTGGGCAAGGACAAGGAGCTGGACATCGCCCTCATCAAGATCGAGGCCAAGCACCTGCCCTTCGCCAAGCTGGGCGACAGCGACGCCATGCGCATCGGCGAATGGGTCGTGGCCATCGGCAACCCCCTGGGCCTGGAGCACACCGTCACCCAGGGCATCATCTCCGCCAAGGGCCGCCAGCTGACGGGCCCCGGCCTCGAGAGCTTCATCCAGACCGACGCCGCCATCAACCGCGGCAACTCCGGCGGCCCCCTCCTCAACCTGCGGGGCGAGGTCATCGGCATCAACACCGCCATCCGCCCCGACGGCCAGAACATCGGCTTCGCGGTGCCCGTCAACATGGTCAAGCGCATCATCCCCGACCTCAAGAGCGGCAAGCCCGTGAGCCGCGGCTACCTGGGCGTGGGCACCCGGCCCATGGACGCCGAGTTCAGCGCCAGCCTGGGCATCAAGGAGGGCGCCGTCGTCTCCAACGTGGACCGGGGCACCCCCGCGGACAAGGCCGGCATCCGCCGCCTGGACGTGATCACGGGCGTGGACGGCCAGAAGATCCGCAGCGGCGACGAACTGGTGGCCGCCATCGCGGGACGCCGCGCCGGCGAGACCGTCACCGTCACCGTTTGGCGCGAGAACGCCTTCAAGGACTTCAAGGTCGTCCTGGGCGACCGCCGCGAGCTGCAGAAGGGCGACGCCGACGAGGAGGATTCCGCCCCCGCCCCCGGCAAGGAGGCCCCCGGCGGCGAGAAGAGCCTGAACCTGGAGAAGACCTACGGCTTCACCGTGGAGGCCCTCACCCCCGCCAACCGCCACAATTTCGGCATCCAGAAGGACGTGAAGGGCGTGGTCGTCACCTTCGTCGCCACCCGCAGCGGCGCCGCCGAGAAAGGCCTGACCCCCGGCCTCGTCATCACCGCCGTGGGCCCCAAGGACGTGGAGGACCTGGCCTCCTTCATCGCCGAGGTGAAGAAGGCGGGCGGCAAGAAGCCCCTCCTCCTGCTCGTCCGGGCCCACCGGGGCGCCGGCATGACCCTGGCCATCCCCCCCCGCTGAGCCGGGAGCCCCCCTCACGGAACTGCCGGGAACTTTCCCGGCAGTTTTTTTTCACAAGCGGTATCTTAGAAGGGCATTTCCAAGGATCGCACATGGGCAAGCGTCTCCTCGTGGTGGACAGCGATAGGAGATTCATCCAGGATCACAAGGCCCAGCTTGAGGCGGCATTCGAGGTGGACTTCCTCTACGCCACCGACGGGGCCCTGTCGAAGCTGGAATCCGGGGAGTACGGCGCCCTCCTGCTGTGCGTCGAGACCTCGGAGAACAAGGGCTACGCCCTCTGCCTCGCCATCCGGCGCACCCCGCCCCCCGGCGATCTGAAGATCGCCCTCATCAGCGCCAAGGCCTCCGAGGAGGAGTACGCCCGGCACCGCCAGACCAAGGGCAGGGCCGACGTCTACCTGCACAAGCCCATCGCCTCCAGCGCCCTCATCCCCGCCCTGGCGGAACTGGTGCCCATGCGCGAGCCGGACCCGGACAACCCCCTGGGTGACCTGGCGGGTGTGGACCTGGGCGACGAATGGCTGGAAAGCCTGCGCAACGAACTGGAACTGACCATGCCGCCGGCGCCCCCCGCCGCCGAGCCTCCCCCGGTTTCCGCCGCCCAGCTCATCGCCCCGGCCCAGGGCTGGTCCGCCCCCGTGCCCCCCGCCCGCAACGAGGGGGAGGTGGAACTCCTCGTCTGGCGGGTGAAGGACCTGGAACAGAAGCTGGCCGGCCACTTCGAGGAACTGGCCCGCAAGGACCAGGAGATCGCGGAACTCCAGGCCACCCGCGCCATGGCCACCCGGAACCTGGACGAGGCCCAGACCGGGCTGCAGGAAATGGAGGCCCTTCGCGCCTCGGTCGCGACCGTGGAGCAGGAGAACGGGCGCCTCCGGGATGATCTCCAGGACGCCCTGGATGAGCAGAAGCGCCTGACGGAGCAGCTGGACGAATCCCAGACCGCCCTGGCGGCGCGCACCCAGTCCCTGGAGGGCCTGCAGGCCCTCCAGGACGGCCTTCAGGAGCGCCTGCGGGAACTGGAGGAGGCCTGCGGCCAGGCCCAGACCCTCCTGGAAGAGGCCAACGAGGAGGCCGGCAAGACCGGGGCCCTTGAAGCGGCCCTCGCCGAGGCCGAGGCCCGGATCCGGGCCGAAACGGAACGGGCGGAGGACCTGCAGCGCCAGGTGGAGGATCTGCGGAACCGGATGGAGGCGGAAACCGCCCGGGCCGAGGCGGAGGCCGCCCGCGCCCTGGAGCTGGGGGCCCTGCCCGAGCGCATCCAGGCCCTGGAGGCGGAACTGGCCTCCGCCCAGGACCAGGTGAGCTTCCAGGAACTGACCCTGCGCAACCACGCCGACGAGCGGGACCGCCTCCAGGAGGAGCGGGACCGGCAGGAGGAGGCCGCCCAGGAGCTGGGCGCCGAGGCGATCCTGCTGCGGGAGCGGGTCGCCCACCTGGAGGAGGCCGCCCGGGAAGGCGTGGAGGAGCTGGAGCGCCTGCGGGACCTCAAGGCGTCCCTGGAGACGGCCCTGGCCGGCCTGGAAGCCCAGGTGGAGGCCTGCGAAGCCGCCCGCGAGGGCCAGCGCGCCGAACTCATGGAAGCCCTCAGCAGCCGGGATTCCCAGCTCGGCCTCCTGGGCGCCGAGGCCCAGGCCCTCCGGGACCGGATCACGGCCCTGGAAGGGGAGAAGGGCAGCCTCGAGGCCCTCGTGAAGGGCCGGGAGGACCGGCTGGAAACCATCACCGCCGTCCTCACGGAGCTTGAGGCCAAGGCCCGGCAGGCCATGGACCTCGCCAGGTCCGTCTCCCGCTGATCATGCAGTCCGGCGCCCTGATCGCCACTCCCGTGCTCATCCTCGCCACGGGCTTCTTCGTGTGCGCGGAGTTCGCCGCCGTGCGGGTGCGCAGCACCCAGCTGGAGGCCCTCCTGGAGGAGGATCCCCGCGCCGCCGACGCCCTGGAGGTGCACCGGAACCTGGACCGCCACCTCTCCAGCATCCAGGTGGCCATCACCCTCCTCACCATCAGCCTGGGCGCAGCGGGCGAGGACATCTTCATCAAGGGCTTCCGGAGCCTCTTCGGCCTCGCGCCCTGGCCCAGGGCGGGATGGGTGCTGGGCACCTTCACGGGCATCCTCGCCATCACCCTGCTGCAGGTGGTGCTGGCCGAGCTCCTGCCCCGGGGCGTGGCCATCCGCAGCGCCCAGGTCTGGGCCATGCGCACCGCCGGGCCCCTCCTGCTGTGGTCCAGGGCCATCTCCCCCATCACCCGCCTCCTCACGGGCCTCACCCATCGCCTGGAGCGGAGCCTGGGGGTCACCGGCGGGGAGGATGCCGCCCCCACCGAGGAGGAGCTGCGGCGAATGCTGGACCGTTCCGGCATGAAGATCAGCCGCAAGGAGCTCATCGGCAATCTCTTCGACTTCTCCAAGCGCACCGTGAAGGAGGTGGCCGTCCCCCGCACCCAGGTGGCCTGCTTCGACGTCCAGCGCAGCCTGGAGGAGAACCTGGACCTGGCCCGCACCTGCCCCAACACCCGGCTCCCCCTGGTGGACGGCGACCTAGACCACGTGCTGGGCGTCATCCACCTCCGGGACCTGCTCTGGGCCCTCAACGAGCGGGGCCCGGACCTGGACCTGCGCGCGGTGGCGCGGCCCGCCTTCCTCGTGCCCGAGATGCGGCTCATCCAGGACCTCCTGCTGGACTTCCAGAAGCGCAAGCAGCACCTGGCCCTCGTGGTGAACGAGCACGGCGGCGTGGACGGCCTGGTGACCCTGGAGGACATCCTGGAGGAGCTGGTGGGCGAGATCCAGGACGAGTTCGACCGGGAGGTGGTGAACCTGCGCCGCACCCGGAGCGGCGCCTGGCTGGCCCAGGGCAACGTGGCCCTGGAGGAGCTGGAGGACCACCTGGACCTGCGCCTGGAGGCCGAGGCCGGCTCCGTGAGCCTGGGGGGCTTCTTCCAGGAGCGCCTGGGCCGCATCGTGCGCGCCGGGGACGAACTGAGGCTCGACGGCTGGCGCATCCGCGTCCTGGAGATGAGGGGCATGGCCCCCCGCAAGTTCCTCCTCAAGCCCATCCCCGAGGAGGAGCATGACGAAGGAGATTGAGGGCTTCATCCTGGCCGCTGGCCTGGGCACCCGCATGGGCCCCCTGTCCCGGATCCTGCCCAAGCCCGCCTGGCCCATGGGGGGCCGGTCCGTGCTGGCCCACGGGGCGGACGGCCTGCGCCGGGCCGGCCTCGGCCACCTGGCCTGCAACGCCCACCACCTGCCGGGCGCCCTGAGGGCGGCCGCGGCGGAGGCGGACGTGGAGGTCTTCGAGGAGCCCGTCCTCCTGGGCTCCGCCGGAGGCCTGCGCCATGCCAGGGGCCGGTGCGCGGAGGCGCTGGCGGTGTGGAACGGCGACATCCTGGCCGATCCCCCCTGGGCCCGCTTCCTGGAGGCCCACCGGGCCCTGCGGGCGGACCTGAGCTGGCTCCTGGTGCCTCACCCCGGGGGCCCCTGGAACCCCGTGTGGCTTTCCCCCGAGGGGCGGATCCTGGGCCCGGGCGAAACGGGCGAGGGCCCCTATCACTTCTGCGGGCCCGCCATCTGGGGGCCCAGGGCCCTGGCCCTCCTGCCCGACGAAGGCCCCGCCGACACCAAGGCCCACGTGCTCCCCCGCCTGGACCGGGCCTTTGGCGTCGTGGTGGATCCCTTCCCCTTCTTCGAGATCGGCTCCCCGGACCAGCTCATCGAGGCGGCCGCCCGGGTGGCCCCCGGCGGGGAGGGGCGCGTCCCCGGATCGTACGTGCACCTTACGGCCGAACCGCCTGCCGAACTCACCCGCTGCGTCCTGGGGCCCGGGGCCCGCCCCCCGGCGGCCATCCGGGACCATGACGCCTTCTGGTTCCAGGAAGACGGCAACCTCGTGCGGCTTGCGCTATAGACTGAAGGCATGAACGCCCTGCTTGAGACCGTCCTCGAACGCTGGGGGTGCAGGAACCCCGTCCCCCTCTCCGGCGACGCCGGACTGAGGCGCTACTACCGCGTGGAGCACCCGCAGCTGGGCACGGCCCTCGTGGTGCTGTACCCGCCCCCCGCGGACCCCTCCGGCGCCGATGATCCCTACTTCGAGTACCGGGCCCTCCAGGCCTACCTGGACCCCGTCGTGCGGGTGCCCACCACCATCGCCCACGATGACGAACTGCGGGCCATGCTGGTGGAGGACCTGGGATCCACCACCCTGGAGGACCGCCTGACGGAGCACCCCGAGGAGGAGACCGCCTGGGCGGGCCAGGTGGCCGAACTCCTGGCCACGTGGCTGGGCCTTCTCACCGAGGGGGCCCCGCCCCGCGCCTTCTTCATGCTCCGCCGCTTCGACCAGGCCAAGTTCCAGTTCGAGTGGGAATTCTGCAGGACGAACTTCTTCGGCGACTTCCTCCAGAAGGATCCCCCCCTGTGGCTGGACCGCATGATGGAGGAGGTGCACCGGGGCCTGGACTCCCGCAGCCACAGCCTGGCCCACCGGGACTTCCACGTGCGCAACCTGATGGTGCGGGGCGACCGCCTCGTCACCCTGGACTTCCAGGACGCGCGCAAGGGCGCCGCCACGTACGACCTGGCCTCCATCCTCTTCGACGGCTACTGGGACTGGTCCCCCGAGGCCCGCGCCATCCTCGTCCGGGGCGTCATGGAGGAGACGGGCTGGAGCGAGACCCTCCTGTGGGAGGAGCTCAACCTCAGCGGCATCCAGCGCAACCTCAAGGCCCTGGGCACCTTCGGCCACCAGGTGGTGCACCGGGGCAAGGCCCACTTCGCCCCCGCCATCCCCCGCACCCTGCGGCACCTGGCCGGCCACTTCCAGCGCATCCACCACGGGGAGGGCGTGCTGGCTGCCGAGCATTGGCTGCGCCTGGCGGAAAAGCGCCTGCTCAAGCCCGCCGATTGAAGCGGCCGCGAAGGGGAGCCTCAGTCCTCCACGCCGATGCCGTGGGTGATGGCGGAGTGCTGGAAGGCGCTCCAGGCCAGCTGCCGGAAGCGTTCCGTGTGGCCGAAGTCCCCGCCCTCCGTCCAGAGCTTGTAGTGGATGAGCTCGTGCTCCAGGATGCGCCGCACGATCTCCTCCGGATTCCGGCAGTTGCAGCCGCAGGCCTGCACGGGCCAAGGCCGGTCGCGCCGGCGCAGCAGCGGGATCGATAGCCGGATCTCCGGATGCCACACGCCGCGCCGGTCCTTCTCCACCACGAAGAGCCCCGCGCAGCGGCTCATGCGGGGGGACCACACGATGGGCAGGGGCGGCAGGTCCCAGCCCGCCCCGCGGAGGATCTCCGCCGCCAGGTGGCGCAGCGTGCCCGCCTTCGGCGGCGGGGCCGCGGGCGGGTCCCCCCACTCCGGCGCGTCCATGGGCACCCCGGGAGCCCCGCTCAACGGGACCCGCCGGGAAGGGGGAGGAGGTGCGCCATCCCTCCATTCTGGGGCATGGGCGCCCCTTTGGCGTCCCTGACCAGGAGCCGCGCGTGGGGCTGCCTCACCGGTGGCTGACGGGGGGGCCGGCGGCAGGGAGGATCCCCCCCGGGAGTTATAACTCAAACATATGTAAATTTAGGCACTTGCCACCCTCCGCGAATAACCTACCTTGACGGTATTTTCCGGGTCCCGGCTTGCGGCCTCCGTTTCGTTTGAACCGGCAGCCGGGGTGGGGTCTGCCCGGACCCGCCCCGGGGGCCCCATGCGCCGCATCTGGATCCTGCTCTTCACCGTCATGGCCGTCTCCTTCGCCGTCCTGGGCTGGCTGGGGGTGCGCATCCACCAGGGGGCGCCTCCCATCCCCTCCCGCATCGTGACGACCGCCGGCGAAAAGGTCTTCGAGGACGGGGACGTGTACGCGGGCCAAAACGTCTGGCAGGCCATGGGCGGCATGGAGCTGGGCAGCGTGTGGGGCCACGGCAGCTACGTGGCCCCGGACTGGACCGCGGACTGGCTGCACCGGGAGGCCATGGGGATCCTGGAGGCCTGGGCCCAGGCGGAGCGCGGGCTGCCCTTCGCCGCCCTGGATCCCCAGCAGCGCGCCGCCTACCAGGAGCGGCTCCGGGAGCACATGCGCCTGAACACCTACCTGCCCGGGGCCCACACCCTCGTCCTGTCCCCGGTGCGGGCCCAGGCCATCCAGGCCTGCGCCGGCCACCTGGACGACCTCTTTTCCCGGGGCCGGGAGGCCTACGCCATCCCCGCCGGGGCCCAGCCCGACCCGGTGCGCCGGCGGCAGCTGGCGGCCTTCATCTTCTGGACGGCCTGGGCCGCCACCACGGAACGCCCGGGGGAACGCATCACCTACACCAACAACTGGCCCTACGAACCGCTGGTGGGCAATACCCTGACGGGGGACGCCTGGATCTGGACGGGGGTGAGCATCCTCCTCCTCCTCGCCGGCATCGGGGCCATGGCCTGGTGGCACGCCTCCCGCCACGGCGGGGGGGACCCGGTCCCCGCCCCCGCCGGGGACCCCCTCCTCCAGGCGGTGCCCACCCCCAGCCAGCGGGCCACGGTGAAGTACTTCTGGGCCGTATCCGCCCTCATCCTCGTGCAGGTGACGATGGGGGTGGTGGCGGCCCACTACGGCGTGGAGGGGGGCGGCTTCTACGGGGTGCCCCTGGCGAAGTGGCTTCCCTACGTCCTCGCCCGCACCTGGCACACCCAGCTGGGGGTCCTGTGGATCGCCACCGCCTGGCTGGCGGCGGGCCTCATCCTCGGCCCCGCCATCGGGGGCCGGGAGACCGCGGGCCAGGCCCTGGGCGTGAACATCCTCTTCGGGGCCGTGCTCCTGCTGGTGGCCGGCTCCATGACGGGGCAGTGGCTGAGCGTCATGAACAAGCTGGGCACGGGAACCGCCTGGTTCTACCTGGGCCACAGCGGCTACGAGTACATCGACACCGGACGCCTGTGGCAGGCGGTGCTCCTGGTGGGGCTCTTCCTATGGCTCTTCCTGGTGGTGCGGGCCGTGCGCCCCGCCCTCTCCGACCCCCGGGCCGGCACGCGCCCCCTCCTGGGCCTCTTCCTCCTGGCCTCCCTGGCCATCGCGGGCTTCTACGGGGCCGCCCTGGGCTACGGCCGCCACACCAACCTGGCCGTGGCGGAATACTGGCGCTGGTGGGTGGTGCACCTGTGGGTGGAGGGCTTCTTCGAGGTCTTCGCCACGGTGGTGATCGCCTTCCTCTTCACCCGCCTGGGCCTCCTCCGGGCCGAATCGGCGGGCCGCTCCGCGGTCCTCTCCTCCGCCATCTTCCTGTCGGGGGGCATCATCGGCACGGCCCACCACCTCTACTTCTCCGGGACCCCCGCCGCCGTCATGGCCCTGGGGGCGACCTTCAGCGCCCTGGAGGTGGTGCCCCTCATGTTCGTGGGCTTCGAGGCCTGGGAGAACCTGCGCCTGGGCAAGGCGGCCCCCTGGGTGGCCCAGTACCGCTGGCCCATCCGCTACTTCGTGGCCGTGGCCTTCTGGAACATGGTGGGGGCGGGCCTCTTCGGATTCATGATCAACCCCCCCGTGGCCCTGTACTACATGCAGGGCCTCAACACGACGCCCGTGCACGGCCATGCCGCCCTCTTCGGGGTCTACGGGATGCTGGGCATCGGCCTGATGCTCTTCTGCCTCCGGGCCCTGCGCCCCGGCGCGCCCTGGAAAGAGGGACTGCTCTCCTTCTCCTTCTGGGCCATCAACCTGGGCCTGGGGGCCATGATCGTGCTCAGCATCCTCCCCCTGGGGCTCCTCCAGACCCGGGCCGCGGTGGAACACGGCTACTGGTACGCCCGCAGCGCCGAATTCCTGCAGGGGGGCGTCATGAACGTCCTTCGCTGGATGCGGGTGCCCGGGGACACCCTCTTCGCCGCCGGCGCCGCCGCTCTCGTCCTCTTCGTCGCGGGCCTCGCCACGGGCCATTCCATCAAGGGCGGGAAACAGGCCTAGCCTACTTCCCCAACCCCCCCGCCACCTGCGCGGCGCGCTCGATGCCCCGGGCGAGGACGGAGCGGATGCGCCCGTCCTCGAGGGCCAGGAGGCCCGCGATGGTGCAGCCCGCGGGGGTCGTCACCTCGTCCTTGAGGGCCGCCGGGTGGCGCCCGGTCTGCAGCACCATGGAAGCGGCCCCCAGGGTCATGCGCGCCGCCAGCTCCACCGCCACGGCCCGGGGCAGGCCGCACTGGACGCCCCCCTCGGCCAGGGATTCCAGGATGACGAAGATGAAGGCGGGGCCGCTGGCGCTGAGGCCCGTGACGGCGTCGAAGTGATGCTCGTCCAGTTCCAGCACGGCCCCCAGGGGCTCGAAGCAGGTCCGCGCCACCGCCAGGTGGTCCTCGGTGGCGTGGGTCCCCTGGGCCAGGACCGTCGTGCCCATGCGGATGGAGCAGGGCGTGTTGGGCATGGCCCGCACGACGGGGGTGGAGGCCTTCGTGCGCGATTCCAGGAAGGCCAGGTCGATGCCGGCGGCGATGGAGATCACCAGCGGATCGTGGTCCAGGGCGCCGGATTCCCGGAGGGCGTCGAGCACATGGCCCAGGTCCTTGGGCTTCACGCAGAGGAGCACGGCCTCGGCCTGGCGCGCCGCCTCCGCGGGGGAGGCGGCCCAGGCCACGCCCATGGCCTCGGCCCGGGAGCGGAGCCCCCTGCCCTTGTCGCAGGCGACGATCTCCGCCGGCGGGCGGCCCGCGGCCTCCACCAGGCCGCCGCAGATGGCCTGCCCCATGGTGCCGAACCCGATGATCGCCAGCTTGTAGGTCATGCGCGCTCCGGAAACGAAAAAGCCCCCCGGGGGACGGAGGGCGGGTGGGGGGATGGAAGGTCCGCTACCGGGACCCGCGTCCGCCACCCGCGAAGCGAGGCCGCGGGGCTGCATGGACGGGGAGACGGAACGACATGGCGCGAGTATAGGGTCGTGCGGGCGCGTCGGCAAGCGCCGCCTGGACTGGCCCGCCCGGGCAGGAAGTGGGGGTGTGGGGGGACGCAGACGGGGTGCCCCTGGGGGGGCACCCCGAGGGCTGAAAATAGGTTGGCGCCTCGGTTCTCCGGGTCGCCTCTTGATGAGGTGCGAGCCAAGACCCTCGTTTAGGCCGCCAGAAATACGTGTAACGCCATTTCAGCCCGGCGCATCCAGGTGGCAGGTGAGAACCCCTTTTTTC
>DATGXY010000024.1:0-3696 GCA_035298525.1 Holophaga sp.
GCTTCGAGGGACAGGCCGCCATGGCCCTGGAATACGCCGCCACGGCCTCCGGGGCGGCGGGGACCTACCCGTGGGCCTACCGGGAGGGGGAGGCCCTGGAGGCGGATCCGGGCCCCCTCCTGGAGGCGCTCCTGGCGGACCGGGCCCGGGGCGTGGACCCGGGGGCCTGCGCCCGGCGGTTCCACCAGGCCCTGGCCGACCTGGCGGTGGCCATGGCCCGGCGGGGGGGGTGCCGGCAGGTCGTGCTCTCCGGCGGCTGCTTTCAGAACGCCCTCCTCACGGCCCGGGTGCGGGCCAGCCTGGAAGCGGCGGGCTTTGAACCCATCAGCCCGGTTGCCTTCCCGCCCAATGACGGCGCCATCTCCCTGGGCCAGGCGGCCCTGGCGGCCCTGGCCTGAGGGACCGGGGCGGCCCCCCAGGCCTCCGCTCTGGCATCCTTCTTGATTTCATCCTCCGACCAAGCAGGTTTTGCCCTCTTGTGATCGGAGGTGGCCATGAATGCAGCCTATGAGAACGCCCCCGGCGCCCGTCGCGCCCGGACCCGGGCCGGTCCCAGCCCGCCCCCTGGGACGGAATCCCCCCCCGGATGCCCCGGCATCCCCGCAGCCAGCGCCCGCGCCCGCGCCGGTGAATCGCCCCCCCGGGGCCTTCGCCGAGGCGCAAGCCGACCGTCCGAATTCTTCCACCTGACCATCCGGAGCATCCCATGAGCTCAATCCTCAACAACCTCTCCGCCATCGGGGCCAGCCGACAGCTCACGATCACGGGGAACAACCTGCAGTCGACCATCGAGCGGCTGACCACGGGCAAGCGCATCAACAAGGCCTCCGACGATGCCGCCGGCCTCGCCATCGCCAACAAGCTCGGCGCGGACATCAAGATCGCCGGCCAGGCCCAGCGCAACACCAACGACGGCGTCAGCTACCTGCAGGTGGCCGACGGCGCCCTGGAGGAAGTGACCTCCCTCCTGACCCGCGCGAGCCAGCTCGCCCAGCAGGCCCAGACCGGCACCATCAGCGCCTCCAACCGCGCGAACCTGGACGCCGAGTTCCAGAACATCGTCAGCACCCTCATCAACATCGGCACCAACACCAACTTCAACGGCCAGCCCATCTTCAACAGCACCGGCGCGGCCACGCCCGTCACCGTCCAGTCCGGCGACTACGGCACCATCACCGTGACCATCGCCGCGGTGACCACGAGCCCCACCACCGCCCTGGGCCTGACCACCAGCACCAGCAACCTGCTGACCACCGGCGCCGCCTCCACCGTGGCGACGACCCTGGCCAACGCCCTCCAGTCCGTCTCCACCATCCGCGCCTCCATCGGCGCCGGCGAGCAGGAGCTCAACGCCACCTCCAGCATCCTGGGCATCCAGGTGCAGAACTTCACGGCGGCCATGAGCCAGATCCAGGACGCCAACATCGCGGACGAAGTGGTGGCGCTCACCAAGTTCCAGATCCTCAACCAGTCCGGAACGAGCGCCCTCAGCAAGTCCAACCAGACCGCCCAGCAGGTTCTCGCCCTGCTGCAGTAGTTTCCGGGGCTCAAGGAAAGGCCGGGGGGACCGGGATCCCCCCGGCCTTTTCATGCCTGATCCGCGGCGCTCCCCCCGCCCAAACCTTCAGTCCACCGGATCGGGCAGGGGCGCCTTGCGGAGGTTGTACCAGAGGATCACGGCCAGGATCACGGCGCCGCCGGCGAGGGCCTGGGGCGCGGGGCGCTCGCCCACGCCCAGGAAGACCCACACGGGATTGAACACGGCCTCCAGCATGCAGGTGACGAGGGCGGCGGTGGCCGAGAGGTAGCGCATGCCCGCGTTGAAGAGCATGTAGGCCAGGCCCAGCTGGAAGGCCCCCAGGTAGGCCAGGGCCAGCAGCTCCCGGCCCGTCACCTCGAAGTGGGGCGCCACCTTGGGCAGGCACAGGAGGGCGGTGATGAGATTGCCCAGCACCACCATGCCGATGGGGTCATGGCCGGGCGCCTTGACCCGCTTCCACTTCAGGAGCAGGGAAAAGAGGGCCAGAAGGAGCCCCGAGGCCAGGGCCAGGGCGTTGCCCAGGAGGCCCCCCTTCTCCAGGTGCCCGGCGAAGAAGAGGGCCATGCCGCAGAGGCAGGCGCCCACCGCCCAGAAGTCCCTGGCCTGGAAGGGCTTGCGGAAGACCAGGGGCTCCAGGAAGAGCAGGTAGATGGGGGCGGCGTACTGCAGGAAGATGGCGTTGGCCGCGGTAGTGAGCTTGGTGGCCGATACGAAGGCCACCAGCACCAGGGCGTACACGCAGGAGCCGGCCACGGAGAGGGGATCCCGGGGCAGGCGCCAGGGGCGCCGGAGCAGGGCCATGAAGAGGGCGATGGCCGCCGCCGCCCACAGGGACCGGTGGAAGCTGATCTGCAGGGCGGAGAGGGGGAGGGCCTTGATGAAGATCCCGCTGGAGCTCCACAGGAGGGAGGCCGCCACCAGGAGGGCGAGGCCCTTCGAATCGTCCTTCATGCCGGCCGGGAGGTGCACGCCTCAGCCCTCCAGGGGAACGGCGCCCAGGCTCAGGTAGCGGGAACCCCGCTCGGCCTGGACGCTCTCGTACAGGTGGAAGGCGTCCGCCGTCCAGGCCTCGGGGGGGCCGGGGAAGGGCAGGTCCCGCAGATCCGCGGGGACCCGCAGGCGCGCCAGGGTGATGTGGGGCCGGAAGGGGGCCGGGTCGGGCGGGGCCCCCGCCGTGGCCAGTTCCAGGGCCAGGCGCCGGGCCAGGTCCGCCAGGGCGGGCTGCTCCGCCAGGCCCATCCAGAGCACGCGCGGCGCCGAGAGGCGGGGGAAGCCCCCCAGCCCCCGGGTCTCCAGTGGGAAGGGGGCCACGCCCCTCGCCGCGGCGGCGGCCGCCTCCAGGAGCCGGGGCACCTCGTCCCCGTCCCGGTCCCCCAGGAAGGCCAGGGTCACGTGGAGCCCCTCCGCCGCGGGGAAGGAGGCCCGCAGGTGCCGCGCCGCCTCCTGGGCGCGCAGGGCCTGGGCCCGCGCCGCGTCGGGGAGGGGCAGGGCGAAGAAGAGGCGCCGGCTCATTCGGGGATCCGGACCCAGCCCCACTGCCGCCCCGTCTCGTCCCCGCCCCGGAAGGAGTAGAGGAGATCCCGCTCGCAGAGGGTGCACCTCGCCACCGAGGCCTCCCTGGCCGGATCCAGCCCCAGATCCGCGGCCTGGGCCCGCAGCAGGCCGTGGAGATCCAGGTGGGCGCGCCCCCGGGGGCCGGGCGCGGCCAGGTCCTCCCGCCAGGCGGGATCCCGGCGCGCGGCCTCCACCACCTCGTCCCCCACCTCGAAGTGGCAGCGGAGGATGGCGGGGCCCAGGGCCCAGGCCAGGTCCGCGGGGTTCCCGCCCCGGGCCCGGAAGACCGCCACGCCCTCCCGCAGGATCCCCGCCACGGCGCCGCGCCAGCCCGCGTGGAGGGCGGCGGCCCAGGGCCGGCCCCCGGCGGGGCCCGCCAGGAGCACGGGGACGCAGTCCGCCACCCGCACCCCGATGGTGCGCCCTGGCGTCTCCGTCCAGATCCCGTCCGCGTCCTGGCGCTCCGGACCCGCCTCGACCACAAGGCTGCCGTGCACCTGGCGCAGATCCACGGGGGGCAGCCCCTCCGGGCCGTCCAGGCGCGTGGAGAAGCCCCAATGGAGGGGGAAGGGCGGGGGCGGGGCGGGAATCAGCATGGGCGC
>DATGXY010000025.1:0-6739 GCA_035298525.1 Holophaga sp.
GGGGGCTCGGGCCCCGGCTCCGGTTCGCCCGCCTCCAGGTCCCGGGCGCCGGGGGCCTCCCGCAAGGGCCCCGCCTCCAGGACGGCCGCCACGTGGCTGCGGTACAGTTCCTGCGCCCGGGCCCAGAGGCGGTCCAGGCCCGGCCCCCCGGGCCAGTCCCGCACGATGGAGGCGAGGAGGGCGTGGAGGAAGCGCATTTCCAGCTCCTCCCGGAAGGCCTGCCGCCGCAGATCCCGGAAGGCCCACAGGTGGAGGCCGCCGGTTCCCAGGGGCACGGGGGGGCCGGCCAGGCCCCAGCCCCGCACCCCCACCTGGGCGCCCACCTGGACCCGGGCCAGGAGGGGCACCAGGTCGGGCCCCCCCTGCCCCTCCGGGGCGCCCAGGGCCGCGGGCAGGCCGGGATCGTAGGCCTTCACCCTCAGATCCAGGTCCAGCACCATCGCATGAGCCTCCAGGGCCCGCAGGAGGGCCCGGGCGGCGGGGGCCTCCAGCAGATCCCCGGCGGCCGCAGCCCCATCCCCGCGCTTCCTTGCCCGCCCTGCCACCAAACCCACCGCCTACCCGCCCAATGTAGGAGCGCGGGGGAAGGGGTCAATAATTAATTCATTGCTCCCGTTCCCGGTGGCCCGACTTGGTAGAGTGGGACATCGCCCGTCCCCGGAGTCGCCCATCCCCGCCCCGTCCCCCACCGCCAAGCCCCCGGTCACGACCCTGCGCTCGGCCTGGGTCGTGGGGGTCCTCACCCTGCTCTCCAAGATCACGGGCATGCTCCAGAGCCGGGTGGTGGCCCATTACCTGGGGGCCGGTCCGGCGGCCGACTGCTTCTTCGTGGCCTTCCGCATCCCCAATCTCCTGCGCCGGTTCACGGCGGAGGGGACCATGACCTCCGCCTTCCTGCCCACCCTCCATGAAGTGGAATCTGCGGAGGGAGAGGAGGCCGGGCGGCAGCTCACGGCCCGCTTCCTGGGCACCCTGGGCATGGGCCTCATCCTCCTCTGCCTGGTGGCCATCCCGGCCATGGGCCTGCTCACGGGCCTGCAGATGCTGGGGCGCCTGGCGCCCGGAGGCAGCCTGGCCGAGCAGTTCCACGCCCTGGGCCAGGTGCTGGCCGGGGTCCGGACGCCTCCCCCCGCCTACGCCCTCACCACGGTGCTGGCCCGCATCATGTTCCCCTACCTGGTGCTGGTGAGCCTCACGGCGGGGCTCTCGGCCGTGCTGAACCTGAGGGGCCGCTTCGCCCTGCCCGCCTCCGCCTCCACCTTCTGGAACCTGGTGTTCATCGGCTTCACCTGGGCCTGTCTGGCCCTGGGCCCCCGGGCCTGGCGGGCGCCCGAGACCGCCAGCCTCGTCATGGCCGTGGCCACCCTGGTGGGGGGCATGGTCATGCTCGCGTCCCTGTGGCCGGGCTTCCGGCGCCTGGGCCACGGCATCCGCCCGGGCCTATTCGCCGGGGACCCGGGCGTGCGGAAGGCCTTCCGCCGCATGGCCCCGGGCCTCCTGGGCACGGGCATCCACCCCATCAACGCCCTCATTTCCACGGCCCTGGCCTCCCAGCTGGCCGTGGGCGCCCAGACCGTGCTCTTCAATGCCAACATGATGGGGGAGATGGTGCTGGGGGTCTTCGGGGCCAGCATCGCCACCGTGAGCCTGCCGGTCATGAGCCGCCTGGTGGAGGCCGGGGACGCCCAGGGCCTGCGGCGGGCCCTGGCCGAGGCCCTGCGGGGCACGGCCGTCCTGGCCATCCCCGGCGCCGTGGGCATGGCGGTGCTGGCCAAGCCCATCATCGCCCTGATCTTCCAGACCGGGCGCTTCACCGACGCGGACGTGGCCTGGACCGCGGGCACCCTGGGCTTCCAGGCGGTGGGGCTCCTCTTCATCGCCACGGGCCGCATCACCGCCCAGTGCCTCTACGCCCTCAAGGACTACCGGCGCCCCGCCTACGCGGCCCTGGTGAGCATGGTCCTGAACATCGCCCTTTCCGTCCTCCTCATGAAGCCCCTGGGCACCGGGGGCATGGCCCTGGCCAACGGCTTGGCCAGCATCGGGGGCCTGGCCTGGATGGTCCTGGGCCTCCGGCGCCGCATGCCCAGCCTCCCCTGGCGGGAGGTGGGGTCGGCCTGGCTTTCCATGGGGGCCGCCGCGGCCTGCATGGGGCTCCTGGCCTGGGCCGGGGCCGGGGTCCTGGGCCTCGCGGGAGCCTACCGGGGCCTGGCGGGCACTGGGCTGCGCCTGTTCCCCCTCATCGGAGCCTCGGCCCTGGCCTACGGCGGGCTCCTGCTCCTCCTGCGGGTGCCGGAGGGGGCCTCCCTCCTGGCCACCATCCGGCGCCGGCTGCCGAAGTGAGATCCCCGTCACCGGGTGGGTTCTCGCCCGGGGCCCTGAGCCTGTCATAATCAATCATCCCCTGGAGAACCCATGCCCGTTCCCATGCTCGAACTCGCCCCCCAGAACGTCTCCGTCAAGGAGCAGATCCTCCAGGGGCTCGCGGGCCTCATCGACCGCTCCAGCTTCGTCCTGGGGGAGAACGTGAAGGGCCTCGAGGCCGAACTGGCCCAGTATTCCGGCGCCCAGTACGCCGTGGGCATGTCCAGCGGCACCGATGCCCTGCTGGTGGCCCTCATGGCCCTGGATATCAAGCACGGCGACGAAGTCATCCTGCCCAGCTTCACCTTCTTCGCCACCGCCGGCGTCGTGGCCCGCCTGGGCGCGACCCCCGTCTTCGTGGACCTGGACCCCGCCACCTTCAACATGACGGGCGCCCTGGTGGAGGCCGCCATCACCCCCCGCACCAAGGCCATCATCCCCGTGCACCTCTTCGGGCAGCTGGCGGAGATGCCCGCCATCATGGCCGTGGCCGACAAGCACGGCATCCCCGTGCTGGAGGACGCCTGCCAGTCCCTGGGCGCCAAGGGCTGGGGCCGCTCCGCGGGCCAGTTCGGGCAGATGACGGGCTGCAGCTTCTACCCCACCAAGAACCTGGGCGCCTTCGGCGACGCCGGCCTGACCCTCATCAAGGACGACGAGAAGCTGGCCGCCAAGGTCCGCCGCATGCGCGTCCACGGCATGGAGCCCGTGTACGTGCACCACGAGGTGGGCATGAACGGCCGTATCGACGAGTTCCAGGCCCTGGTGCTGCGGGCCAAGCTGCCCATGCTGGAAGGCTGGCACGAGGGCCGCCGCGCCCACGCGCAGTGGTACATCGAGCGCCTCCAGGCCATCACCCCCGACGAGATGGTGCTCCCCCTGGAGATCGTCCCCGACGGCCGCCACATCTACAACCAGTTCACGGTGCGCGTGAAGGGCGGCCGCCGCGACGCCCTCATGGCCCACCTGCGGGGCCTGGGCATCGGCTGCGCCATCTACTACCCCATCTGCCTGCACGAGCAGCCCTGCTTCGAGTACCTGGGCTACGCCAAGGGCCGCCTCCCCGAGTCCGAGCTGGCCAGCCAGGAAGTGCTGAGCCTCCCCGTCTACCCCGAGATGACCCCCGCCATGCGGGAGGAGGTCGCCGGCGCCCTGCTCGGGTTCTTCGGCAAGAAGTAGACCCGGCAAGCGGCGCGAAAAGGGACCGGGCTCGCCCGGTCCCTTTTCGCGCCGCGCTGGGAAGGGCTGGCCTAGCTGTCGAGCTCTTCCTTGCGCCCCGTGTGCCCCATTTCGATGAGACGGTCGCTCGCTTTGCCGGCCCACTCGCCGCCGGGGTAGCTTTCCACCAGCTTCTGGTAGTAGCCCCTGGCTTCCTCCCGGTACTTGGTGAGCTCGTCCGTCAGCAGGGCGCTCAGTTCCTTGCCGTACTGCTGGACCTGCTCCTTCTTGGCCTTGGAGAAGTCCTCCAGGCCGACCTTCGCCAGGAAGTCCTTGCTGAAGCGCTTGACGGTCTCGGGGTTGGTGGGGCGCTGGCGCATGGCCTCGCCCAGGTAGAAGTAGGCCCGCTCGCGGTCCACGTACTCGGGGTAGGTCTCCAGCAGGGTCTTGATGCGCATCTCGGCGGAGGCGAACTGGTAGTTCTTCACCATGAAGATGCCCACCATGAGTTCGGACTCGGCCAGGCGCCGCCAGCACTGGACGATCTTGGCCTTGGCGTCCACGGCGTACACGGAGCCGGGGGCCTCCTTGAGGAGGGCCTGGAAGCTCTCCAGGGCCCGGCGGGTCTCGCTCTGGTCCCTCTCGGCGTTCATGATCGAGGCGTAGTGGCAGAGGGCCACCCGGTAGAGGGCGTAATCGCGCTTTTCGTGGCGGGGGAAGTAGTTCAGGAAGCTCTGGTACTCCACCAGGGCCTCGGGATAGGTGGCGCTGGACCCGAAGAAGAAGCTGTCGGCGATGAGCAGCTTGGCCTCGGCGAACTCCTTGGAGCTGGGCAGGCGCTCCTCGATCACCCTCAGGATGCGGCGGCCCTCGTCCCACTTCCGGTTCTGGAGGTAGAGCCTGGCCTCGGCCAGGAGTTCCTCCGCCGTCTGGCCCTTGGTCGCCGGGGGCTTGGGGGAGGAGGTGGGCTTGGCTTTCCGGCAAGCCGCCCCCCCTCCCAGGAGGAGGAGGGCGCAGGCGGCGACGGGCATGAGGCGCAGGTTCATGGCTTTCCTTTGGTTGCTCAATTCAAGGTGGCGGCAGGGAGGGCCAGGGTTCCGGCCGGGACGGGAAAAAGGCGGTTCAGCCAGCCTTCGGCCAGGGCCTCGGCCTCGGCGCGCCGCCGGTCGTGGAAGATCTCGTGGTAGAAGCCCTCCAGGCGGTGGCGCTCCAGGAGGGAGGGGCGGACCGCCTCCCAGAGGGGTTCCGCCCCGTCGGGATCGGCCACCGTGTCCGCGCCCGCCTCCAGGAGGAGGATGGGCCGTTCCAGTTCGGCCCCCATGGGCAGCAGTTCCTCCCGCCCCTCCTCGAGGGCGGCCAGGAAGGCCGCGGTGACCAGGTGGTGGCAGAGGGGGTCGTCCCAGTAGCGCTGGACGAGGACGGGGTCCGAGCAGACCTGGCCCTTGTCCCCCTTCACGGGCACGGGCCGGTGGGGGGCCGCCAGGTGCATGGCCTTGGCCAGGAGGCGCAGGGGGAGGGGGATGGCGCGCAGGGCCACGGCCGGGGCGGAGAGGACCAGCCCGTCCAGGGTCTCGGGGTGCCAGAGGAGGGCCAGGAGGGACAGGAGCCCCCCGAAGCTGTGCCCCAGCAGCACCTGGGGGCGCCGGGGGGCGCCGTCCCGCGCGTCCTGGAGGCGCTCGTGGTGGAGCAGCTGGACCAGGTCGGCCACCGCGGGCCGGATGCCCTGGGCGTCGCCCCGGATCCCGCCGCTGCGGCCGAAGCCCAGGTGATCGATGGAGGTGACGGCCCAGCCCTGGCGGTGGAGCCAGCAGGCCGTGTGCCGGTAGCGCTCGCCGTGCTCCCCGTACCCGGGGGAGATGACGACGCGGCCCCGCGGTTCCGGGTGGTCCCACCGGGCGTAGGCCAGGGGGGCCCCCCCATGCCCGGTCAGGAACCCCCGGAAAGTGGGCTCCAGGTCCTCGGGCAGGACGGAAAGGTTCACGGACATCCAACAAGGATACCTCAAGGCCCCGGAGTTCCGGTCCCGGCGCCTGGGCTGTAAAGTGGAAGGGCGCGCCGCATTCGGATGGAACATGGACTTTGAAAGCCTCGTCAGGGCCAAGAACGAACTCGAACCCCGGGTGGACCAGCTCCGCCGCCACCTGGACGCGGAACGCAAGACCCTGGAACTGGAACAGATAGAGGAGCAGACCGCCGCTCCCGGCTTCTGGGACGACCCCGAGGCGGCCCGGCCCGTCCTCAAGAAGCGGGGGGTCCTCACGGACGAGATCGCCCTTTCGAAGCGCCTGGGGGGCGGCCTCGAGGACCTGGAGACGGCCCTGGAGCTGGCCCGGGAGGACGGGGACATGCTCCTGGAGGCCGAGGCCCTGGAAGGCCAGCTCAGGGGCGTCGTGGAGGACGCCGAGCTGCGCATGATGCTCAGCGGCGAGCTGGACCAGAACAACGCCATCGTCGCCATCGCCCCCGGGGCCGGCGGCACCGAGAGCTGCGACTGGGCCGCCATGCTCCTGCGCATGTACCTGAGGTACTGCGAGGCCAAGGGCTGGAAGACCGAGATGCTGGACTACCAGGAGGGGGACGAGGCCGGCATCAAGGGCGCCACCTTCCTCGTGAGCGCCCCCTACGCCTACGGCTACCTGCGGGCCGAGGCCGGGGTGCACCGCCTCGTGCGCATCTCCCCCTTCGACGCCGCCAAGCGCCGCCACACCAGCTTCGCCGCCGTCTACGTCAGCCCCGAGGTGGACGACACCATCGAGATCGAGATCCCGGAGAAGGACCTGCGGGTGGACGTGTTCCGCGCCAGCGGCGCCGGCGGCCAGCACGTGAACCGCACCGAGAGCGCCGTGCGCTTCACCCACCTGCCCACGGGCATCGTCGTCAGCTGCCAGAACGAGCGCAGCCAGATCCAGAACCGGGCCACGGCCCTCAAGGTCCTCAAGGGCCGGCTCTACGAGCTGGAGCGGCGCAAGATCGAGGAGAAGGTGGCCTCCTTCTCCGGCGAGAAGTCCGACGTGGCCTGGGGCTCCCAGATCCGCAGCTACGTGCTGGCCCCCTACCAGATGGTCAAGGACCACCGGACCCTGGAGGAGACCAGCCAGACCCAGAAGGTCCTGGACGGGGACCTGGACGCCTTCATCCGCACCCAGCTTCTGGCCAAGAGCCTGAAGACCCGTGAGTGATCCCGGGACCCACTGCGATCTCTGCCTGACCCCCATCG
>DATGXY010000026.1:0-6418 GCA_035298525.1 Holophaga sp.
CCGCCCAGTTCCGCGGCCAGGGCCGCCGCCGCCTCGGCGCGGCGGCCGTGCACCGTCACCCGGAAGCCGTCCGCGGCCAGGCGCCGGGCCACGGCGCCGCCGATGGCGCCCGTGGCGCCGGTGACGAGGATGGGGCGGGGAGCGGTCATGGGCGCACCACCAGGAGGGTGCCGGAGGCCGCGGGGGCGCCGTCCAGCAGCAGTTCGCAGCGGCAGAGGGCGGGCCCCGAGGCCTCGGCCTCCACCTCCAGGATCCGGGGCCGCAGGAGGGCCCCGGCGGGGAAGGCGGGAAGGGAGGTGTAGGAACGGACCCCCGCCAGGAGGCCGGCCCTGGGGGCCCCTCCCTCCCCCGCGGCCATGTGCACGGCCAGGGCCTGGGCCAGGATCTCCAGGCCGTACCAGCCGGGCATGGATCCGTCCGCCGTCGCGTACCAGGCGGCGGGATCCACCCGCAGGTAGGGGCCCGCGTCGTCCACGCCCTCCAGAAGGCGCATGGGCGGGCGGTGCGGCAGACGATCCAGGAGCTCGTTCATGGGCATCCCGCCACCAGGCACAGATTATTGCCCCCGAAGGCGAAGGCGTTGGAAGCGCAGATCCGGGGCCGGCCGGGCGTGCCCTCCCCCGCCAGCACCAGGGCGGGCAGGGCCGGATCCGCCTCCCCGTCCCAACGGTGGGGGGGCAGGCGGCCTTCGGGATTCCATTCGGGATGCATGGCTAGCCAGCAGAAGGCCAGCTCCGTGGCGGCGGAGGCCCCCAGGGTGTGGCCCGTGAGGGGCTTGGTGCCGCTGCAGGGAACGCCGGGCAGGACGGCGGCCACGGCCCGGCTTTCCATTTCGTCGTTCTTCGGGGTGGCGGTGGCGTGGAGGTTCAGGTAGTCCGGGCGCGGATGCCCGGCCTCGCGCAGGGCGGCCTCCAGGGCGGCCTTCGCCCCGGCGCCGCTGGGGTCGGGGGCGGAGATGTGGTGGGCGTCGCTGGTCTCCCCCGCCCCCAGGAGGCTCACGGGGGCCTCGTCCCGGCCCACCAGGAAGAGGGCGGCCCCCTCCCCGATGTTGATACCCGCGCGGTTGCGGCTGAGGGGGTTGGTTAGGGAGGCGGTGGTGGCCTCCAGGGCCGTGAAGCCGTTGAGGGTGAGGCGGCAGAGGCCGTCGGAGCCCCCCGTGACGACGGCGTCGCAGAGGCCCAGGCCGATGAGGTCCCGGGCGGCGGCGAGGGCCTTGCCGCTGGAGGTGCAGGCGGTGGACACGGTGAAGGCCGGGCCCTCCAGGCCCCAGGCCCGGGCCAGGAAGGGGGCGAGGCCCCCCAGTTCCATGGCGGCGAAGGAGAAGCCTTCCGGCAGGCTCCCGGCGGCGGCGTGATGGGCCACGGCGGCCTCGCCGTGCTCGATGCCCGAGGTGCTCGTGCCCAGGACGACCCCCACCCGCTTCGCGCCGAACCGCGCCTTGGCGGCCTCGAGGTCGGGGCCGATCTCCTCCGCGGCGGCCAGGAGCAGGGCGTGGGCCCGGGAGGGCGCCGGCGGCAGTTCCCCGCGGAAGCGGCCCACGCGGCAGGTCCGCCCGGGGATCCAGCCCTCCTCCAGGACGAGGCCGGAGGTGTCGCCCCGGAAGAGCCCCGCGGCCACCTGCGCCTTGCCCCGGCCCAGGGCGTTCACGATGCCAAGGGCGGCGAGGCCTAGGGGGGGACGGGGCATGGTCATTCCTCCAGGGTACGGATCTTCACGGAAAGGCGCAGGGAGGGATTCTCCAGGAGGATCTCCCGGTACGGGGGTGCTTCCCCCTCCCGCAGGGCGGTCCATACGGGGCGGCCCTTCCTCAGGAGGATCCGCCGGGGGCCCTCCTCCTTCAGTTCGCAGCCTTCGGGCAGGCCCGCCCTCACGGATTCCGCGGGCCAGGCGCAGAACTGGACGAGGCCCGCCAGGGTGCGGGGATCCAGGTCCCCGGGCAGGGGGATGCGCACGTCGGCCTTGGCCTCGGAGCCCTTCAGGGTGATGACCATGAGGGTCTGGCCCAGGGGGGTGCCGGCCACGATGCTGAGTTGGCCGTCCTTGTTCTCCAGGGCCGCCAGGGCCGTTTCCATGCGCCCGTCGGGAAGGCGGAACACCACCTCCTGGTTCACGAAGAAGGCCGGGGCGTCGCCGGCGGGGCGGAGCTTGAAGGGCACGCCGGGGGCCAGGTACACCTCGGGCCCCCGGCACGCGGCCAGGAGGAGGGGAAGCAGGAGCAGGAAGCGTTTCACGCGCTCTCCTTCCGCGCCAGGGGCGCCAGGAGGAGGGCCGCGGCCACGCCCACGCCCAGCGCGGCCCCGAAACCCTGGAGGACGGGAGTCCGGCTGAAGGCCAGGAGCCCGAAGGAGAGGAGGGTGGCGAAGCCCGCCAGGGCCGTGCCCATGGCCGCGGGTCCGAAGGGTTCGGAAGCCTCCGCCACGAACACCGTGTAGTCCACCCCGAAGCCCAGCACCAGCACCAGGGCGATGGTGGAGAAGAGGGTGAGGGGCAGGCCCAGCAGGGCGCAGCCCGCCAGGGCCGCCAGGATGCCCAGGACCGCCGGCAGGAGCACGCGGATGCCCCGCTTCCATCCGTAGCGCCAGGCCAGCATGGCCCCCACGAGGACGAGGGCCCCGGCCAGGGCGGCGTTCGCCAGGCGCCGGAAGCGGCCCAGGAGGGCGGAGACGCTATCGGCCTTGTCCACCAGGCGCACCCCGGGAAGGTCCTGGACGGCGGCCCGGAGCCGCGCGGAGGGGATGGGCCCCTGGGGCAGGACGAGGGAGGCCTCCCCCGGCATCCACAGGTGGCGGAAGGCCCCGGCCAGGGGGGTCCCCATCCAGTCCTCCACGGTGATGGGCCGCCCCGCGGCGGCCTCCAGGCCGGGGCCCACGGCGGCCACCACCTCGGGGCGGAAGCCGGCCTCCTTCAGGGCGGCCTCCAGTTCGGTCCGGCGCCGCCGCCAGTCTTCCAGGGACCGGGCCTGGGCCCCGGGGCTGGGCACGAAGCAGCTGACGGCCTGGACCCCCTCCAGGCCGGGAAGGCCCGCGAGGCGGGCGCGCAGGGCCTCCTCCCGGGCCAGGATGGTGCCGGCGTCCGGCCCCTCCACCAGGAGGAAGCGGCCCTGGTTCCCCACGCCGGTGATTTCCCGGATGCGCTCCTCCTGGGCCCGCAGGGCGCCCGGGGACTGCACCAGGGTGCGCACGTCGTCGTCCACCCGCAGGCGGGGCAGGGCCGCGCAGGCCAGGAGGGCCAGGGTCCCCAGGGCCCAGGCCGGCATGCGCCAGGCGCGAAGGGCCCGGCCCAAGGCGCCGGCCAGGGCCGGACGGGGCGGCACGGGCCGGGCCAGGAGGGAGGGCGCCACCAGGGCGAGGGTGGCCAGGCTCCCCGCGACGCCGGCCACGGAAAAGAGGGCCATCTGGCGCAGGCCCGGGAAGGGGGCCGCGCCCAGGGTGGCGAAGCCCAGCATGGTGGTGGCCGCGCCCATGAGGAGGGCGGGAAGGAGGGCCCTCAGCGAGGCCCGGGCGTCCCAGCCCGGGCCCGCGTTCACGTGGTGGGCGAAGTACAGGAAGGGGTAGTCCACCGCCACGCCCAGCATGCTGGCCCCGCACACGAGGGTCATGAGGTGCATGCGCCCGAAGGCGGCCAGGGTCGCCGCCGCGGCCACGGCCATGCCCCCGCCCACGCACAGGAGCCCCACCGCCAGGTGGCGCGCGGAGCCGAAGACGAGGACGAAGAGGAGCACGGTGGCGCCCAGGCTGGCCCAGGTGATGAGGGTGGCCTCGCCCTCGGCCCGGGTCCGCGCCTCCTCCCCGTAGAAGACGGCGCCGGTGCGCAGGAGCTCCAGGCCGGGATGGGCGGCGCGAAGCCGGCCTTCGGCCCCGCGCACGGCGGCGGCGGCCCGGTCCTGCACCCGGGGATCGTAGGCGGAGCCGGGAAGGGTGGCGGCCACCAGCACGTGGACGCGGTCCCCGTCCCGGGCCAGGAGGAGGCCGTCCTCGTTGGCCAGGCGCAGGGTCTGGAGGGGCAGGCCCCCCAGGAAGGCCTGCACGTGGCCCACGGGATCGGTGGCGGGGTCCAGGCCCGGCAGGGAGCCCATGGGCACCGCCAGGCGCGCCTCCAGGGCGTCCCGCAGGGGCGCCGCCGGGGCCGGGAGGCGGAACCGGCGCTCCCCGTAGAAGCGGGGCACGGCCCCGGGATCCATGGCCGGGAGGCGGCCCAGGACGCCCTGGAAGGCTCCGCTCTCCCGCAGGCCCGCGGCCAGTTCCAGGGCCGCCTCCCGCGTCCCGGGCGCATCGGGGCCCCCCACCAGGAACACGGCGCGGTCCCCCGCGGCCCGGGCCAGGGAGGCGATGGCCTTCTCGGGCAGGGGGCTGCGTTCGGTGGGGGGGAGCATGGCCAGGAGGTCCGTCTCCAGGGCCCCGCCCCGCCAGGCCTTCAGGCCCGTGAAGAGGGCGCAGAGGACCAGGGCGAGGATCCAGATCCGGCGGGCCATGGCCTACTCCAGGGCCAGGAGGGCCGCCTCGTCCGGGGCCAGCGGATCCTGGGAGCGCTGGCGGGAGAAGGCGATCTCCATGCGGTCACCGCCGGCGTCGTCGATGGTCACCTGGTCCACGAAGCGCCCGCCCTTCATGCGCACCTGGCGCAGGTACCCCGCGAGGCCGGCCTTGGGGGTGAGGACCACCTCCCAGGCGGCGGCGCCCCCGGAACCCTCGATGGCGAAGTGGGCTTCCAGGGCCTTCCAGTCCCCCTGCACCAGGGACTGGAAGACGCGGCCCATCTGGCCCAGCACGGGCAGGTCCTTGGCGGTGCGCTTCTCGCGCCGGCCCTGGGCGTCCACCACGAGGAGGCCTCCGGGGCCGATGACGTACGTGATGGCCAGGGGCTTGCGGACGCTCCACACCACGCCCTTGTCCCGGGCCAGCACGAGGGTGCCCGAAGCCTTCAGGGGCCGCGACAGGGCCTTGAGGTGGCGGGTCTGCTGGAAGTCCGCGTGCACGACGGCGGCCTCCCGCAGGTGGTCGGCCAGACCTTGGGGCAGGGCGGCCAGGACGAGGAGGGCGGGCAGGATCATGGTTGGGGACTCCAGGCTTCGGTGCGGAACCGGGTGCAGAGGCCGGCGAGGACCCCGTCCAGGGGCGCGTCTTCGCCAAGGACGGGCAGGCTGGCAGCGAAGCCCTGGGCCTCCTGGCTGAGACGGGCCGCGGCGTCCTCGCCCTGGGCCGCGCGCAGGCGCAGGCCCTGGGCGCAGGCCAGGGCATGGCCGGCGGCCACCTGCTCGGTCAGTTCCAGCACCCGCAGGGCGTCCCGGGCGGCGAGGGTGCCCAGGCTCACCTTGTCCTGGTTGTGGGATTCGGTGGAGCGGGAGAAGGAGGCCGCCGGCAGGGTGAGCTTCAGGGCCTCCGCCGTCCAGGCGCTGGAGGCGATCTGCACCGCCTTGAGGCCGTGGTTGATGGCTTGCCTGGCACCCACGGCCCCGGTGAGGTTCGCGGGCAGGCCATGGCTGTACCTGGGATCGACCATGAGGGCCAGCTGCCGGTCCAGGAGATCGGCCACGCTGGCCACGGCGGCCTTGAGCCCGTCCATGGCGAAGGCCACGTGGCCGCCGTAGAAGTGCCCGCCGTGAAGCAGGAGGCCCGCCTCGGGGTCGAAGAGGGGGTTGTCGTTGGCGCTGTCCAGCTCGTTCTCCAGATCCCGGCGGATCCAGGCCAGGGCGTCCTCCAGCACGCCCACCACGTGGGGGGCGCAGCGCAGGGAGTAGCGGTCCTGGAGGCGGTGGAGCCCGGGGGGGTCCAGGGGTCCGGCCAGATCCGCCCGGATGCGGGCGGCGGCCGCCTGCTGTCCGGCGTGGGGCTTCATTTCGAAAAGCCGGGGGTGGAAGTGATCGCGGTTGCCCCGGGTGGCGGCCACGGCAAGGGCCGTGAGGCGGCAGGCCAGGCGCGAAAGGCGGGCCGCCCGCAGGAAGGCCAGGCTGCCCAGCCCCGTCATCACCGCGGTGCCGTTCATGAGGGCCAGGCCCTCCTTGGGGGCCAGGACGAGGGGCGCCAGGCCGGCAGCTTCCAGGGCCTCCCGGGCGGGGCGCCCGTCCAGGGTTTCCCGCTCGCCCATGAGGAGGGCGGCCACGTACGACAGGGGGGTGAGATCGCCGCTGGCCCCCACGGACCCCTCGGCGGGGATGCGGGGCAGGACGCCGGCGTTGAGGAGGCCGGCCAGGGCCTCCAGAAGCTCCCAGCGCACGGCGGAGCAGCCCTTGGCCAGGGAGACCAGGCGCGCCAGGAGCACGGCCCGGGTCTCGTCCGGGTCCAGGTTCCGCCCCAGGCCGCAGCCGTGGTAGCGCACCAGCTGGGCGGGCAGTTCCGCCAGCAGTTCCGGCGGCACGGCCGTCGTGCAGGAATCCCCGTAGCCCGTGTTCACGCCGTAGCGCTGGGCTGACCGAGAAGCC
>DATGXY010000027.1:0-1853 GCA_035298525.1 Holophaga sp.
GTGAGGAACCCCCTGGGCACCCTCTTCCGCGAGCTCAAGCGCTCGGAGGAAGCCCTGCGCGCCTCCCGCGACTCGGTGCGGCGGGAGGTGGAGGCGCGCACCGCCGAACTGCGGGAGAGCCTGGAACTCCAGCGGGGCATCCTGTCCGCGGCCATGGACGGCATCTGGGTCGTGGACGGGGACGGACGCGTGCTCGAGGTGAACGACGCCGCCTGCCGCATGCTGGGCTACGCGCGGGAGGAACTCGCGGGCGCCTCCATCTCGGCCCTGGACGCCCACGAGGACCCCCAGGTTGTGGCGGCACACCTGGCCCGCATGCGGACCCTGGGCTTCGAGCATTACGAGACCCTCCACCGGCGCAAGGACGGCGTCCTCGTGCCCGTGGAGATCTCGGGGGCCCTCCTTCCCGGAAGGGGCGCCGCCGTCTTCATCGCCCGGGACATCACCCGGCGCAGGCTGGCCGAGGCGGAGCGGGCCACATTGCAGGCCCAGTTCCACCACGCCCAGAAACTGGAGAGCCTGGGCTCCCTGGCGGGAGGGGTGGCCCACGACATCAACAACGTGCTCGCGGCCATCTCGGCCCTGGCCGCCGTGCACGGCGCCAGGGCGGAAGCCGGGGGCCGGCTGGCGCGGGACATGGGCACCATCGCCCAGGCCTGCGCCCGGGGCGGGAAGCTGGTGGGGGGCCTGCTGGCCTTCTCCCGCCGGAGCCCCCGGGAGGATCGCCCCTTCGCCCTGGGCGACGTGGTGGGGGAGGTGGCGGCGTTGCTGGCCAGCACCACCCTGCAGAAGGTGCAGCTGAAGACGGACCTGGAGCCCGGCCTGCCGCCGGTGCGGGGCGACAGGGCGGCCCTGGCCCACGCGCTGACGAACCTGTGCGTGAACGCCGTGGACGCCATGCCCGGCGGAGGCACCCTCGCCATCCGGACCCGGCGGGATGGAGCGGGGTGGGTCCGCCTGGAGGTGGAGGACACCGGTACGGGCATGCCCCCGGAAGTGCTGGAACGGGCCCTGGATCCCTTCTTCACCACCAAGGACGTGGGCAAGGGCACCGGCCTGGGCCTGGCCATCGTCCATTCCACGGTGCAGGCCCACGGCGGGGAGCTGAGCCTCCAGAGCCGCCCGGGAGCTGGCACAACCGTCACCCTGCGCCTGCCCCCGGCGCCGGGGGATGTGCTGCCGGCGCCCGAAGGAGCCGCCCTGGAGGCCGGAGTCCGGGCGCTTCAGGTGCTCCTGGTGGACGACGACGATTTGATCCTCGCCTCGGTGCCCCAGCTGCTCGGCCTCCTGGGACACGAGGCCCTGACCTTCCAGCGGGCGGAGGACGCCCTCCGCGCCCTGGACGGGGGCCTCCAGGCGGACGTGGCGGTGATGGACCTGCACATGCCCGGCATGGGCGGCGGGGAACTGCTGCCCCTGATCCGGGAGCGCCGGCCGGGCCTGCCCATCCTCCTGGTGACCGGCAAGGCCGACCAGGGGGCCTTGGACCTGGTGGCCGCCCACGAGGGTGTCCGGCTCCTCAGCAAGCCCTTCGGCCGGGAGGAACTGGAGCGGGCGCTGCGACTGGCCGTTTCCTAGCGCCGGCTCCAGGTGAGGCTCAGGTAGGCGGCCCGGCCGGGCACGTCCACGCCGGGGATCTCCTGGGCCCGGCGATCCAGCAGGTTCTCCAGGCGGGCCTGGGCCTCCACGGGGCCAAAGCGGCGGGAGAGACGCAGGGACAGGAGGCTGGGATCCGGCCCCCCCTGCCCCAGGCGCTTGTGGACCCAGGCCAGGGATAGGCGGGTGGCCGCGTCCAGCTCCGCTTCGGCGGCCAGGCTCAGGCGGGTGCGGGCCCAGTCGGGGGCGTAGCGGGA
>DATGXY010000028.1:0-16743 GCA_035298525.1 Holophaga sp.
CTGCGCACCTTCATCGAGCCGGCCACCCCGCTGCTGAGGCAAGCCATGGCCGCCCTCAAGGCCGCGGGCGCCACGGACCTCATCGTGGACCTGCGCTACAACGGCGGCGGCCGGCTCACGGTGGCCGAGACCCTGGCCAACCTCCTCAGCCCGGGCCGGTCCGCCGCGGACGTCATGTACCGCCTCCAGTGGAACGACCGCCACCCCGAGTTCAGCGCGGACACCCATTTCTCGAGGGAGACCGACGCCCTCGCCCCCGGGCGCGTCGCATTCATCGTCACCGGCAGTTCCGCCTCCGCCAGCGAACTGGTCCCCAACGCCCTCCAGGCCTGGATGGGCGCGGACGTCGCCCTCGTGGGGGACCGCACCTACGGCAAGCCCGTGGGCCAGATCGGCTACGGGGCCTCGGAGTGCGGCTGGCTCATGGAGATGGTGTCCTTCCAGATCCTCAACGCCCGGGGCACGGGGAGCTACTTCGGCGGCCTCCCCGACGCCGACTGGACCGGGGCCTCCATCGCCGCCCAGGACGACCTGGACCACGAGCCCGGGGATCCCGCCGAGGCCAGCACCGCCGCGGCCCTGGCCTGGATCGCGACCGGGGAGGTCCCCGCCCCCATCCCGGCGGCCTCCGCCCGGAGGACGACGGCCCCCCCGCGCCCGGAGGGCACGGAGATCCAGCGGGCCCTGCCGGGGGTCTTCTAGGCGGGGTCCTCGAGCTTCTCGAGGGTGATCATCTGGGCGTTGATCTCCAGGTTCGCGCCCTCCTCCACGTGCACCTTGGCGACGCGGGAGGCGGTGGGGGCGGTGTACTCGTTCTGCATCTTCATGGCCTCGAGGATGAGGAGGGCCTGGCCCTCCTCCACCGTCTCGCCCTCGTGGACGAGGAGCTTGAGGACCTTGCCGGGCATCAGGGCCCGCACGAGGTTGCCCTCGCTGCGCTTGCTCCGGGCCATGGCCGCGGCCAGCAGCTTCTTGCGGGGATCCTGGAGGGTGAACTCGTAGGCCCCGTCGTAGGTGGTGGACCGGAAGCCGTGGAGGTCGGGGTCCGCGTTGCGGATGCGGTCCACGTTCACGCCCACGGAGCGGCCGTCCATGATGATGGAGTAGCTGGACTTCTCCACCTTGGTGATATCCAGGGGGAACTCCTCGCCGTCCCAGGTCATGACGGTCTTGCCCCGGCGTCGGGTGATCTCGAGTTCCACGGTCTGGTCGGCGATGACAAGGGTTCGCTTCATGGGGACTTCCTCAGAACCGGTTGAACTTGCTGTGGGACTTCCAGGCCGCCGGGCTCGTGGCGCAGTCGGAGCGGGGCGTGGGCTGCTGGGCGCGGCGCTCCTCCATCTCGAGCTCGTCGAAGAGGGCCGCGGCGACGGCGAACTTGAGGTTGGGGCCCACGGCCTTCTGCTTCCACCAGGCGTGGTCCAGGATGCCCGTGTGCAGGTCCCCGCTGATGAACTGCTTGTGCTCCAGCAGCTGCCGGAAGAAGGCGATGTTGTTGCGCACGCCGCCCAGGCGCATCTCCATGAGGGCCGAGTGCATGCGGGCCAGGGCCTCCTGCCGGGTCTGGCCCCAGGTGGAGATCTTGGCGACGAGGGGCGCGTAGAAGGGGCTCAGGTCCCAGCCGAAGTAGACGCCCGAGTCGTTGCGCAGGTTGTGCCCCTGGGGGGAGCGCAGGTACTGGATCCGGCCCGAGCTGGGGGCGAACTCCCGGTCGGGGTCCTCGGCGTTGATGCGGCACTGGATGGCGTGGCCCCAGAGGGGCACCTGGTCCTGGCGCAGGGGGAGCTCCCGGCCCTGGGCGATGTCCAGCTGCCACTTGACCAGGTCCTGGCCGGTGATCCACTCGGTGACGGCGTGCCCGCCCTGGATGCGGCAGGTCATCTCCAGGAACCAGGGGTTGCCGTCCTGGTCCAGGAGGAACTCCACGGTGCCCACGCCCACGAAGCCGGCCGCCTTGGCGATGCGCACGGCCAGGTCGCCCAGGCGGGCCCGCAGCTCGGGGGACACCGCCGGGGAGGGGGCCTCCTCGCACAGCTGCTGGAAGCGGCGCTGGACGGAGCCCTCCCGCTCCCAGAGGTGGATGCAGTTGCCGTGCTGGTCGGCGGCGACCTGCACCTCGATGTGGCGGGGGTGGATCAGGGCCTTCTCCAGGTAGACGCGCTCGTCCCAGAAGGAGAAGATCGCGTCCCCCTTCACCCGGGGCAGGGCCCGGCGCAGGTCCCCGGCGGTCTTCACCAGGCGCATGCCCTTCCCGTCCCGGCCCAGGACCGGCTTCACCATCAGGGGGTAGCCCACCTTGCGGGCCTCGTCCAGGAGGGCCTCGTCGTCCAGGATCTCCTGGATGCCGGGGAGGACGGGGCAGCCCACGGACGCGGCGACCTCCCGGGCGGTGATCTTGTTGTTCATGCGCTCCAGCACCTCGGGGGCGGGGCCCACCCAGGTGAGGCCGGCCTCGATGATCTGGCGGGCGGCATCCGGATCCTCGGCCAGGAAGCCGTAGCCCGGGTGCACCGCGTCGGCCCCCGTCTTCCGGCAGGCCTCGATGATCTTGTCCACCCGCATGTAGCTTTCCCGGGCGGGGGTGGGGCCCACGGGGTAGGAGAGGATGGCCAGGCGGACATGCATGGCCGCCCGGTCAGAATCCGAATAGACCGCCACTGTGGGGATTTCAAGTTCCCGGCAGGTGCGCATGATCCGGCAGGCGATCTCGCCCCGGTTCGCGATGAGTAGTTTGGTGACGGGCATGGGCGCTTCCCTCGAGGATGGCCCCGGGTCCTCGCGGAATCTGGGGCATCATAGAATAGTGCGAACCTCCAGCCTACCAAACCTGACCCTCTGGTCCATAATCTGCCTCCTGCCGGTGGCCACCTTCCTGGCCTGCGGGCGCAAGGGGGACCCCATTCCCCGGACCCGGGCGGTGCCGGCGGCGTGCGTCGCCCGCTGGGCCTCCCACCGGGTCCTGGAGGTCCGCCTCCCCACCCGGGACGCCCGGGGCGAGGAACTGGGCGGCATTGAAAAGGTGCGGATCTTCTACCTGCCCCTGGGATCTTCCCGGCCAAGCGGTCAAGCTGTCCTCGCCGCGGGCGAAGTGGTGCTGGAACGGGCCCGCCCCGATCTGGCGGGACCGGGGGGCCTCGTGCGCCTGGATATGTCCCAGATTGGTCGGTCGCCTGGCTGGATCGTGGCCGCCGCCATCCGGGTGGGCAACGGGGTGGGCGCCCCCAGCGAGCCCCTGCCCTGGCTGGACCCGGCCTTCTGAACGGCCTGCTCAGGCCCGCTGGAGGCGGTCCCCCCACCAGCGGACGACAGCCTGGGCCAGCCGGTCCTTGGGATCCGGGCCCAGAGGTTTGCCGGGGCCATCGGCCGTCACGGGCAGGAGGGTGTTGGCCTGCTTGCCGAAACCCTTCCCGGCGCCCACATCGTTGACGAGGATGCCGTCCAGGCCCTTGCGGCGGAGCTTGGCGGAACCGTTGGCCACGTGGTCCTCCGTCTCCGCGGCGAAGCCCAGGGCCCATTGGCCCGGCTTACGGGCGGCCGACAGGGTCGCCAGGATGTCGGGGGTGCGCACGAGCACCAGGGTTTCAGGGCCCTCCTGCTTCTTCACCTTTTCAGGGGCGGAGGCCTCGGGGCGCTGATCGGCCACGGCCGCCGCGGCCACCAAGCCGTCCGCCTCAGGCCAGATCGCCTGACAGGCGGCCAGCATGTCCCCGGCCCCCCGCACCCGGTGGGTGCGCACGCCCCAGGGGGCCCGCAGGTCCCCCCCCAGCACCAGGTCCACCTGGGCCCCGGCGTTGCGGAAGGCCCGGGCCAGTTCGATCCCCATCTCCCCCGAGGAGCGGTTGGTGAGGGTGCGCACGGGGTCCAGGTCCTCCCGGGTGGGCCCGGCGGTGACGAGGACCCGCCGCCCGGCCAGGGCCGGATGGGCGGGCCCGGCCAGGGTCTCGATGGCGTCGGCGATATCGTCCAGGTCCGCCAGCTTGCCGGCCCCCTCTTCCCCGCAGGCCAGGAGGCCCTCCACGGGTTCCACGATGGTGTGGCCGAACTCCCGCAGGGTGGCCAGGTTCTTCCGCACGGCGGGGTGGGTCCACATGGCCGTGTTCATGGCCGGCGCCCACAGCACCTTGCCCGTGGTGGCCAACAGGAGGGTGGACAGGAGGTCAGTCGCCAGGCCGTTGGCCGTCTTGGCGAGGATATCGGCCGTGGCGGGCACCACCGCGGCCACGTGGGCCCACCGGGCCAGATCGATGTGCTCGATGATGGGGTTGGGCCGCCACTCGTGGTAGTCGGGGTTGGCGCCAAAGCAGGGCTGGCCCGTGAGGGAGGCCAGGGTCAGGGGGGTGATGAAGCGGGAACCGGCGTCCGTCAGGCAGCATCTCACCGTGTGTCCCCGCTTGGTGAGGGTGCGGGCCAGTTCGGCGGCCCGGTACGCCGCGATGCCCCCGGTGATGCCCAGCAGGATGTTCATGCAAGCCTCCGCACCCATCCTAACGCTGGAAATCCCCCCGATGCCTTGATACACTTGACCACTTCTCGGCACCCCCGCCCCGGGGACGTGCGAGTCCCATTGATAGCCCGAGGGAAGTCCATGAGCACCCAGCGCACCGTCGTCCATATTCCCGAAGAGATCGGCAACAAGTACAGGTTCGTCGTTGTCACCGGGAAGCGGTGCGAACAGCTCCAGCGGGGCGCCTACCCCAAGGTCGAGGTGAGCGTGCCCGTGAACAAGCTGGGCCAGCCCCAGGAAGCCCCCCGGCTGGCCTCCTTCTGGGCCCAGGTGGCCATCAAGGAAGTGGAGGAAGGCCGCATCGCCTTCGAGGAGCCCGAGGTCGTCACCCTGGACTACACCACCGAGATCCCCATCTCCGTGGAGTAGGCCCCGCCGGACGCCCTGGAAAGCCCCCGCATCGCGGGGGCTTTTCCGTGCCTGGCCTCAGGCGCCCAGGACCTTCTTCCGGAACTTCATGACCCCGGAACGCACGAACCAGGCCAAGCCTTCGGCCAGGCGGCCCTTGCGGAGGAGCTTCCGGGCGAACCAGCGCGCCTCCTGGTAGTCCTTGGGGGGTTCCAGGGGCAGGCCCGCCCAGGGGGAGCCGTCCTCGAAGCGCAGGTAGTGGTCCTGGGCCGGGGTGCCGCAGGCCACGCGCCAGGGCTTGGGATGGGCCGCGCAGTGGAGCAGGACGGCCCGGGCCACGTCCCCGGGGGCCAGGCTCATGCAGTTCCACGCCGCATCCATCCAGCGCAGGCGGCCCTGGAGGAGCAGATTGAGGGCGTCCTGGTCGGGCAGGAGGAAGCGGCCCGGATCGCTCTCCAGGAGCTCCAGGGTGCGCTCGGTCACCGTCAGGGCGTTCCACAGGGGGATATTGATGTGCATGACGCCGGAGTTGAAGTAGCGGTCCCCGGCCATGCCAAGGGCGGCCAAGCGAAGGCCCGGGGTCTTGCCCACATCCGGCACGACCGCGGCCACGGCGTCGCCCAGGGGTTCGGCCGTCAGGGGGGCCAGACTGCCCAGGCAGAGGATATCCGAATCCAGGTAGAGGATGGAGGGGGCGTCGGCCAGCACCAGGGGCATGAGCAGGCGGAAGTAGATGGCCAGGGGGTAGCGCTTGAGGATGGGCAGGTTGCGGAACACGGCCGCATCCACCCCGTACAGCACGATCTCCAGGCCGGCATGGGCCTGGGCCAGGGCCTCCAGGCGGGTCTCGTCCTCCGGGAGGATGGAGCTGGCGAACACGTGCACCCGCAGGGGCAGGTCCGGGTTGTGAGCCGCCAGGGAGGCGATGGACACGCCCATGGGCCGCACGTAGGCGGCGTCCGTGCCATAGCCGACGTCCAGCCGAGGGACCTCATCCGGGGCCCCGGCGGCCCGGAACACCTTCCGCCTGGCCACCGCCGCCGTGATCTGGCCCGTCCATTCCATGCGCATGCCCCTCCATTTCCGGGAATCATTCATCCTGCCAGGATTGCCGGGGCCGGCGCCACAGGCATCCACCCTGGCTTCCGGCCCGGTAGACTGGAATCCGGAGACCCGGCATGACCCGCATGAGCCTCGATCTGAAACGCCATCTCAAGGACCCCCGCCTGATCCCCATCGCGGAGAAGGTGGAGCGGGGCGAGAGGCTCAGCTTCGAGGACGGGCTCCTGCTGTACGAGACGCCGGACCTCACCGGCGTCGGGGCCATGGCCCACCACGTGCGGCTCCGCCTCCACGGCCTGAAGACCTACTACGTGGCCAGCCGGCGCCTTTCCTACACGAACATCTGCTACACCCACTGCCAGTTCTGCGCCTTCCAGGCCAAGCCGGGGGACCCGAGGGCCTACGTGCTCTCCGCCGACGACATCATCCGGGAGATGGAGAAGCCCGAGAACACCGGGGTGCGCGAGCTGCACATGGTGGCGGGCCACTACCCCAGGCTGAAGATCGATTACTTCGAGGACCTGTTCCGCCGCCTCAAGGCGCGCTTCCCCGAGCTCCACCTCAAGGTCTTCACCATGGTGGAGATGGACTACTACGCCCGGGTCTCCGGCATCCCCGTGGAGGAGTTCATCGACCGGTGCATGGCCGCGGGCCTGGAGAGCTGCCCCGGCGGGGGCGCCGAGATCTTCGCCGAGGAGATCCGCGAGGAGATCTGCATCGGCAAGAAGGAGGCCGACGTCTGGCTCCGGGTCGCCGAGATCTGCCACCGCAAGGGCCTGCCCACCAACTGCACCATGCTCTACGGGCACATCGAGGAGCCCCGGCACCGGGTGGACCACCTGCTGCGCCTGCGTGAGCTCCAGGACCGCACCGGGGGCTTCCTCGCCTACATCCCCCTCGCCTACCAGGTGGAGGACAACGAACTGGGCCGCAAGTACGAGATCTTCGAGACCACCGGCGCCCAGGACCTGCGCGAGGTGGCCGTGGCCCGGCTCCTCCTCGACAACATCCCGCACATCAAGGCCTACTGGGTGATGATCACCGAGGGCCTGGCCCAGGTGGGCCTCAGCTACGGCGCCAACGACATGGACGGCACCATCATCGAGGAGACCATCGCCCATCTCGCCGGCGCCAAGACCCCCCAGGGCCTCACCAAGGGGGAGCTGGACCGGCTCATCCGGGAGGCCGGCTTCGAGCCCCTGGAGCGGGACAATCTCTACAAGGTCTATGCCTGAGCCCGCGGACAAGGCCGCCCTCCGCCGGAACTACATGGCCCTGCGGGAGGCCGCGGCCCCGGAGGACCGGGCCCGCTGGTCCGCGGCCGTGTGCGGCCACCTGCGGGCTTTCATGGCGTCCCGGGGCCTGCGGTCCGTGGCCGCCTTCTGCCCCTTCGGCGCCGAGGTGGACCTGAGGGCGCTGTGGGAGGGCGATCCGGGCGCGGCCTGGTGCTTCCCCCGGGTGGCCCGCCGGACCCCGCCGACCCTGGAATGGGGCCCCCTCCCCCTGGAGCCCGGCACCTGGGGCCTGATGGAGCCCGCCCGGACCCCCTGGACGGCGCCCCCGGCCGAGCTCATCCTGGTGCCCGGCCTGGCCTTCGCAGCGGACGGGCACCGCCTGGGCTACGGCAAGGGCTTCTACGACGGGGTCCTGCGGGACCTGCGGCCGGGGATCGTCACCCTGGGGGTGGGCTTCGCCCTGCAGCGGTGCCGGGAACTGCCCACCTGGGAGGGGGATGTGCCCGTGCAGGGCCTGGTGGACGAGGGGGGGATCACCTGGATCCCGGCCCCCGGTCCGCGAGAAAACAGTTGATTTCCTGATCCGGCGGGACATATTTCGTTCCTGCCGGCCGGGTAGCGGCCGCTCCGGAGCAGGAGTCCCCATGCGACCCATCGCCCTTGCCACCACCTTCGCCCTCCTGGCGGCGCCCATGGCCGCCCAGGCCCCCCGTCCCACCCCGGAAAAGGCCGAGGCGCTCGTGAAGGCCGCCATCGCCTACGGCAAGAAGAACGGCATGGAAAAGCTGTTCGAGGAGACGAACGCCGCCAACGGCCGTTTCCACGCCGGACCCGGGGCCGAGCTGTACATCTTCATCTACGACCAGGCCGGGATCATGAAGGCCATCGGCTACAACACCGCCGCCCTGGTGGGGAAGAACCGGCTGGAGCTCAAGGACCCCAAGGGCAAGGCCTTCGTGAAGGAGTTCCTGGCCGTGGCCAAGGCCAAGGGCTCGGGCTGGGTGGACTACATGTACGAGAACCCCGTGACCAAGGCCGTGGAGGAGAAGACCTCGTACGTGGAGATGTGCGAGGGCTACGTCATCGGCGCCGGAGTCTACAAGCGGTAGCTAGCCGAGCTTGAGGATGCTGGCCCCGCCGGGGTAGTCCTCGGTGGTGGCCTCCCGCATCTTCTGCAGCACCTGCACCAGCACCCGGATACGCTCCACCATCTCCATGACCTTCTGGAGCTTGGGCTCCTCCGGGTACTTCCTGGCCAGGAGCTCGATCTGCATGGAGATCACGGCCAGGGGGTTGTTGATCTCGTGCTTGAGGGTGCCGGCCATCTGCCTCAGGGAATCCAGGCGCTCCGCGGCCCGGGCCTTGCGCTGGAGCTCGTCGTGGCCCCGCAGCACCTGGAGGCGGTGGTGGAGGGTCTCCCAGCGGAAGCCCTCGGGGAGGCAGTCCGTGGTCCCGGCCGCCAGGAGTTCGGGGAACTGGTCGTCCCGGGAGCGGACCACGAGGATGGGCACGGTGGCGAAGGAGGGGTGGCGGCGGTAGGCGTCCACGCAGCCCACGGGGTCCGGGGCGTACTTGGCGTCCACCACCAGGTACCTGAACCCGGGCAGCTGGGTGCGGGGGGGCTCGGCCTCCAGCAGCTGGAAGGAGAGCCCCTCCGCCGCGGCCACCCCCTCGAAGAGGCCCACCAGGTCGCCGCCGGCGCACACGAGGCCCAGGGCGGGCGAGGGGAGGAAGCCCGGGGTGTGCCCCGCGTCCTTGGGGAAGTCCAGGCTCAGCATCTGGTCGTTCCAGTGCCAGCGGATGCCCGATTCGCGCAGGGCCCGCACCGTCCAGGGATCGGGCACGGGCATGGGCATGCCCCCGCCGAACTGCAGGCGGAGGGTCCAGGCCGTGGCCTGGTCCAGCCAGCGGCCCATGACCCCGGAGCCTTCGGGAACGCGCATGAGCAGGGGCTCCACGAGCCCCATGATGGCGCTCGCCGCGCCCTCCCCGGCCATCCAGACGGTGCCCGGGGGCACGGCCTCCAGGGTCAGCTCGGCCTTGCGGACCCGGAGCAGGTCCCTCCAGGGGGTCTCAACGGCCTCCTGGAGCTCCTGCAGGCCCGAGGCCGCGGGGGTGTCCTGGGGCATCTCCAGGACCGTCTCCTGGAGGCCCGACTCCACGAGGGCGTGGAGCCGCCCCGCCTGGTGCCGCAGGGCGCTGGCGGGGTCCCCGTAGCCGGATTCCGCGTAGGCCTCGATCCACCGCAGGCTGGAGCGCATGGCCCCCAGCAGTTCACCGGCGCGGCGCACGGTGCGATCGTGGAGGGCCCGGAGCCTCAGGTACTCGCCCTGGACCTCGGCCTGGCGCATGGCGCCCTGGACCAGCTCGGTGTGGCGCAGGGCAACCGCCCCCTGGCGCACGAAGGCCTGGAGCATGGCCAGGTCGAACCGCGCGAAGGGCCGGCCCTTCCGGGCCCGGTCCAGATAGAGCACGCCCTTGATCTCGCCCGCGAGTTCCATGGGGGCGCACATCACGGCGCCGCAGTGGAGCTCCACCAGGCTGGCCCCGCCGAAGCGGGGGTCGGTGAGGGGCGCGTTGCTGAGCACGGCGGTGCGGTGCTTGAGCACGTAGGCGACCACGGTCCGGGAGAGGCCCTGCTGGTCCTCCACGTCCCCCACCCGGTGCAGGCCCTGCCAGGAACCGTCGGCGTCGACCATGACGATGAAGCCCCGGTCGGCGCCCATGAGCCGCAGCGCCTCGGCGAGGATGCTGCGGAACATCACCTGGGAGCTGCCCTCCTGGAGGAGGCTCTCCGAGGCCCGGTGCAGCAGTTCCAGGGCCCGCAGGAGCACCATGGCCTGGCCCGGCTCGGGCCGGGCCTCGCTGAACAGGTCCCCTACCCCCTCCACGTGGTCCACGCCGTCCAGGCCGGGGAAGCTGTCGGAGAAGTGCAGGCGCCGCTCCCCCATCAGGATCTCGTCACCGTCCTGCAGGGCGCTGCCGATGGGGGTGGTGACGGGCAGCCCGTTGACGAGGGTGCCGTTGCGGCTGTCCAGGTCGCGGATCCACCAGCTTCCGCCCACCTTGGCGATCAGCGCGTGGTCCCGGCTGAGGGCCGGGTCCTGGGGGAAGGACACGTCGCACTTCAGGGGATCCCGGCCGATGCGGACGGCGGCGTCCACTTCGAGCCGCCTCGGGCCCCCCTCGTCTGTCCAGGACAGGAAAGGCACGGTTCCCTCCTAGGGAAGCGGATACGCGGTGGGCCGGGTGCGGCTGGCCCTGAAGACGAGGACGGTGTGGCCCAGGACGCGCACGACCTCGAGCCCGGGCACGCGGGCCTGGAGCGCCTCCACGACGCCGGCCTCGTCCTCCTCGGTGTTCTGGTTCAGGCGGATCTTGATGAGCTCGAGGCTGTCCAGCATCATGTCCAGCTCGCCGGCGAGGGCGTCGGTGAGGCCGGCCTTGCCGACGTGGACCGCGGCCTTGAGGGGATGGGCCTTGGCCTTGAGGTACTGACGCTGCTTGGGGGTCAACATTCCCTGCCTCCCGGCCGTATGCGGCTGAACCCGTCTAGTATAGGACCATTGGGAGGCCGCCCATGAACCCTATCCTCAAGCCCGTACTGCCGCTCCTGGCGGCCCTGGCCCTGGCGGCCGCCCCGCCCCGCACCCTGCGGGTGGACTACTACCACACGGGGACCGCCGCCTCGGAGACCTTCGCCGTGGACCGGGCCGTGCTCGAGCCACTCCCCTGGCCCGGGGACCCGGCCAAGGCCCTTGACTCCTCGAACCTGGGCAAGTACCTCTTCGAGGTGGTGGACCGCGCCACGAACCGGGTCCTCTACTCCCGGGGCTTCTGCTCCGTCTACGGGGAGTGGGAGACCACGGCCGAGGCCAGGACCGCCGCCCGCACCTTCTCCGAATCCCTGCGCTTCCCCTGCCCCGCCGGCCCCGTCCAGGTGAACCTGAAGAAGCGGGACGCGCGCAACGCCTTCAAGGAGGTGTGGAGCTTCACGCTGGACCCGGCGGACCCCGCCGTGGACCCGGCCCTCCCCCCCGGGCCCGGTGAACTGATCGCCCTGCAGAAGTCCGGCGATCCCGCCGCCAAGGTGGACCTGCTCATCATGGGCGACGGCTACACCCGGGAGGAGCGCCCGAAGTTCGAGCGCGAGGCGCGCCGGGTCCTGGAGGCCCTCTTCGCCACCTCCCCCTTCAAGGAGCGGCGCCAGGACTTCAACGTGTGGGGCCTCTGCCCCGCCGCCGAGCGCTCCGGGGTGGCCAGGCCCTCCGCGGGCCGGCACCTGCGCAGCCCCCTGGGCGCGGCCTACGACGCCTTCGGGCTGGAGCGCTACGTCCTCACCTTCGAGAACCGGGCCCTGCGGGACGCGGCCTCCTTCGCCCCCTACGAGTTCCTGGAGATCCTGGTCAACGGAGAGACCTACGGCGGCGCCGGCATCTTCGGCCAGTTCAGCACCGCCGCGGCGGGCAGCGTATGGGCCCCCTATCTCTTCGTGCACGAGTTCGGCCACCATTTCGCGGGCCTGGCCGACGAGTACTACACCTCCGCCGTGGCCTACGAGAGCGGTCCCGACCGCTTCGAGCCCTGGGAGCTCAACGCCACCGCCGACCCCCGCCGGCCCAAGTGGGCCTCCCTCCTGACCCCCGGCGTGCCCCTGCCCACCCCCTGGAAGAAGGAGGCCTTCGAGGAGCAGAGCCGGAAGGCCCAGGCCAGGCGCGCCGCCCTGCGCGCCGCGGGACGGCCCGAGTCCGAGATCGACGCCCTCTTCCGGGAACAGAAGGTCCTGGAGACCGGGCTGCTGGGCCAGGACGCCCACAGCGGCAAGGTGGGCGCCTTCGAAGGGGCCAACTACGAGGCCAAGGGCTACTACCGCTCCCAGGAGGACTGCATCATGTTCACCCGGGACGACGTGCCCTTCTGCGCGGCCTGCGCCGCCGCCATCAACAAGGTGATCGCCCTCTACGCGAAGTGAACGGCCCCCTCAGGCGGTGGCCATCCAGGCCTTGAGGGCGTCCCAGCGCCGGGCCTGGAGGGCCTCCGCGTCCAGGAGGCCCCCGTCCGGAGCCCGGCGATGGGCCAGCACCCCCACCAGGAGCCCGTCCTCGGGCCGGAAGAAGAGGGCCGGCCCCGTGAAGCCCAGGTGGAACCAGAAGGCGGAGGGCCCCTCCGGGGGTCCCGAGGGGCCCAGGGGCGAAGGGGCGCCCTCCTCCGCCACGATCACGTGGACCCCGCCCCGGCCCAGGGGCAGGGCGTCGAGGAGGGTGCCGAAGCGGTCCCGGCCCCGCAGGGCCCGCTGCAGGCCCAGGCCCCAGCGGTTGCCGTCGGCGCCCCGGGCCTGCTCCTGGGCCATGGCCCAGGGCCATTCGGAGGCCAGCCAGGCTTCCAGGCATCCCTTGAAGCGCTCCGGATCCGCCCCGAAGCCCGCGTGGCCGCGCATGCCGGCCCGGGCGTTCAGGTCGTGGGGAAGCCCCGGCCCCGGGGGGGGCGGCGGCAGATCCGGCTCGGCCAGGGTCCAGAGATCCAGGTCCGGCCCCGGGGGCATGGGGGTGGGAGCCTCCGGCCAAGGGGCGGGCAGGAGGCCCGAGGCGGCGGCGCCCAGCTCGGCGAAGGGGCGCCCCGTCTCCCGTTCCAGGAGTTCCGCCAGGAGCCGGTAGCCCAGATCCGAATAGGTGCAGGCGCCCACCCGGCCCGGGGCCAGCTTGGGCTGGTCCTGGCCGCCCCAGCCCCGGGCCAGCTGGGCCGCCAGGGGCTCGCCGGTGAAGGGGAGCCAGGCGGGGAGGCCGGAGGCATGGGAAAGCAATTGGCGGACGGTGAGGGGTTCCCGCCGTCCGCCAAAGCCCAGCTGTTCCCGCCGGTCCGCGTCCAGGTCCAGGTGGCGGAGGGCCAGGGGGGCCGTCACCAGGGGCTTGGCGAGGGAGGCGAGATCGAAGATCAAGCGTCCAGCTTGAGGGCGGCCAGGGACTCCGCCACGGACTTCTGGACCCGGTCGGCCACCTTCATGGCTTCGAGGGCGTCCTGCCAGGAGACGAACTCGTCGCCCCGGCCCTGGCAGGCGGCGTAGAAGGCCTCCAGTTCCAGCTTCAGGGGTTCGCCGCTCTCGATGTCCACCACCTCGGGCCGCACCTCGGGGCCTTCGGGGCCCATGGCCAGGCGCAGCACCTCCAGCTTCTGGGCCGCGAAGTCGAGGCTGGCGTAGGACTGGGAGCCGAAGGCGCGCAGGGTGCGCTCCTTCTTCCGGGCCACGCGGCTGGCGGTGACGGTGGCGAAGGCGCCGCCCTCGAACTTGAGGCGGGCGTTCACCAGGTCCGCGTAGGGGGTGAGGACGGGGACGCCCACGGCCTCCACGGAGGTCACGGGGCGCCCGATGAGGGCCAGGAGCAGGTCCAGGTCGTGGATCATCACGTCCATCACCACGTCCACCTCCATGCTGCGCATGGGGAAGGGGGAGACGCGCACGGCCTCGGCGAAGTGGGGGCGGATGCCCATGGCCCGCAGGGCGGTGACGGCGGGATTGAAGCGCTCCAGGTGGCCGGTGGCCGCCACGAGGCCGGGGTTGGCGCGCCGGGCCTCGGCCAGGGCGGCCAGGAGGGCCGTGCCTTCCTCCAGGCTCGCGGCCAAGGGCTTCTCCATGATGACGTGCTTGCCGGCGGCCAGGACCTCCAGGCCGATGGCGTGGTGGAAGCCGGTGGGGGCGGCGATCTGGACGGCGTCCACGGAATCCAGGACGGGGCCCACGGCCGGGGCCCAGGGGGCGCCGAACTTCTCCGCGATCTCGCGGCCCCTGGCCTCGCTGGGGTCCACCACCGCCACGAGCTCCACGGCCTCGCTGGCCGCGGCGATGCGGGCATGATGCTGCCCCAGGCTGCCGACTCCCACGACGGCCACGCGCAACTTGGACATGGTTCCTCCTCGATATCCTTTGGGGTCCAGCCTAGCACCGGCCCGCGATGAAGTCCGCAAGGGCCCTTGGATAGAGCTCCATCTCGGCCCCGTACACCCGCTTCTGCAGGTCCTCGGGCCCGTCGGAGGCGAGCACGGGGACCCGGGCCTGGGCCAGGATCCGGCCGTGGTCGTACTGGTCGTCCACCAGGTGCACGGTGGCGCCGGACTCGGCCTCGCCCGCGGCGAGGACCGCCCGGTGCACGTGCATGCCGTACATGCCCGGGCCCCCGAAGCGGGGCAGGAGGCCGGGGTGGATGTTGAGGATGCGCCCCTCCCACCGGGGGGGCACCGCGAGGCGCTTGAGCCACCCGCAGAGGGCGATGAGATCGGCCCCCGCCGCCTCGGCGCGGGCGTAGCAGGCCTCGGAGAAGGCCCCGTCGTCCTCGAAGGCCGAACGGAGCACCACCGCCACGGGGAGCCCCTCGGCCCCCAGGCGCTCCACCCCCGCCGCCCGGGCGCTGGAGGAGAGCCCCAGCACGGGGAGGGCCGGGACCCTGCCCTCCCGGCAGGCCCGGATCAGGTTGAGGGCGTTGCCCCCGGTGCCGGAGATGAAAAGGGCGAGCTTCTTCATGCTCCGATCATCCCACAGGCGGACGGGGCGATTCGCATCGCCCGGTTGGGGAATGCAACAACTTTCCCTCCGGCGCCTCAACCTTGGCCCCCCGGAACCCCTCATTTCCTTGGTGTAGGGAAGGTGCAAGGCGGATGGCATCCTTCCTGCAAAGTCCAGACCGGGCACTCCCCCAGCCCCCTCGAAGGAGAAGACCATGAACCACCTCAGAACCCTCCTCACCCTCGCGGCCGCCGGCCTTGTCACCGCCGCCCTCACCGCCCAGGCCCCCGCGCCGGCCCCGGCCCCCGCTCCCGCCGCCAAGCCCGGCCTGGAAGCCCGCGGCGAGCGCAATATCCGCCGCGGCGAGCGCAAGCAGGTCGCCGGCGCCCGCGAAGTGGCCCGCGGCAAGGCCAAGGAGGCCCAGGCGGCCCGCCTCGATGCCCGCGCCGAGCGCCAGGAGATGAAGGGGAACGAAGGCAGGGCCGCGGCCCTGGAAGCCAAGGCCGACCGCAAGGAGGCCGTGGGCAAGGCCGAAGTGGCCCAGGGCAAGGCCCGCGAGCGCCGCGGCGCCCGCCAGGAGCGCAGGGGCGAACGCCAGGTGGCCCGCGCCCAGAAGTAGGACCCGGTGGCCTGACGAAAGCCTGGAAGGCCCGCGCCGAGGCCCCCTTCCCCCACGCGGGGGGAGGGGGCCTCGCCCGTCAGCGGTCCCGCAGGAAGGTTTGGGCCGCCAGGCCCGTGCGGGCCTCGAAGTCCTCGGCGAGGCTCGGCACGCCGGAGCTGGGCTCGTCCAGGTAGAAGGCCTCCAGGCGGTGCATGGGCAGGAAGCGCGTGGAGAGGGCGGCCTGGTCCCCCTCGCCCCGGCGGATGAGGGCCAGGGCGTCGTCCCAGGCCCGGAGGTCCAGGCCCCGCAGCGCCACCCCCGCGGGGTCCAGGCCCAGGAGGCGCCCCCAGAGGCGCTCACGCGGGTCCCGCAGGACGAGGACGACGAGCTGGCCGCGGCTGAAGGGGGTCTCGAGGGACATGGCCCCATTCTGATGCGCCCCACCGGGCCGCGCCAGCTAAGATGGTCGGATGGAGCACGCATGAGGACGCACGTCGAGGTGGAGGAGGGCATCGGCCGGGTGGCCCTTTCGGGCCATTTCACCTTCGCCGCCCTCAAGGTGTTCCGGGAGGCCACCGATCCCCTCCTGGCCGACCCCGCCGTCACGGCCCTGCACCTGGACCTGGGCGGCGTCGGACACATGGAGGCCAGTTCCCTGGGCATGCTCCTGGTCCTGCGGGAGAAGGCGGCGGCGAAAGGCAAGGGGCTGGAGATTTCCGCCCTCTCCCCCAGCGCGGCGCTTCTGCTCGAATCCGTGCACTTCGAGCATCTCTTCCGCATCGTCAAATAGCTTTGGGAACCGCCCCAGGGTAAGCTGGACGGACCCGCTGGGAGGCGCCATGAACTTGACGAGCCGGATCGAGGATCGCGTTGCGACGATCGGACTCGACGGGCGGTTCACCTTCGAGGCCCACGCCGCCTTCAAAGCCTGCACCCGGAACGCCCTGGACACGGGGGGCCTGGAACGGCTCGTGCTGGACATGTCCCAGGTCACCTACCTCGACGCCAGCTCCCTGGGCATGATCCTGCTGCTCCGGGAAGCCGCCGAGGCCGTGCACGTGACGGTGGAGCTGCACCGCCCCTCCGCCCCCGTCATGAGCCTCCTGGAAGTGGTGCGCTTCGAGCGGCTGTTCAGGATCACCCACTGATGGAGGCCATCCGGCTGGGCGCCGGGGTCCTCGTCCCGGAGCAGGCCTTCCAGGTCAAGGCGGTGAGATCCGGCGGCCCCGGGGGCCAGAACGTGAACAAGGTGTCCTCCAAGGTGGAGGTGCGGGTGGACCTGGCGCTCATCGAGGGCCTTTCGCCTGAGGCGCTGGAGCGCTTGCGGTCCCGCATCGCCAATCGCCTGGACGCGGATGGCCGGTGGCTGGTCACCAGCTCCCGCACCCGGGACCAGCTGGCCAACCTGGAGGATGCCAGGACCAAGATCACGGAGGTCCTGGAGGCGGCCCTGGTGGCCCCCGTGCCCCGGAGGCCCACCCGGCCCACCCGCTCCAGC
>DATGXY010000029.1:0-9507 GCA_035298525.1 Holophaga sp.
GTGAAGCGCCAGCCGGCGCCTCCCAAGGCGCCGGACGCCCTGCCCTTTGCCTCCACCCCCCTCTTCGAGGAGGTGGAGCCCGAGGGCCAGGGGACGCCGCACCGGCGCAAGCCCCGTTGATCCATCCGCTAGACTGAGCATCCGAGGTATTCCGTGGCTGAAGAAATCCAGATCCCCCAGGTCATCGACGAATCCCCCAAGATCCCCGACGTCCTCCCCGTCCTGCCCCTGCGGGACGTGGTGGTCTACCCCTACGTGATCCTCCCCCTGTCCGTGAGCCGGGAGAAGTCCCTGCGCGCCGTGGACACCGCCCTGGTGGAGAACCGCATGATCCTCCTCCTCAGCCAGCGGCAGGTGGAGATGGACGATCCGGGCCCCGAGGACCTGTACAAGGTGGGCACCGCCGCCCTCATCATGCGGGTGCTTAAGCTGCCTGACGGCCGGGTCCGGGCCCTGGTGCAGGGCCTGCAGCGGGTGAAGGTGGAGTATTTCACCGAGACCGCCACCCAGTTCAAGGCCAAGGTGGAGATCCTTTCCGAATCCGAGGTGGTGGAGCGCAACATCGAGCTGGACGCCCTCCTGCGCTCGGTGAAGCAGACCCTGGAGAAGGCCGTGGCCCTGGGCAAGAACCTGCCCCAGGAGGTCCTGGTCATCGCCACCAACCTGGACAGCCCCGGCCGCCTCGCGGACCTGGTGGCCTCCAACCTGGATCTCAAGCCCCCCCAGATGCAGGAGGTGCTGGAGATCGCCAACCCCGTGCAGCGCCTGAAGCGGGTCAACGAGCTCCTGATGCGGGAGATCGACCTCCTGGAGGTCCAGCAGAAGATCACCATGGAAGCCCGCGGGGAGATGGACAAGAGCCAGCGGGAGTACTACCTGCGCCAGCAGCTCAAGGCCATCCAGCAGGAGCTGGGCGAGGGATCGGAGCTGGCGGAGGAGATCCAGGCCTTCCGGGACAAGGTGGCCAAGCTCAAGGTTCCCGAGGAGCCCCTCACCGAGATCGACCGCAACCTCAAGAAGCTCGAGCGCATGCACCCGGACTCCAGCGAGACCGCCGTCACCCGCACCTACCTGGAGTGGATGACGGAGATGCCCTGGGGCGTGAAGACCGAGGACAACCTGGACCTGAAGGAGGCCAAGCGCGTCCTGGACGAAGACCACTTCGGCCTGGACAAGATCAAAGACCGCCTCGTGGAGTATCTGGCCGTCCGCAAGCTCAACCCCGGCCACAAGGGCACCATCCTCTGCTTCGTGGGCCCTCCGGGCACCGGCAAGACCTCCCTGGGCCGCAGCGTGGCCAGGGCCCTGGGCCGGAAGTTCAGCCGCATCTCCCTGGGCGGCGTCCATGACGAGAGCGAGATCCGCGGCCACCGCCGCACCTACGTGGGGGCCATGCCGGGCCGCATCGTGCAGGCCCTGCACCAGGTGAAGACCATGAACCCCGTCATCATGCTGGACGAGGTGGACAAGATCGGGCGCGACATGCGGGGCGACCCCAGCGCGGCCCTCCTGGAGGTGCTGGATCCCGAGCAGAACCACACCTTCCGCGACCACTATATGAACGTGCCCATCGACCTCTCCGAGGTCCTCTTCCTCACCAACGCCAACGAGCTGGATCCCATCCAGCCCGCCTTCCGGGACCGCATGGAGATCATCCACCTCTCCAGCTACACCCTGGAGGAGAAGGTGGGCATCGCCGAGCGGCACCTCATCCCCCGCCAGCTCGAGAAGAACGGCATCACCGACAAGCAGATCTCCTTCACCACCAAGGGACTGCAGGCCATCGTCACCGGCTACACCCGGGAATCGGGCCTGCGCCAGCTGGAGCGGGAGATCGGCACCGTCTGCCGCAAGGTGGCCCGCAAGGTGGCCGAGGGGGAGCAGACCGGCCGCCTCAGCCTCACGGACAAGAACGTCCACGAGCTCCTGGGCCCCGTGAAGATCCTCCAGGACGAGCGCCTCAAGGCCCCCCGGGTGGGCGTGGTCACGGGCCTCGCCTGGACCTCCACCGGTGGCGATGTGCTCTTCGTGGAAGCCCTGAAGATGCCCGGCAAGGGAGGCCTCACCCTGACCGGCCAGCTGGGCGACGTCATGAAGGAGAGCGCCCAGGCGGCCCTCTCCTACATCCGCAGCCGGGGCGACGCCTTTGGCATCGATCCGGAAATCTTCCAGAAAAACGACTTGCACATCCACTTCCCCGAGGGGGCCATCCCCAAGGACGGCCCCAGCGCCGGCCTGGCCATGGCCACCGTCCTCCTCTCCGTCCTCAAGGGCATCCCCATCAAGAACACCCTGGCCATGACGGGGGAGATCGATCTGCGGGGCGAGGCCCTGGCCATCGGCGGCCTGAAGGAGAAGTCCCTGGCCGCCCTGCGCATGGGCGTGAAGGAGATCATCATCCCCTTCGCCAACCAGAAGGACCTGGAGGAGATCGCCCCCGAGGTGCGCAAGAAGCTCACCTTCCACCCCGTGAAGCACGTGGAGGAGGTCTTCGAGATGGCCCTGGAGGGCTGGGTGCGGCCGGACAAGGCCCGCCGGCCCCGCGCCCGGCGCTGAACCGCCTGTTCCACGTGGAACACCCGATCCCCCCGAGGTTTTCTTGAGTCTCCTAGGCAATCTGTTCAGCAAGTTCAAGCAGGGCCTCCAGCGCACCCAGGAACTGGTCCTGGCCCCCATGGGCCGCCTCCTGGGCCTCCGGCGCCTGGACGAGGGCCAGCTTGAGGAACTGGAGGATCTCCTCCTCCAGGCCGACCTGGGCGTGCACGGGGTCCAGCGCCTCATGGACCGCCTCCGCTTCGAGATGAAGCGCTCCGCCGAGATCGATCCCAAGGCCCTGCTCAAGGACGAGCTGCTGAAGATCATCCGCCAGGTGCCCGCCCGGCCCCTCACGGCCCAGGGCACCCAGGTGTGCCTCCTGGTGGGGGTGAACGGCGTGGGCAAGACCACGACCCTGGGCAAGCTGGCCGCCCACCTCAAGGCCCGGGGCGAGGAGGTGCTCGTGGTGGCCGGGGATACCTTCCGGGCCGCCGCCATCGATCAGCTGGAGCTGTGGGGACAGCGGGCGGGCGTTCCCGTCATCCGCAACCAGATGGGGGGCGATCCCGCCGCCATCGCCTTCGACGGGGCCACCAGCGCCCTGGCCAAGGGCGTGCCCTGGGTGCTCATCGATACCGCCGGCCGCCTTCACACCAAGGACAACCTCATGCGGGAGCTGGACAAGATCCGGCGCAGCCTGCAGAAGGTGATCCCCGACGCCCCCCACCGGGTCGTCCTGGTGCTGGACGCCACCACGGGCCAGAACGGCCTCGTGCAGGCGGAGGCCTTCAAGCAGGCAGCCGGCGTCACCGATCTCATCCTCACCAAGCTGGATGGCAGCGCCAAGGGCGGCGTGGCCGTGGCCATCCTGGAGCGCATGAAGCTGCCCATCGCCTTCGTGGGCGTGGGGGAGCAGGTGGACGATCTCATCCCCTTCGATGCGGAGACCTTCGTGGATGGCCTCCTCGATGTGTGAGCCGGCCCGCCCCCTGGACGGCGCCCTTGCCTGGGAGCTGGCCTGCGGGGGCCCCTACCCCGAACCCGCCCGGACCGAGGGCGACGACCATTTCATGGCCCTGGCCTTGCGCGAGGCCATGGGGGGCGTGGGCCTCAGCAGCCCCAACCCCCCCGTGGGCTGCGTCCTCGTCCAGGAGGGCCGGGTCATCGGCAGGGGCGTGCACACCCGCGCCGGCGATCCCCACGGAGAGATCATGGCCCTGCGGGACGCGGATCTGCGGGACGAGGATCCCCGGGGCGCCACCGCCTACGTGACCCTGGAGCCCTGCTGCCACCACGGCCGCACCCCCCCCTGCACCGACGCCCTCCTGCGGGCCGGGGTCGCCCGGGTGGTGGTGGGCGTCCAGGATCCCAATCCCCGGGTGGACGGGGGGGGCATGGCCATCCTGCGCTCCCAGGGCGTGCAGGTCACCGCCGGGGTGCTGGGGGAGGCCTGCCAGCGCTTCCACGCCCCCTTCTTCAAGGCCATCCGCACGGGGCTGCCCTGGGTCATCCTGAAGCTGGCCCTGGGCTCCGATGGCGCCCTGGGCCCCGAGGGCCAGACGACCCAGGTCACCTCCCCCGAGATCCAATCCCTGGCCCACGCCCTCCGCCGGGCCACCGAGGCCCTGGTGGTGGGACGCTGGACCGTGGAGGTGGACGACCCCCGTCTCACGGACCGCTGGCCCGGCACCTCCCTGCCCCACCGCTCCGCCCTGCGCGTCGTCCTGGACAGCCACGGTCGTTTGCCCGACACCCGCAAGGTGTGGTTGCCGGTCACCGGCCAGCCCGTGCTTCGGGCCCTGGTGGAGGAGCGCCCCCCCATCCGCGGCGTGGAGGACCTGCACCTGCCCCCCGGCCCCGGCGGATGCAGCCTCCGGCACCTCCTTTTCGAACTGGCCGCCCGCGGGGTGGGCCGCGTCCTCTTCGAGGGGGGCGGGATCCTGGCCCGGCGCCTCCTGGAGGAAGGCCTGGTGGACGAATTCCACCGCTTCCAGTCCGACGCCCCGGCCCAGGGGCCCCGGGTCGAACTGGACATGTCCCGCCTGCCCGTGCACCGGGCCCACACCCGCTTCCCGGGCGGCGTGTGGGACGTGTTCGCCGCTTTCTAGCGGGCCATCCCCGCGGCCTGGAAGCCGGCTTCCAGATCGGCCTTCAGGTCGGCCTCGTCCTCGATGCCCACCGAGAAGCGCAGAAGGCCATCGGAGATGCCCAGGCGGGCCTTCACGGCCGGAGGGGTGCGCAGGTGGCTCATGCTGGCCGGATGCTGGATGAGGCTTTCCACGCCGCCCAGGCTCACCGCCCGGGTGATGACGCTCAGGGCCTCGCAGAAGCGCTGGCCCGCGGCCAAGCCCCCCGCCAGCTCGAAGCTCATCATGGCCCCGTAGCCGCCATCCATCTGGCGGGCGGCGATGGCGTGGCCGGGGTGCTCCTCGCGGCCCGGGTAATCCACCCGCACCACCTGGGGCTGCCATAGGAGCCAGGCCGCCAGGGACTGGGCATTATCCGAGGCCCGGCGCACCCGCAGGTAGAGGGTCTTGAGACCCCGGTGGAGGAGCCAGGCCGAGAAGGGATCCAGGGTGGGGCCCGTGATCTTGGTGGTGGCCCAGCAAGCGGCGATATCCGCCTCGGAACCGGCGATGACGCCCGCCACCAGATCGGAGTGCCCGCCCATGTACTTGGTCGCGCTGGAAATGCTCAGGTCGATGCCCAGTTCCACGGGCCGGGTGAAGATGGGGGTGGCGAAGGTGTTGTCCGCCACCGTCTTCACGCCCCGGCGCCGGCCCAGGTCCGCCACCATGGCCAGGTCCGTGATGCTGAGGGTGGGATTGGAGGGGGTCTCGGCCAGGATCAGGCGGGTCTCGTCGGTGACGGCCGCCTCCCATTCCGCGGCGTCCAGGCTGTTCTGCACCCAGGTGATGCGGAGCCCCTTGTGGGCCTCCCACCGCCGGAGCAGCTGCTCGGTGCCCAGGTAGATGGCTGCGGGGGCCACCACGTGATCCCCGGCCTTGAGGAAGGTCTCGAACACGGTGGCGAAGGCGCTCATGCCGCTGCTGGTAACCAGGGCCCGCTCGGCCCGCTCCAGGGAGGCCACCACGGCCTGCACCTCGCTGAAGTTGGGGTTGCCCCAGCGGGTGTAGAACTGGGGCGGCTCGATGGCCGCGGCGAACTCGGCGCCCTCGGCGTTCTCCTTCAGCTCGAAGACGGAGGTCTGGTAGATGGGCGTCGTCACCGACCGCGTCCCGTTGTGCTTGCGACCCGCGTGGATCGCGGTCGTGCTGAGGCCCCACTCCTGAGGATCCATGCGCCCTCCCGGGCCCTCCCAGGGCCCGTGCAGGCGCCATGGTATCACCGGTAGGGGCTCAGCGGCCCAGGCGGAATACGATGGAAAGGGCGGCCACGGCCACCACCACGATGAAGACCAGGCGCCAGGCCGTGGGCGGGCCTTCCAGGTCCGTCCCGGGCAGGGCGGCGGGATCCTCCAGCGCCGCCCGGGTCAGTTCGTCCTCCCCGGCTTCGGGGGTCTCGGGGTGGGGCGGCACCAGGTCCTCGGATACCTGGCCCAGGACGATGGGCCGCCAGGCGCCCTCCACGGGGTGGGGCCGGTTCTCGGCGTCCATCATGCGGGCCCTCCCCCGGCCAGGGCCTCGTCCAGGCACCGGTTCACGAGGGCGGGATCCACCTTCCCCGCCCCGGCCTTCATGATCTGCCCCACGAAAAAGCCCCGGAGGATGGCCTTCCCCCCCCGGTACTCCGCCACCTGGCCCGGGTGGGCGGCCAGCACCTGGTCCACCAGGGCCCGGATGGCCCCGGCGTCGCTCACCTGGCCCAGGCCCTTGGCCGCCACCACCTGGCGGGGGCTGCCTTCGCCGGCCAGCACGGCCGGGAACACCACTTCCTTGGCCGTCTTCAGGTTGATGGCCCTTTCCTCCACCAGACGGACCAGTTCACCCAGGTGGCCGGGCGTCAGGCCCAGATCCTGAATGTCCAGGCCCCGGTCATTGAGGGTCCGGCTCACCTCCCCCAGCATCCAGTTGGCGGTCTGTTTGCCGTTCCCGGAGGCCGCGGCGGCCGCCTCGAAGAAGGCCCCGAAGGCCGGGGTCTGAAGGAGCATGCCCGCCTCGTAGGGCGTCAGGCCATGGGCCTGGCCCAGGCGCGCCTCCCGGGCCCAGGGAAGCTCCGGCAAGCGGGCGCGCTCCGCCTCCACCTCCTCCGGGGCCACGGCCAGGGGCGGCAGATCCGGCTCGGGGAAGTAGCGGTAGTCCTGGCTCTCCTCCTTGCTGCGCTGGGCCCGGGTCTCCCCGGCCTCCCCGTCCCAGCCCCGGGTCTCCTGGGCCACGGCGCCCCCGGCTTCCAGGAGGGCGGCCTGGCGCTTGATCTCGAAGTCCAGGGCCTGGCGCACGAAGCGGAAGGAATTGAGGTTCTTGATCTCCACCCGGGTGCCGAAGGCTTCGCCGGGCCGGCGGAGGCTCACGTTGGCATCGCAACGGAAGCTGCCCTCCTCCAGGTTGCCGTCGCAAATCCCCAGGAAGACCACCAGGCGATGGAGGGCCTTCAGGTAATCCGAGGCCTCCTGGGCGCTGCGCAGATCCGGGGCCCCCACGATTTCCAGGAGGGGCACGCCGGCCCGGTTCAGATCCACCCAGGTGGCCCCCGGCCCCGCCCCGTGGATGGACTTGCCCGCGTCCTCCTCCAGGTGGGCCCTCAGGATCCGCGCCCGCACCGGGGCATCCGAGCCCCGCACGGCGGGATCGCCGGGGATGTCCAGGCCCCCCTCCTCCACCAGGGCCACGGGCCCCTGGGTGATCTGGTAGCCCTTGGGCAGATCCGGGTAGAAGTACTGCTTGCGATAGAAGGTGCTGCGCTCCCGGATCGTCGCCCCCAGGGCCAGGCCCAGGCGGAGGGCGCCCCGCACCGCCTCCCCGTTGAGGGTGGGCAGGGCTCCGGGCAGGCCCAGGCACACGGGGCAGGTCCGGCTGTTGGGCTCCCCCCCGTACGCGTTGGGGCAGGGACAGAACATCTTGGACCGGGTCAGCAGCTGGACGTGGACCTCCAGGCCGATGACCGCTTCGAAGGCAGGGTGCATGGGGCGCTCCGTGCCCCAGTGTACCTGCTCAGACCCGGGGCGCCTCGACGTTGTAGGCGGCCCAGCCCTCCTTGGCCGGCCCGTAGATGCCGGGGACCGGCAGGCCTGCCTGCCGCATGAGCACCGTCATCTGGCCCCGATGGTGGATTTCGTGCACGACCAGCACCATGAAGGTGCGCCCCCGCCGCCAGGTCTCCCCGTAAAGTTCGTCCTCCCGGTCCAGGTCCGCGTCCGTCCAGGTGGCCAGGGCCTCGTCCAGGGAGGCGGCCGCCTCGGCGAAGGTGGCCCGGATCTCCCCCAGGGTGGCGGGCGGATCCTGGATGAAGGGCCCCTGGAGGAGATGGCACCCCTTCACCCGCAGGCCCAGGTGCCCGGGCATCTCCAGGCGGGTCTCCACCAGGTGCCAGGCCATGCGGCGCAGATCCCGAAAGCCCTCGGCCACCCGGGTGTCCAGGGCCGCTTCCGGCAGGGCGTCCAGGATCTGGAGGGTCTTCTCCGTCTCCTCCGCCAGGCAGGTCCTCAGATCTTCGATGCGCCGGAACATGGGCGACCTCCAGGGAGCCCATCGTACCCCCAGGCCCGCCTACTTGCCCAGGCAGAACCCGCTGAAGACCGCATCCAGGGAACTCTCCGCCCGGTCTTCGCCCGTGAGGCGGGCCAGGAGGCCCCAGGCGCCCTGGAGCAGGGAGGCGGCGATCTCGGGGGGGGTGTCCGCCTCCAGGCCGGCCAGGAGCTCCATCTGGGCGGCCAGATCGTCCAGCAGCTCCCGCTGCCGGGCGGTGGCCAGGGCCCCCAGGCAGGCCTCCGGCGCCCAGTCGCCCAGGAAGCGGCGCCTCAGGGCCTCGCCCAGAGCCTCCAGATCCCCCGTGGCCGCGCTGATGCAAGGGGCGCCGCCCGGGTCGTCCCCGCCCAGATCCGCCTGGTTGCGCACCAGGAGCACCTTGTGCCGGAAGGGGGCCAGGTGGGCCTCCACCTCCCCGTCCAGGACGGCGTCCCCCAGGGGGGCCAGGTGGAGGATGAGATCCGCCTGCTCCAGCGCCTCCGCCACCCGGGCCACGCCCAGGCGCTCCACCGGATCCTCCGTTTGCCGGAGTCCGGCCGTGTCGAAGAGGACGAGAGGCAGGCCGGCCCACTGCACGGTCACATCCAGCACATCCCGGGTGGTGCCGGGGTGCTCCGTGACGATGGCCCGGTCCCGGCCCGCCAGGGCGTTGAAGAGGGTGCTCTTGCCGGCGTTGGGGCGGCCGGCGAGCACCACCCGGATGCCGTCCCGCAGCCACCGGGCCGCCGCCGCCCGTCCCTGTTCCACGTGGAACAAGGACCGGAGGGGTTCCAGGGCCGCGGCCAGGGCGGCCAGGTCCAGGGCGATGCCCTCCTCCTCCCCGTAGTCCACGGCGGCCTCGGCCCGGGCCACCCAGGGGGCCAGGGCCTCCCGGGCCTGGGCCACCCAGGGGGGTGCGCCCCCCGCCCGGGCCTGGGCCTGGCGCAGCTGGGCGTCCGTGGCGGCGCCGATGAGGTCCCGGAGGGCCTCCGCCCCCATGAGGTCCTGCTTGCCGTTCAGGAGGGCCCTGCGGGTGAATTCCCCGGGCTCCGCCAGACGGATGCCCAGGTGGCCCAGCTGGTCCAGGAAGCGGCGCACGAGGAGGGGGTTGCCGTGGAGGTGGAACTCCACCACGTCCTCCCCCGTGGTGCTGCGGGGGCCGGGAAAATGCACGACCAGGGCCCGCTCCCGGAAGCCGTCCCAGGCCAGGGTGCGCAGGGCCGCCTTGCGGGGTTCAGGCAGGCGAAGAAGCGGCTCCAGACGCGCCGCGAGACCCCATCCCGAGGCCCGCACCACCGCCACCGCCGAGGGCAGGAGCGGTGTCGCCGGGGCGCAGATGGGGTCCGGG
>DATGXY010000030.1:0-25943 GCA_035298525.1 Holophaga sp.
AGGGCGGGTTCGGGAGCGGCGTCGGGGGGCCCGTCGGGCACGGCCCCGGGGGGGGCCTGACCGGGTGCGGCCTCGCCCCGCGCCTGGGCGAAGAGGCCCCGGATGCGGCTCAGTTCCGAGGCCACGGAGCCGCCTCCGCCGAAGCCGGGCCGGACCTGGCCGAAGGCGCCCTGGCCGGAGCGGTACAGTTCCGTGCCCCACCGGATGGGCGCCTCCAGGGCCTCCTCGGGGAGCTCGCGGAGGAACCGGCTGGGCATGCCCAGCACCTCCTGGCCCATGGCCCGGCGACGGCGCGCGGCGGTGAGGTAGAGCTTGGCCTGGGCCCGGGTGATGGCCACGTAGAAGAGCCGGCGCTCCTCCTCCACCCCGTCCTCGGCTTCGCGGGCGTTGCGGTTGGGGAAGACGTCCTCCTCCATGCCCACGAGGAAGACGACGGGGAATTCCAGGCCCTTGGCGCAATGGACGGTCATGAGGGAGAGGCGGCTGGCCTCCTCCAGCTCGTCCGTGTCCGAGGCCAGGGTGACCCGGTCCAGGAACTCCGCCAGTCGCAGGCCCAGGCTCTCGGCCTCGGCGGCGGCGGAGACGAACTCCTCCAGGTTCCGCATGCGGCCCTCGGCCTCGAGGGTGGCCTCCTCCTCAAGCATGCGCACGTAGCCCGATTCCACGAGCACCCAGCGCACCAGGGCGGCCAGCCCCAGGCTGGACGCCTCCTTGGCCGCCGCGGCGAAGAGGTCCAGGTACCGCCCCAGCTCCCGCTGGGCCCGGCCCTTGATCCCGCCCTGGCGCATGAGGAGGGCCGCCCCCTCCAGGGCGGTGCCGCCCTCGGGGATGGCGCGCTCGATCAGCTCCAGGGTCTTGGCGCCCACCCCCCGGGAAGGGGAGTTCACGGACCGGCGGAAGCTGACCAGGTCGAAGGGGTTGCACACGAGGCGCAGGTAGGCGAGGACGTCCTTCACCTCCTGGCGCTCGTAGAACTTGACGCCCCCCACCAGCTTGTAGGGCATGTTGGCGGCCCGGAGGGCCTCCTCCAGCTGGCGGGACTGCCAGTTGGCGCGGTAGAGCACCGCGAAGCGCCCGTCGGGGAACCGGTACCGCTCGTGGCGGATGCGCTCCACCACGTATTCCGCCTCCAGTCGCCCCTCGTCCAGCAGGCGGAAGGTGAGCTTCTCCCCGTGGCCCAGGTCCGTCCAGAGGCTCTTGCCCAGGCGCTGGGTGTTGTTGGCGATCACCGTGCTGGCCGCGTCCAGGATCCGCTGGGTGGAGCGGTAGTTCTGCTCCAGCTTGATCTGGACCGCCTCCGGGAAGTCCCGGCGGAAGTCCAGGATGTTCCGGATGTCGGCGCCGCGCCATCCGTAGATCGAATTGTGGGTGACGACGCCTTCCGCCACGAAGTTGTGCGTCCCCTCGATGTCCAGGTCGTGGACACGGCCGCCGAGATCCACGCGTTCCACCTCGGCCACCGTTTCGTAGGCGCCGTCCCCGCCGAAGAGGACCATGCCGGGCCTGACCGCCGACGCCTTGACGAAGGGGAGGGACACGGTGGCCGGGGCGCCGGCGTCGGCGCCGCCGAGGCGGGCCTGGAGGACCAGATTCGCCCGGCCGAGGCCGTCCCGGATCCGGAGCGCCTGGGACAGCGCCTGGCCGAAGTCCTTGCAGGCCGTTTCATGGCGCCAGGCACCCCGGACCGTGGCGGACCTCACGGAGAGCCCGAGGCCCTCCAGGACGGTCCGTCCCGCCGCGTCGTTGCCGGCGATGGAGATCCGGTGCATGGGGGTCCGGCCCCGCCTGTCCCCGCACAGGGTGAGGACGATGTTGCGGCGCCGGCCGTCCCGGCCCTGCGGAACCGCGTGGGGGGCGTCCGCGGACAGCCCCAGGTCCTTGAGCAGCCTTTTGGCCGCGCCGGCCGAATCGACCGAGGCGAAGACCGCGTCGATCATCCCCTGGTCGTGCACGAGGCCGTTCACCGATCCGCCCTTGCGGGCCACGAAGGGCAGCGTGGGCAGCCCGTAGCGCAGGGAAAGGAGCATCTCCTCCCGGCGGGCCTCGTTCTCCGAGGCATGGACCGAGACCACCCAGAGGGCGTCCGCCCGCTCTTGCCGGCACCGCTGGAGGAAGCCCACGGAGGGCTTGAACTGCCCCCGCGTGTACACCCGGGAGGTGCCCAGGCGCCATCCGGAACCCTCCCGGGACATCAGGTAGACGAAGTGATGCGGTCCCGAAAGGCCGAGGCGGTAGCCCGCGAAGTGCGTGTGCTCGGGGGTGCTCACGATCCGCCTGCCGGAAGCGCAGGTGATGGCGATGCCCATCCTTCCCCCCTTGCGGCTCGCGGTGCGCAGCACCCTGGCCGGGCGGAAATCGCCGCTGCCGAAGCAGGAAAGGACCTCGTCCCCGGCCCTCACCCTTTCGATGGGCCTCTCGGTGCCGTCCGGCAGGCGCACCCGGGTCCCGGCCGCGAGACACTGGTCCTCGTCCCCCACCACGCACAAGTTCTTGTGGTTCCGGGCCAGGTGCTGCACGAGCATGTACTGGGCCCGGTTCGTGTCCTGGTACTCGTCCACCAGCAGGTACCGGAACCGGTCCGCGTAGACGGCCTGGGCCGCCGGGTCCCGGAAGAACCGTTCCGTGTGGAGCAGCAGGTCGTCGAAGTCGCAGGCCTTGTGGGTGCGCAGGCCCTCCTGGTAGAGCTTGTAGGCCTCCAGGGCCTTGCGGGTCCAGGGGTCCAGGGCCTCCTCCACGGCCTCCTCGGGCAGGAGGCAGCGGTTCTTGAAGTCGGAGATGACCTCCAGCACCCGCTTGGGATGGAACTGCTTCTCGGGGAGCTTGAGGTCGGCCAGCACCTGCTTGACGAGGCTGCGCTGGTCGGAGGGGTCGAAGATGACGAAGTCGCGGCCCACGGGGGTGCGGTCCCCCTCCCGGCGGAGGATGCGGGTGCAGAAGCTGTGGAAGGTGCTCACCCAGAGCTGCTCGGCGGGGACGGAGACCATGCGCTGCACGCGCTCGGCCATCTCGCCCGCGGCCTTGTTCGTGAAGGTCATGGCCAGGATGGACGAGGGGCGCACCCCCTCCTCCTCGATGAGCCAGGCGATGCGCCGGGTGATGACGGTGGTCTTCCCCGACCCGGCGCCGGCCAGGATGAGGAGGGGCCCGTTCACGTGGGTCACGGCCTCCCGCTGGGGCTCGTTCAGGTTGCGGAGGAGGGGATGGTCCTGGGAGGCTTCCGGCATCCCAAGAGTCTAGCAAGACTGCCCGGGGGCAAACGGCCCTCCTGCCACCCCTTCCGGGCATTGGGGATCTGGTTCCGCTCCTATACCCGGAACTGGCCCACGAGGCGCGCCAGTTCCTCGGCCACCCGGGCCAGTTCCTCCGAGGTGCGGGCCACTTCGTGGACGGTGGCGGAGATCTCCGCGGCCCCGTGGGCGTTCTGGGCGGTCTGGCGGGCGTCCTCCTCCACCTGTTCCGCCACCTCCACCGAGGTGCGGGCCTGCTCCGAGGCCGCGGCGGAGATCTCCGCCATGCTGGAGGAGAAGGCCTGAATGAAGGTCCGGATCTCCTGGAGGCTGGCCACGGAGTTGGCCACGGTCTCTCGGCCCGTCCTCACCGCCTCCTGGGCCTGGGCCACGAGGCCCGAGATCTCCCGGGCCGAGACGCCGCTGCGCTCCGCCAGCTTGCGGATCTCCTCGGCCACCACGGCGAAGCCCTTGCCCTGGGCGCCGGCCTTGGCGGCCTCGATGGCCGCGTTCAGGCTGAGGAGGTTGGTCTGGCGCGCGATGTCCTGGATCACCTGGATGGCCCGGATGATCTGGCCCGTGGAATCGGAGATGGCCTCCATGGAGGCCGCCGTGGCCTGCCCCGCGCGATCCCCGGCCTCGGTGGCGGCCACCGCCGCCCGGGTCTGGCCCTGGGCGGACTCGACCTGGGCCGAGACCTGCTCGATGGAGGCGGAGAACTCGGTCATGGCCGCGGAGACCCGCTCGGCCCGGGCCTGCTGGGACCCGGCGTTGTCCGAGAGGGAGGCCGCCGTGGCGGAAAGCTGGTTGGCCGAGGCCGAGAGCTGGGTGGAGCCGCTGGCGACGCGGTCGCTCTCCCCCCGGATGCCGGCGATCACCTGGCGCAGGTGGGCCTCCATGTCCCGGATGGAGGCGAGGATGCTGCCCGCCGCGTCCCTGGCCACCTCCACGGGGACCACCAGGTCGCCCTGGCTGATGCGGCCCACCACCCCCACCGCGTAGTCGGGCTCGCCGCCCACGCGCTTCATGAGGCCCCGGTACAGGCGCCACCCGAAGAAGGCCCCCGCGGCCAGGGTCACGGCGCCCACGACGAAGCCCACCGCGACGGTGATGTCCCGCACCCGGTCGAACTCGAGGTCGCCCTGCCGGGCCTTTTCCAGGGCCCCGGCCTCCAGGCGGATCATGGGGTCCTTGAGGGCCTTCACCAGGTTGTCGCTCACTTCGTCCAGGGCGACGATCTCGGGGGAGAAGTCGCCGGCCTTGCGGCTCAGCAGCATGGGCATCACCTTCCCCTGGAAGTGGGCGTCCAGGGTCTGGACGGCCTGGCGCCCCTGGCGGGCCAGGGCCGCGTGCTCGGGGAAGGTCGTGCCCTTCTCGATGGCCTCCAGGTCCTTGAGGATGCCGTCCCGGCGCTGGGCCCAGTCCCTGGGCGCCTCCTGGAGGTTCCGGTTGATGATGGCGTCGGCCAGCACCTGGTACAGGCGCTCCCCGCCCCCGGAGCAGCGGCCGCCCAGGGCCGCCTCCTGGTCCAGGGCGGCCACCCGGTCCTGGATCCGGCCCAGGTTCAGCATGGCGGCGGTGGAGAGGAGCCCGTTGAGGGCCAGCCCGCAGAGGATGGCCCCGATGGAGAGCGCGATCTGGCGCTTGAGGGTGATGGCCATGCCAGGCTCCCTTCAGGGTTTCCACATGGGGTGTTCGAAGCTCAGGTAGACGAAGACGGCCCGGTCCCCCCGGCTCGGTCCCACCCCGATGGGGAAGGCGATGCCGGGCACGATCTGGAGACCGTTCCTGAAGTTGATGGCGAAGCGCAGGCCGGGATTCAGGTACATGGAGTCGACCCGTTCCTTGCGCCCGGGCCCGGCCACCGCCTCCGCGGAGGAGTACACGAACTCGAGCAGGGCGTTGGCGTTGGGATGGGCGAGCCACACGAAGCTCTGCCCCAGGTTCCAGCTGGAGAGGTCGGCCTTGTCGCCGGCGGCGCCCTTCGCGCCGGGGGTGTAGCCGGCCCCCGCGTTGAAGTGGGCCACGAAGCCGGGCGCAAGCACGACGCTCACGGGCAGCTGGAACTGGAACCCCGGGGCCCCCGCGCCGCGGCCCTGGCGCTCGTCACCCGTGGGCAGGGAGAGGGAGAACCTGGGCGAGATGGCCACCGGGGCCCCCCCGTCGCCGAGGAGCTGGTAGCGGTAGTTGAGCAGCACGTCGCCCAGGCCCCGGCTCCCGTCGGGGGAGGCGGCGAAGCGCTGGAAGGGCGCCGTGAAGCTGAACTGGTGCTTGATTCCCGGAACGGGCCACTCCTGGGTGAAGGTGTACAGCCAGTCCCGGGTCTCCCGGTTCCGGGTGAAGGTGCTGATGTGCTGCACCACCCCGGGTTCCTGGTTGTAGGCCTCCTCCACCAGGAAGGAATTGTCCTGGATGGGGCCCTTCTCCTGGGCGGCCATGGAGGGGCCGAGAAGCAGGATCGCGGTCAGGCTGCAGCGGACGCGGGTGGCCAAGGGGCACCTCCGGGAGCGGGAAACCTGCATGGAGAAAACATGATATTAGCCTCGCCTTTCAAGGAGGGGGAAGGGCTGGGCTAGAATGGGACCAGCCGCTCGCATGGCGAAATGGCAGACGCAGCGGACTTAAAATCCGCCGACTCTAGGGTCTTCTGGGTTCGAGTCCCAGTGCGAGCACAAATTGTTAAGCAATTCAGCGTATGTTCGCCGCCGCGGCCCGCCTATCATGCTTCTCGGGTCATCCCGGGTGACCGGGCACTCCCAGGGGGCGGTCATGGACGGAAACCTCCTTTCCAACCTGAAGGTCAGGACCCGGCTTCATCTCCTCGCCGGCATGCTGCTGGCCCTTTCCGCCCTCCTGTGGCTGGGGGGGATCCTGGCCCTGGGCCGGGCCCAGGCCGCCGCCCTGGGCGCCCTCGACGCCGCCTCCCGGGTGACCCGGGCCGGCGACCTGGCCCGGGACACCCAGGGCCACTTCAAGACCCAGGTGCAGGAGTTCAAGGACATCCTCCTCCGGGGCCACGACCCCGCCCTCCTGGCCAAGTACCGGGCCGCCTTCGAGAAGCAGGAGGCTGAAGTGGAGGCCAACCTGGCCAAGCTGGTCCAGGAACTGCCGGGGGTGGGGCTGGACCCGGCCCTGGCCTCCCGGGCGGCCGCGGAGCACCGGAAACTGGGCGAAAGGTACCGGGAGGGCCTGGGGGCCTTCAGGCCGGACCAGCCCAATGCCTACCGGACCGTGGATCAGATGATGAGGGGCGTGGACCGGCCCATGGCCGGCGCCCTGGGGGAGCTGGCGGACCGCATCCTCGCCCGCATTGAGGAGGTGAAGGCCCAGGCCGCCCAGGCCCTCGCCGCGGAGCGCAAGGCCCTGCTTCTGCGCCAGACCGGCATCCTGGCCCTGGGGATCCTCGCCGGCCTGGCCATGACCCGGACCCTCGTCCGGGGCATCCTCCGGCCCCTCGCCGCGGCGGGGGAGAACGCCCGGCGCATGGAGGGGGGGGATTTCAGCCGCGATATGCCCGTGGAGGGCCGGGACGAATTCGCGGAAATGGCGACCCGGTTCAACGGCCTGGGCGCCGCCCTGCGGCGCAGCTTCCAGGACCTGGGGGAGGCCAGCGGGCGGGTCGCCTCGGGATCCACCGAACTGAGCGCCACGGCCACGGAAATGGCCAGGGCGTCCAGCGATATCGCGGATTTCACGGAAGGCCAGCGGTCCGCCGGGGAACGCACGGCGGCCTCGGTGATGGAATTCGCCGCCAGCGCCCGGGAGGTCGCCATGAACGCCAAGGCCAACGGCGACGCCGCCCAGGCCATGGTGGGGGCGGTCGCGGAGGGCGCCACCCAGGGGCGGGAGGCCGCGGAAGCCATGCAGGCCATCAGCCAATCCAACCGGAAGATGGTGCAGGCGGTCCAGGTGATCCAGGAGATCGCCCGGCAGACCAACCTTCTTTCCCTCAACGCGGCCATCGAGGCCGCCAAGGCCGGGGCCCACGGCCGGGGCTTCTCCGTGGTGGCGGAGGAGGTCCGCAAGCTGGCCGAGCGCAGCGGCACCGCCGCCCGGGAGATCGCGGCCCTCATCGAGGCCTCCGAGGCCGCCATGGCCCGGGGCATGGCCACCACCGGACGGTCCGAGGCCGCCCTGGCGAGCCTGCAGGACCACATCCGGGCCGTGGCCGCCTCGGCCAGGACGATCGGCCTCTCCACCGAGGAGCAGGGCCGCACCTGCGACGAGGTGGCGAGGCAGGTGGAGGACGCGGCGGTGGGGAACGAACGGAACGCGGCCGCCTCCCAGGAGCTGGCGGCCACCGTGGAGGAGATCACCCGCACCGCGGAATTCCTGGCCCGGGTGGCGGATGAGGTGGCGGGGTCCATCGCCCGGTTCAAGATCCGGTGATCTGCGCGTAGAATGATCTTCCCCTCACCCCCAGGAGCACCAATGGACGCCCTTGAAGCCCTCAACACCCGACGGAGCATCCGCGCCTTCACCCCCCGTCCGGTGAGCCTGGACATCGTGCGGGAGCTCATCAGGGCCGCCATGCACGCGCCCTCCGCGGGCAACGAGCAGCCCTGGCATTTCCTCATCCTCACCGACCGCGAGATCCTGGAGCGCATCCCCGACTTCCACCCGTACGCGGGCATGGTCTCCGAATCCCCCGTCGCCGTCCTCGTGTGCGGGGACCCCCGGCAGGAGAAGCACCCCGGCATGTGGGTGCAGGACTGCGCCGCCGCCACCCAGAACCTCCTGCTGGCCGCCCACGCCAAGGGCCTGGGAGCCGTGTGGGTGGGCATCCACCCCCGCGAGGACCGCATCGATCCCCTGCGCAAGCTCATCGACCTCCCGGCCGAGGTCGTGCCCTTCGCCCTCATCCCCGTGGGCCACCCCGCCGAGACCCCCGAGATGGAGGACCGGTACCGCCCCGAGCTGATCCACCTGAACAAGTGGTGAAGCCTCCGGCCTCCGGGCCGGGAAAGGGAAAGGCCCGCGGGAATCGCTTCCCGCGGGCCTTTTGATGGCCAGGAGCCTGACCAGGCAATGGAAGGCCCCTAGGCCTTCCAGCCCTGCAGGACGCGCATGTAGTTGGCGCGCTCGAAGGCCTGGGGGTTGGGGCACTTCATGAGGCTCATGCTGCCCCGCATCTGCTCGAGGCTTTCGTACTCGTGCTCCTCCATCCAGGCCTTGAGGCCGTCCTTGACCTGGGTGAGGCGCTCGGGGCCGTGCTTCAGGAGGGCGGAGACCATCTGGATGCCCGTGGCGCCGGCCATGGTGGCCTTCACGGCGTCCTCGGCGGTGTGGACGCCGCCGGTGACGGCCATGGGCACGTTCACGTGGCTCCACAGGATCGCCAGCCACCGCAGGCGCATGCGGAGGGTGGAGCTGGAGCTGAGCTGGAGGGCGGGAGTGACCTCCAGGTTCTCGATGTCCAGGTCGGGCTGGTAGAAGCGGTTGAAGAGCACGACGGCGTCGGCGCCGGCGCCCTCCAGCACCTTGGTGAAGTGGGCCAGGGAGCTGAAGAAGGGGCTGAGCTTGACGGCCACGGGGATCTTCACGCTGGACTTGACGGTGCGCACGATCTCCAGGGTCCGCTTTTCGACGAGGTCGGCGGTCTCCAGGGGATTGGTGGCCAGGTAGTAGATGTTGAGCTCGATGGCGTCGGCCCCGGCGTCCTGCATCTTGACGGCGTAGTCCAGCCAGCCGCTGTTGGTGATGCCGTTGAGGGAGGCGATGACGGGCACCTTGACGGCGGCCTTCACCCGCTGCAGCTGGGCGAGGTAGCTTTCGGGGCCCAGGGCCATCTCGTCCACGCGGGGGAAGTAGCTGGTCGCCTCGGCGAAGGTGTCGGCGTGGCCGGCCAGGTCGTAGAGGGTGCCGGTCTCCTCGCGGGTGATCTGCTCCTCGAAGAGGGAGGGCAGGACGATGGCGGCGGCGCCGGCGTCCTCCAGGCGGCGGACGGCGTCCATGTCGGCGCCCAGCGGGGAAGCGCCCGCCATGACCGGGTGCTCGAGCTGGAGTCCAAGATAGGTGGTCTTCAGGTTCATGACGGCTCCTTGGGTGGTGCTGGACGTAGGTTCATTGGAACACTTCCAACCGGGAACCGCCACCCTCCCGTCCGGTCTCCCGGGCGGAGGGGTGGCGGTCCGGCGTCCGACGAGACTCCGCTACTCGGCCGTCTTCACCGGCATGGTGAGCTTGGCCATGTTCTCGTAGGTGGCGTAGCGGTTGGTGACCTCGCGCTGGGCCATGGACATCAGGTGCTTGAAGTGCTCGGGGTTCTGCTGCTGGACCATGCGGAACCGGGTCTCGTTGAGGATGTAGTTCCCGAGCTCGATCTTGGGAGCGGGGGAATCCATCACCAGCGGGCCTTCGCCCTGCTCGATGCGGCGGGGGTCGAAGCGGAACAGGGGCCAGTGGCCGGAATCCACGGCCAGCTTCTGCTGCTCGCAGCCCTGGACCAGATCGAAGCCGTGGGCGATGCAGTGGCTGTAGGCCAGGATGATGGACGGGCCATCGTAGCTCTCGGCCTCGAGGAAGGCCTTGGCCACCTGCATGTCCTTGGCGCCCATGGCGACCTTGGCCACGTAGACGTTGCCGTAGCTCATGGCGATCATGCCCAGGTCCTTCTTGGGCATGGACTTGCCGGCCATGGCGAACTTGGCGGCGGCGCCGATGGGGGTGGACTTGGAGGCCTGGCCGCCGGTGTTGGAGTAGACCTCGGTGTCGAGGACCAGGATGTTCACGTTGCGGCCGGAGGCCAGCACGTGGTCGAGGCCGCCGTAGCCGATGTCATACGCCCAGCCGTCGCCGCCCACGATCCACACGCTCTTCTTGACCAGGTAGTCGGCCACTAGGGTGAGGCGGTGCGCCTCGGGATCCTTGATGCCGGCCAGTTTGTCCTTGAGGATGGCGACCCGCTCGCGCTGGGCCTTGATGCCGGCCTCGTTGGACTGGTCGGCGGCGACGATGCCGGCCACCAGCTCGTCACCCACCTGGGAGGCCAGGCGGTGCAGCAGCTCGAGGGCGAACTCGTTGTGCTTGTCGATGGCGAGGCGGTAGCCCAGGCCGAACTCCGCGTTGTCCTCGAACAGGCTGTTGGCCCAGGCGGGACCGCGGCCGTCCTTGTTGACGGTGTAGGGCGTGGTGGGCAGGTTGCCGCCGTAGATGGAGGAGCAGCCCGTGGCGTTGGCGATGAGGGCCCGGTCACCGAAGAGCTGGGTCATCAGCTTGATGTAGGGGGTCTCGCCGCAGCCGGCGCAGGCGCCGGAGTACTCGAAGAGCGGCTCCATGAACTGGCTGCCCTTCACGTCGGTCTTGAGGACCGTGCGGTCGGCCTCGGGGAGCTCCAGGAAGAACTTGAAGTTCTCGGCCTCCTGCTTGCGCAGGGGGGCCTGGGGCGTCATGTCGATGGCCTTGTGCTTGGGGTTGCTCTTGTCCTTGGCGGGGCAGACGGCGACGCAGATGCCGCAGCCGGTGCAGTCCTCGGGGGCCACCTGGATGGTGTACTTCTGGCCCTTGAACTCGGGGCCCTTGTAGTCGACCGACTTGAAGGTCTCGGGGGCGCCGGAGAGGCAGGAGGGATCGTAGACCTTGGGCCGGATGGCGGCGTGGGGGCAGATCAGGGCGCACTTGTTGCACTGGATGCAGATGGACTGGTCCCAGGCGGGGATGTCGATGGCGATGTTCCGCTTCTCCCACTTGGTGGTGCCCACGGGCCAGGTGCCGTCCACGGGGAAGGCGCTGACGGGGAGCAGGTCGCCGTTGCCCTGCATCATGATGGCGGTGACGCGCTTGATGAAGTCCGGAGCTTCAGTGGCCACGGTGGGGGGCATGACGCGCTCGGCGGTCACGGCCGAGGGGACCTCGACCTGGTAGAGGAACTCGAGGGTGGTGTCCACGGCCTCGAAGTTCTTCTTGATGACGGCCTCGCCCTTCTTGCCGTAGGTCTTCTTGATGGCCTTCTTGATCTGGGCGATGGCCTCATCGCGGGGAAGCACGCCGGAGATGGCGAAGAAGCAGGTCTGCATGATCGTGTTGATGCGCACGCCCATGCCGGTCTTGCGGGCCACGTCGAAGGCGTCGATGGTGTAGAACTTCAGCTTCTTCGCGATGATGGCGGTCTGGACCTCCTTCGGCAGGCTCGCCCACACCTCGTCCTTCGAGTAGGGGGAGTTCAGCAGGAAGGTGGCGCCCTCCTCGGCGGAGGACAGCATGTCGTACTTGTCGAGGAAGCTGGTGTTGTGGCAGGCGACGAAGTTGGCCTTGCGGATCAGGTAGGCGCTGCGGATGGGCTTGGGGCCGAAGCGCAGGTGGCTGATCGTGATGGCGCCGGCCTTCTTGGAGTCGTAGACGAAGTAGCCCTGGCCGTAGTTCGGGGTCTCCTCGGCGATGATCTTGATGGAGTTCTTGTTGGCGCCCACGGTGCCGTCGGAACCCAGGCCGTAGAACATGGCGCGCTTGACGTCGGCGCCCTCGATGTCGAACTCGAGGTCCATGTCGAGGCTGCTGTTGGTGACGTCGTCGACGATGCCCACGGTGAAGTGGTTCTTGGGCTTGTCCTTGGCCAGGTTCGCGTAGACGGCCTGGATGCAGGCGGGGTTGAACTCCTTGCTGGAGAGACCGTAGCGGCCGGCGAAGACGCGGGGGGCCTGCTCGAACTGGCTGATGCCCTCCTCGGCGGCCTCGCGCAGGGCGGTGACGACGTCGAGGTAGAGGGGATCGCCGGGGGCGCCGGGCTCCTTGCAGCGGTCGAGGACGGCGATGCGCTTGACGGTCTTGGGCAGGGCGCCGATGAAGTGCTTGATGGAGAAGGGACGGTAGAGGCGGACCTGCAGGAGGCCGATCTTCTCGCCCTTGGCCAGGGCCCAGTCCACGTACTCGGTGGCGGTGTCGCCGCCCGAGCCCATGATGATCATGACGCGCTCGGCCTCGGGGTGGCCGTAGTAGTCGAAGAGCTTGTACTTGCGCCCGGTCAGCTCGGCGAAGCGGTCCATCTCGGCCTGCACGATCTCGGGGCAGGCGTTGTAGTAGGGGTTGCAGGCTTCGCGGGCCTGGAAGTAGGTGTCGGGGTTCTGGGCGGTGCCGCGGACCAGGGGGGCATCGGGGGTCAGGGCCCGGCTGCGGTAGTCCTTCACCATCTCGTCGGTGACCATGCTGCGCAGGTCATCGTCGTTCAGCATCTCGATCTTGTTGACCTCGTGGGAGGTGCGGAAGCCGTCGAAGAAGTGGATGAAGGGCACCCGGCTCTTCAGGGTGGAGGCCTGGGAGATGAGGGCGAAGTCATGGGCCTGCTGGACGCTGTCGGCGCTCAGCATGGCGAAGCCGGTCTGGCGGCAGGCCATCACGTCGGCGTGGTCGCCGAAGATGGAGAGGGCGTGGGTGGCGATCGTGCGGGCGGACACGTGCAGCACGAAGGGGGTCAGCTCACCCGCGATCTTGTACATGTTGGGGATGAAGAGCAGCAGGCCCTGGGAGGCCGTGAAGGACGTGGTCAGGGCCCCGGCCTGCATGGCGCCGTGGACCGCGCCGGCGGCGCCGCCCTCGGACTGCATCTCGACCACGGCGGGAACCGTGTTCCAGATGTTCTTCTTGCCCTGGGCGCTCCACTCGTCGGAGAACTCGCCCATGTTGGAAGAGGGGGTGATCGGATAGATCGCGATCACCTCGTTCAACCGGTGCGCGACTGATGCCGTTGCTTCGTTACCATCCAAGGTAACCATGCGTCGTTCGGCCATGGCCTTCCTCCTACGTGTGTCGTTGGGACTTGTCCGACGTGGATATGGATCTTTGGCTAGGCAGGGCCGGGGGCCTGGAACTTTCTGCTTCGCACAGAGGCCATCCTATGCCCCAAAGTGCCTTAAATCAAGAGTGGTTAGTCCTCTTTACCAAAAGGTGTGTCGCAGGTTACACCCCGATTCCCAAAGGTAATAGACTCTGCATATCGCTATTCAACCAGCCCCCCTCCCGCCCTCCGGGCGAACCAGAGCGGGGCGCCCAAATGACCGGAGGTCACCATGGAATTCAAGGACAGCCAGACCGCGCGGAACCTGCTCAAGGCCTTCGCCGGCGAGAGCCAGGCCCGCAACCGCTACACCTTCGCCGCCCAGGTGGCCCGGAACGAGGGGCTGGAGCACGTGGCCGCCGTCTTCGAGGAGACCGCCGCCAACGAGCGCGAGCACGCCCGCCTCTTCTACGCGCACCTGGCCAGGCTGGCCCCGGGGGCCCTGGAGATCACCGCCACCTACCCCTGCGTGGCCGGCGACACCGCCGCCCAGCTGAAGGCGGCCGTGGACGGCGAGAACGAGGAGTGGACGGCCCTCTACCCCGAGTTCGCGAAGATCGCCCGCGAGGAGGGGTTCCCCGAGGTGGCCCGCACCTTCGAGTGGGTCGCCAAGGTGGAAAAGGAGCACGAGGGCCGCTTCGCGCGCCTCCACGACCACGTGGTCAACGGCACCGTCTTCCAGCGCGGCGAGAAGATCTACTGGCGCTGCATGGAATGCGGCCACATCCACGAGGGCCCCGCCGCCCCCAGGATGTGCCCCGTGTGCCAGAAGCCCCAGGGCTTCTTCGAGCCCGTGGCCGAGAATTTCTAGAGCCTGACCAGGCGATGGAAGGCCCCGCGACCCTCGGCGGATTCCCGGCGCGCTGGGAATTCCCCGGGGGTCGTTGAGCAAGGGTTGCGATAGGTAATTTTTTTCCAAAGGGGGCTCGTTTTTTTCTGAGATGGGGGTCACAGACGGCCGCCCGGAAACCGTGCAATCATTCCCTGCAAGGTTCCGCAGGTGCGGACGCCGGAACGAGGCCCCCATGCTCACCTTGCCCCTGACGCAGGCTTTGACCTTCGACGATGTGCTCCTCGTGCCGGGGCCTTCGGACGTGCATCCCAACCAGGTGGACCTGACCTCCACCCTGGTGCCGGGCGTGAAGCTGGGAATCCCCCTGCTCTCCGCCGCCATGGACACGGTGACCGAGGGCCGGCTGGCCATCGCCCTGGCCCAGCAGGGGGGCGTGGGCATCATCCACAAGAACCTGGCCATCGACCGGCAGGCGGAGGAGGTGGACAAGGTCAAGCGCTCCGAGAGCGGCATGATCACGGACCCCATCACCATCCACCCCGACGCGCCCATCCGGGAGGCCGAGGACCTCATGGCCAAGTACCGCATCTCCGGCGTGCCGGTGGTGGAGAACCACCGCCTGGTGGGCATCCTCACCAACCGGGACCTGCGCTTCGAGGACCGGTGGGAGCTGCCGGTGCGCGAGGTGATGACCAAGGACCGCCTCGTCACCGTGCCCGTGGGCACGACCCTCCAGGAGGCCCGGGCCATCCTCCAGAAGCACCGCATCGAGAAGCTCCTCGTGGTGGACGACAGCGGCGACCTGAAGGGCCTCATCACGGTCAAGGACATCCAGAAGTCCACCACGTACCCCAACGCCTGCAAGGACGCCCAGGGCCGCCTGCGCGTGGGCGCCGCCATCGGCGTGGGCCCCGAGCTCATCGACCGCGCCCGGGCCCTCGTGGCGGCCCGGGTCGACGTGCTCTGCCTGGACAGCAGCCACGGCCACAGCCAGGGGGTCCTGGAGGGCCTGCGCCGCCTCCGGGCCGCCCTGCCCGACGTGCCGGTCATCGCGGGCAACGTCGCCACCTACCAGGGCGCCCGGGACCTCTGCGAGGCCGGGGCCTCCGCCGTGAAGGTGGGCATCGGGCCCGGCTCCATCTGCACCACCCGCATCGTCACCGGGGCCGGCATGCCCCAGATCACCGCCATCGTCGAGGCGAGCCGGGCCTGCCGCGAGTTCGGGGTGCCCTGCATCGCCGACGGCGGCATCAAGTTCAGCGGCGACGTGGCCAAGGCCCTGGCGGCGGGCGCCGACTCCGTGATGATCGGCAGCCTCTTCGCGGGCACCGACGAGGCCCCCGGCGAGACCATCTTCTACGCGGGCCGCACCTACAAGTCCTACCGGGGCATGGGCAGCCTGGGGGCCATGAAGCAGGGCTCCAAGGACCGCTACTTCCAGGAGGGCAAGGACGACACCAAGCTCGTGCCCGAGGGCATCGAGGGCCAGGTGCCCTACAAGGGCCGGCTCAACGACCTGGTGGCCCAGCTTGTGGGGGGTCTGAGGGCCGGCATGGGCCTCGTGGGCGGGCGGGACATCCCCGACTTCCAGCAGAAGGCCACCTTCGTGCGCATCAGCGGGTCCGGCCTCCGGGAAAGCCACGCCCACGACGTGATGATCACGAAGGAAGCCCCCAACTACCGCATGGACTGAAGGGGGCCCCCGGGGGGGCTCCCTTCACTTCCCCAGCCTGGCCAGGCGGCGCACCGCCAGGGCGTGGCAGGTCTCCCCAGGGGCCTCGCGGCTTTCCTTGCCGGGAGGATCCACCCGCTGGTAGCAGGCCCGGGCCGCGCCCACCTCGCCCAGGGCTTCGGCGATGCGGCCCACCACATACCATTCGTTGGGCCCGGGGCCGTTTTCCGACCGGTTCACCATGCTCTTCTGGAGGCTCTGGAGGGCCTCGCCGGCGGAGCCCAGGTTCGCCAGGACCGTGGCCAGGGTGTGCTGGATGGCCGAATCGTCGCCGCTCGCCATGCGCACCGCGCGCCGGGCGATTTCCAGGGTCTTGTCATCGGTGCGGTCCAGGACCACCTGCAGCCAGGCCAGGGTGTTCAGGGAGGAGGCCGTGGCCTCCCCCTTGTCCGCGGCTTCCTGGAGCCGGCGGATCCGGGCCTCGGTGGGCTCCAGGTGCCGGAGGGCCGTTTCCCGGGCGGCCTTGAGCCGGGGGTTCTCGGGGTTGGCGGCCAGGAAGGCGTCGCACTGGGCCAGGTGGCCCTTCCAGTCCTCCCGCCCGGCCAGCACATCCAGGGCCATGAGCTGGGCCTGCACGGAATCGGGATAATCGGCGCGGAGGGGGGCGAGGCTGGTCTCCAGCCTGTCGTACTGATCCAGAAGGTCGTGCCGGAAGGCCAGGGCGAGCCGGAAGTAGGTGCGCCGGTTCAGGTCCCGGGCCTTGGCCAGGGCCTCGGTGAGGAGGGGCTCCACCCGGGCGTCCTCCCCGTTCCAGGCCAGGAGGGCGGCGGCGGCCCAGCGCACGTCATCCGCGGTGCCGGCCTGGCCCCGGGTCCACACGCAGGGGAAGGGGGCGGTATCCAGGGGGTCGTCCCCCCCGCCCCGCCGCACCAGGTCCCGGGCCCAGTCCAGGAACAGCCGGGCGCCGGGCAGGTCGCCAGCATCGGCCCGGCGGAGGGCTTCCACCCCCAGGGAGGGATTGCTGTTGCTCGTCCCCGACAGGCGGCATTCCCCGTCCACCACGCTGAAGTACCACTCCTGGTGGTAGGCGCCCCCCGATACGCCGGGGAAGGTGGCCTTGATCCGGTAGCCCCTCGCGGCGTCGCCGTCCACGGCGTACTGGGAGGCGCAGAGGGTGAGGTCCATGGCCGCGGCCCGCTTCAGGCCCAGGTCCCGGAAGACCAGGTCCAGGGATTCCACGTACCCCTTGAAGGTGGGCCAGCGCTTGGCGCCCGCCAGGTAGGTCTTGAGGGCGGGGGTCATCAGGGGGGCCAGGGTGTCCAGGCCGGCCTGCTTCACGGCCAGGGCGTGGGCGAAGCGGAAGAGGGCGGCCTTGGGGTCGGCCTTGTCCTTCGCGGCCTGTTCCACCGGGACGGCCTTGGCCAGGGCCTCGGCGAAGACCCGGCGCTGCTCGGCCCCTTCCGCCGTCTGGGGCGCGCCCTGGATGAGCTTGGCCGCCTGGGCGTATGCGCCGGCGTTCGTGAGGTGGAGGACGGCGGGGGCCACCGCGTCCTGCCAGGTCCACTGGCTGCCCAGGAACCCCGGCAGTTCGGCCAGGGCCTTGTCCACGCCCTGGGTATGGACGAGGGCGGCGGCGAGCCATCCGTTGCGGAAGGCGGAGGCCTTCAGCTTCCGGGCCAGTTCCAGGGCCTCCTTGTGGCGGCCCGCCTCGCCCAGGGCGCCCAGGAGCCATTCGTCCTTGGCGTCGGACTTGATCTCGTCGCGGATGAACCGGTAGACCTCGATGGCCCGGGCCAGGGAGGACTTGGGGGTGTAGCGCCCGCCGTCGGCGTCGTGCTCCAGCAGGTAGGCGTAGTCGCCCCGCCAGGCCCATTCCGCCTTGTCCAGGGCCCAGGCCCGCTCGTAGGCGGCGATGGCCCCCTCCCGGTCCCAGCCGGGCTTGAAGCGGCGGCCCACCAGGTCGAACTGCAGGACCCAGCCCAGGGTCTCCTGGGCGATCCAGAGGTTGGGATCCAGGTTCGCGGCCTGCTTCGCCTTCGCCCGGGCGGCCTCGCCGAGCCCCACGGCCAGGAGGGCCTGGGCCTGGTGGGCGAGGACGATGGCGGACCCGGGGCGGGCCTCGGCGAGGCGGCGCAGGGCCGCCAGACCCTCCCGGGTCTTGCCGGCCTTGAGGAGGGCCTCCCCCTCCTGGTCGAAGACCAGGTCCACCCGGCTGGTTTCGCCGAAGGCCTTGATGGCCTTGCGGGCGGCCTCCACCTGCTCGGCGGTCCAGCGCTCGGGGCCCGTCTCCAGGCGGTGGCGGGCGATGACCGTGCCGTCCTTCTCGATCTGGTAGCTCCGCCTGAAGGCCGCCGGCCCCAGCTGGATCACGTCGCCCTGGGGCAGCTGCCGCAGGACGTAGCCCGGGGAGGGATGCACCTCGTAGATCCATTCCTTCACGTAGGGCACGCGCCACAGGAGGTCCTTGGTGCGGGCCGGGAGGTGCTTGGAGGCGTCCTCCCCCTCCAGGGCCTTGATGAGGTCGCTGAGCATGGGCCACACGTGCAGCTCCGCCTTGGCGTCGCGCCACCAGGTCATGGCCCGGGGGACCTCCTTCCCCTCCAGGAAGAACGTCACGGGGACGGACACATCCTTGAGGTCCGGCACCTCCATCCGGCCCAGGGCCTTGGCCCCGTAGGCTTCCTTGATGTACCGCTCCATGTTCTCCCGCAGCGCCTTGGGCTCGAGGCCGGAGAGCCCGGCCCGGATGGAGAGGGCGTCCAGGCCGGCGTATTCCGTGGTCTCCTCCACCCGCGCGGGGCCCCACTCGGAAAGGAAGAGGGCGCGGCGCTCCACGACGCGGTTGGCCTCCATGCCCGGGCGGGGGGTGCGGGCGAGTTCCCGCGTCCCGGGGTCGACGATCAGGGCGAGGCGGCCCTGGTCCTGCCAGGGGATGAGCCCGGCCGGGGCCAGCTCCACCGTCGGATCGATCCAGAGGGGGTCGGGCCCGGGCATCACCACGATGGCGTGGTCGAAGAGCCCCATGCCCGGCATGTCGGGCTCCACGTCCAGGCCGGGACCGGTCTTCAGGAGGGCCACCCGGGCCGGGTGCCCCGCGCGCTCCAGGAGGGCCACGAGGAGGGTCGCCTTGTCCTTGCAGTCCCCGAAGCCGCGCTGCAGGGTCTCCCGGGGTTCGCGGGGCACCACGGCAGCCTCGCCGAACTCCACGCCGGTGTAGCGCACCCGCTTCTGGACCGCGGCCAGGAGCCGCGCCGCCGCCTGCTCGCGGGGAAGGCCGGAGGCCTTGATCTCCAGGGCGAGGGCGTCCATGTCGGGAGGCAGGGGGGCCAGCTTGACCAGGGGCGCGTAGGCCCGGGCCACGTGGGACCAGGAGGGGAGGGTGGAATAGCAGAAGGCGGCGATGGGTTCCTTGGCGGGGTCCTCCAGGGGCTCCCATTCCTTGGGGCTGTCCAGGGGCCCCGCCTGGACCGTGATGCGGGTGCGGCCCCCTCCCGAGGCCACGGCGGGCTTCACCCCGGGCATGTTCAGGAGCCGCCAGTGGATGGCCTGGCCCTCGGGGACGTCCAGGGTGAAGCGGGCCTCGACGACGGGCACGTTGTGGGCCAGGGGCACCCGCGCCATGGAGCCGGTGTCGAAGAAGGGCTCGGTGTCGTCGGCCTGGATCTCCTCCTCCACGATGGCGCCCACGGACGTGTGCGGCAGGGGCCCGTTGAGGGTCTTGCGGGATTCGAAGAGGCCCTCGCCCCCCTGCCCCGTGGAGTATTCGCCCAGGGTGGCGGGGTCCATGGCGTGCACCTGGCCCTCGGGGGTGATGACCCGGGCCCGGACGACGGGGCGGGACTGGTACCAGGGGCCCCAGCCCGCGCCCACCTCGCTCCACTCCTTGAGGGCGGCGGCCCCGTCGATGCGGTACACGGTGTGCACGTGCCGGCGGCGCCGGCCCTGGGCGTCCAGCACCCAGGTGCGGGATTCGAAGAGGATGAGCACCGGCTTGCCCTCCCGGGGGGGATGGGCCTTGGCGGCCTCCATCACCGCCCGGGGATCGGCGGCCAGGGGGGCCCCATCCCAGGGGCCGCCGGCCAGGAGCGCGCCGGCCCCCGCGAGCAGCAGCATGACGAGAGCCTTGGCCCTGGGCATCGATCCTCCGATAACTGGATTTGATCGATTATTTACCCTCTGGGCCCCGGGATCAAGGGCACGGGGCCTCAGGGGGCCAGCAGGCGCTCCCGGCGGGCCTTGGCGAGGCGGTCCCGCAGCTCGGCCGCCTTCTCGAATTCCATCCTGGAGGCGTGCTCCTTCATCTTCGCCTCCAGCTTGGCCGCCTCCCGCTGGAACTCCCGCTCCTCCAGGTACAGGAGGGGCTCCTCGGCCACCTTGCCCTCCCGGGGCACGGTGATGAACTCCCTCGCCAGGGCCTCGCCCATGACATCGTCCAGGTTCCGCTTCACGGTCTCGGGGGTGATGCCGTGGAGGGCGTTGTGCTCCTGCTGCTTCTGGCGGCGGCGCTCCGTCTCGCGGATGGCCGTCTCCATGGAATCCGTGCGCCGGTCCGCGTAGAGGATGGCCTTGCCCCGCACGTTGCGGGCGGCTCGGCCGATGGTCTGGATGAGGCTCCGGGCGCTGCGCAGGTAGCCCTCCTTGTCCGCGTCCAGGATGGCCACCAGGCTCACCTCGGGCAGATCCAGGCCCTCCCGCAGGAGGTTGATGCCCACGAGCACGTCGAAGACGCCCCGGCGCAGGTTCTTGAGGAGCTCCACCCGCTCCAGGGTATCGATCTCGCTGTGCAGGTACTCGGCCTTGATGCCCAGCTCCTGGTAGTACGAGGTGAGCTGCTCGGCCAGCTTCTTGGTGAGCACGGTGACGAGCACCCGCTCGTCCCGGGCCGTCACCTGGCGGATCTCCTCCAGGAGATCGTCCACCTGGTTGCCCACGGGGCGCACCTCCACCAGCGGATCCACGAGGCCCGTGGGGCGCACCACCTGCTCCACCACGACGCCGCCGCTGGCCCGGAGCTCGTAGTCCCCGGGGGTGGCGCTCACGAAGACGAGCTGGTTCACCCGGGCCTCGAACTCCTCGAAGCGCAGGGGGCGGTTGTCCAGGGCCGCGGGGAGGCGGAAGCCGTAGTCCACCAGGGTGCGCTTGCGGGACTGGTCACCGTTGTACATGCCGTGGAGCTGGCCCGTGGCCACGTGGCTCTCGTCCATGAAGAGGAGGAAGTCCTCGGGGAAGTAGTCCAGGAGGGTGTGGGGGGGCTCGCCGGGCCTGCGCCCGTCCAGGAACCGGGAGTAGTTCTCGATGCCCGAGCAGTAGCCCATCTCCTTCATCATCTCGATGTCGTAGACGGTGCGCTGGTGCAGGCGCTGGAGCTCCACGATGCGGCCCTCGGAGCGGAAGGTCTCCTCCCGCTGCTCCAGCTCCGCCTTGATCTCGCGGATGGCCTCCTTGAGCTTGTCCTCGGGGGTCACGTAGTGGCTCTTGGGCCAGATGGTGAGCTCGTCCAGGGTCTCGATCACGGCGCCCCGCAGGGGGTCGATGCGGGAGAGGCGCTCCACCTCGTCGCCCCAGAGCTCGATGCGGTAGGCGGTGTCCTCGTAGGCGGGGTAGACCTCCACCACGTCGCCCCGCACCCGGAACACGCCGGGCTCGAAGGACATCTGGTTGCGCGAGTACTGGATGGCCACCAGGTCGCGCAGCAGCATGGCCCGGTCCTTGACCCCGCCCCGGCGCAGGTTCACGGAGAGGTTCAGGTAGCTGCCCGGATCGCCCAGGCCGTAGATGCAGCTCACGGAGGCCACCACCACCACGTCCCGCCGCTCCAGGAGGTTGCGGGTGGCGGAGAGGCGGAGCTTCTCCAGCTCCTCGTTGATCTTGGCGTCCTTGTCGATGAACAGGTCCCGCTCGGGCACGTAGGCCTCGGGCTGGTAGTAGTCGTAGTAGCTGACGAAGTACTCGACCGCGTTCTCGGGGAAGAACTGCTTGAACTCGGAGAAGAGCTGGGCCGCCAGCGTCTTGTTGGGCGCGAAGACGAGGGCGGGCCGCCCCAGGGCGGCGATGGCGGACGCCATGGTGAAGGTCTTGCCGCTGCCCGTCACGCCCAGCAGGGTCTGGAAACGCTCGCCCCCTTCCACCCCGCGGACCAGCTGGGCGATGGCCTCGGGCTGGTCCCCCGCGGGCTGGTAGGGGGCGTGGAGCTTGAAGGGGATCGGCTTGGCCATGGTCCCCATTCTAGCGGATTTTTCGCGAAAACTACTTGGCGTCGACGGCCTTGGCGGGGACCTTCAGGTCCATGCGCTCGATCTCGAGCTTCCGGGCCTTGAGGACGTCCTTGTCGGAGGCGGGGACCCAGAGGGCGGCGCCGGCCTTGAAGGCCCCTTCGGAACCGGCGACGGTGGGCACGCCCTTGAGGGTCCGCAGGCGGGTGATCCATTCGTTGGTGCGGGTGCCCTTGACGCCCAGGATGGTGTCCTCGTCGATGAGGACGACGAAGGCCCGCTTCAGGTCCCGGGCCATGACGCCGCTGAGGGTCCTGGCGAAGTCCTTGTCGGCCCGCAGGTCCATGATCATCAGCGAGAAGCCCTTGGTCTTGGCGGTCTCCGCCAGGTCCAGGAGGGCCAGCTGGTTGTCGTTCATGTTGCACACGGCCAGGACGGTGTCCCGGGCCGGCCAGGTCTCCTTCACCACATCGAAGATGCGGTCGTAGTCGCCCGCGAGGGCGGGCGCGGCGGCGATGGCGGCGATGGCGGCAAGCCGGCCGAAGGCGTGGTTGAGCATACGATCCCCCTTACCCAATTATTATGAAGGGAATGTCAACTCTCAGACGCGGCGCAGGACGAGGCAGCCGTTGGTGCCGCCGAACCCGAAGTTGTTGTTCAGGGTGTATTCGGCGTCGAAGGTGCCGGCCACGTGGGGGGTCACGTCCAGGTCGCAGTCCGGGTCCTGGTCCACCACGTTGAGGGTGGGGGGGATCTTCCCGGTTCCGGCGGCCAGGGCGGCCACGATCGTCTCCAGGCCGCCGGCGGCGCCCAGGAGGTGGCCGGTCATGGACTTGGTGGAGCTGACCTTGACCTTGGCGGCGTGGGCCCCGAAGACCTGCTTGATGGCCGAGCACTCGATGCGGTCCCCGGCGGGGGTGGAGGTGCCGTGGGCGTTCACGTAGCCGATCTGGGAGGGGTCGATGCCCGCGTCCTTGATGGCGGCCAGCATCACCCGGCGGGGGCCGTCGCCGTCCTCGCTGGGGCTGGAGATGTGGTGGGCGTCCCCGCTCATGCCATAGCCGGCGATCTCGGCGTAGATCTTGGCGCCGCGGGCCTTGGCGAGCTCGTACTCCTCGAGCACGAGGATGCCCGCGCCCTCGCCCATGACGAAGCCGTCCCGGCCCTTGTCGAAGGGACGGCTGGCCTCGGTGGGGGCGTCGTTGCGGGTGGAGAGGGCGCGCATGGCGGCGAAGCCGCCCACGCCCAGGGGATTGATGACGGAGTCGCTGCCGCCGGCCACCATGCGGTCGGCGTAGCCGAACATGATCTGGCGGGCCGCGTCGCCGATGGCGTGGGTGCCCGTGGCGCAGGCGGTGGCCACGGCCGTGTTGGGGCCCTGGAGGCCGTACTTGATGCTCACGAAGCCGGAAGCCAGGTTGATGATGAGGCTGGGGATGAAGAAGGGGCTCGTGCGCCGGGGTCCCCGGTAGCCGTGGGCCTCCTCCCAGATGGTGGACAGGCCGCCGATGCCGGAACCGATGGAGATGCCGAACAGTTCCCGCTCGGCCTTGGTCAGCTCCACCCCGGCCAGGCCGGCGTCTTCCATGGCCTCCTGGGCGGCCGCCATGGCGTACTGGATGAAGATGTCCATCTTCTTCTGTTCCTTGCGGTCGATGTACTTGTCGGGCTCGAAGCCCTTCACCTCGCCGCCGATGCGGCAGGCGAACTCGGCCACGTCGAAGCGGGTGATGGTCCCGATGCCGCTCTTGCCGGCCAGGAGGTTCTCCCAGGTTTCGGGAACGGAGTTGCCGCAGGGATTGATGGTTCCCATGCCGGTGATGACAACGCGTCGGCGCTGAACGGTGCTCATGGCGTCACCTCAAGGTCAAGGACAAGGATGCCACAGGCAGGCCCCAGGCAGCCTTCCCAATGGGGGAAGGAAGCATGCGGGCGGCCCGAAGAAAGGGAACGGCAAACGCCGCAGGAATCGCCTTCCTGCGGCGCGGGGATTCATCCAATGGCCAAACTAGGCCTTGGCATTCTTCTCGATGTACGAAATGGCGTCGCCAACCGTACGGATCTTCTCCTGCTCGCTCTCGGGGATCTCGATCCCGAAGGCCTCCTCGATGGCCATGATGATCTCGACCGTGTCAAGGCTGTCGGCGCCGAGATCGTCCACGAAGTGGCTGTTCTCAGAAATGGAATCCTCGGGCTTGGCAAGCTGCTCGGCGATGATCGCAATGACCTTTTTACGGATTTCAGCCATGGTCTCTCCTTAGAACCTGACGAGGCTATCACGGCCATTCCGGATTGCCAAGCGGCTACACTGGGCCCATGCCCCGGGAACCCCAGATCACGCCGCCGGAGGAGGGCTGGCCCCTGGGCTGGGCCGGCGCCCTGCGGGACTTTCGCACCCACCTGGCCGTGGAGCGGGGGCTCTCCCCCCACACGGTGTCCGGCTACCTCTCGGACCTCCAGCACCTGGCCCTGTGGGCCACGGAGGCCGCCCTGCCCCCCGCCGCCCTGGACAGGGACCGGGTGACCGCCTTCCTGGTGTCCCAGCAGGCCACGGGCAAGGCGGCCCGCAGCATCGCCCGCCTCTCCTCAGCCCTCCGCCAGTTCCTGGCCTTCCAGCGCATGGAGGGCGAGGCGGGAGCCGGGCCGGAAGCCGTCGTCCGCCCACCCCGGGCCCCCCGCATCCTGCCGCGCACCCTCACCGAATCCCAGGTGGAGGCCCTGCTGGGCGCCCCGGACACGGCGACCCCCCTGGGGGTGCGGGACCGGGCCTGGATGGAACTCCTCTACGCGTCGGGCCTGCGGGTGTCGGAGCTGGCGGGCCTCTCCGGCCTCTCCGTCTTCCTGGCGGAGGGCTTCCTCAAGGTGATGGGCAAGGGGCGAAAGGAGCGCCTGATCCCCTTCGGGGAGGGGGCCGAGCACTGGATGCGCGCCTGGCTGGCCCTGCGCCCTGGATTCCGCCCCCGGGGGGACACCCTTTTCGTGGGCCGCTCCGGGGAGCCCCTCACCCGCCAGCACCTGTGGCGGCTCCTCAAGGCCTACGCCCTCAAGGCGGGGGTGCGCCGGGAGGCCGTGAGCCCCCACGTGCTCCGCCATGCCTTCGCCACCCACCTCCTGGATCACGGGGCCGATCTGCGGGCCGTCCAGGCCATGCTGGGCCACGCGGATATCTCCACCACCCAGATCTATACGCACGTGCATCAAGCCCGGCTTCGGGCCCTCTATGACAGGATGCACCCAAGGTCCTGAATCCATGGGCCTTCAGAAATTAACCCGCATAAATCAATTCCTATCCCGAATGCCATCCGGGACGCCGGAGCCGCGCCAGCCATGGCTTGGAAAGTCGACCTGCCCGCGCACGCAAGTGAAAATATTCACTCAGATCGCATATTCCCCATGACATTTCAAGAACTTAATGTCCATTTACCCATCAAAAGGCCTGTTGCCAGCGCATAATGTTCACCGTCTCATCCCAGCCTGGGTTCCAGTGCGGCGGCCCCCGCCCGCCGGACCTGGGCGCGCCCCCCCCACCGAGGACCTTAAGCATGGAATCAGGGAAGAAAGCCATCGATCAGGCGATTCTGCGGCTGACCTCCCAGCACACGGTGCCCGACCAGGCCACCCTCCTTTCCCTGCTGGCCCGGGAGGGCTTCAGCCTCACCCAGGGAACCCTGTCCCGGCGCCTGGCCAAGCTCTCGGTGCGCAAGAAGCACGGCCGCTACCAGCGGGTGTCGGGTGGCGCCCAGGTGCCCCCCCCTTACGTCCTGGCCCCCGCGGCGCCCCATCTCCTGGTGCTCCAGACCCACCACGGCCTGGGTCCGGCCCTCGCCCAGCGGGTGGATCGGTCCACCGTGCGGGGCGTGGCGGGCACGGTGGCGGGCGAGGATTCGCTCTTCGTCGCCCTCCATGGCGGCTGCACCCTGGACGAGGTGGCCGCGCAGCTGGAAGCCCTGCTGGGCGCGCCCCAGGAGAAGATCTGATCCCGGATGGACGGGGGCTCCCCTTCCAGCCATAGTGAAGGCTGGAGAAAACCCTCATGGCACCACGTAAATCCACCAAGCCCGACGCCACCCCCGAAGCTGGAACGCCCGGGACGGAGCCCAAGGCCAGGACCGCGAAGACCCGGGCCCGGAAGACCGAGCCAGTCGTCGCCATGCCCGGTGCGGCCGTCCCTGGTGAGCCCCTCCCCGAAGCATCCGTGAGCGCCAAGCCCGCCCCCCGGAAGGCCGCGGGCAAGGCCCCCGCCGCCGAGGCGGCGCCGGAGCCCGCCCCC
>DATGXY010000031.1:0-8322 GCA_035298525.1 Holophaga sp.
ACCATGTGCTCGAGGGTGAGGCCCTGGCCCTCGCGCAGGGCCCTGAGGCCCGGGCCATCCAGGATCCCCCGGGGCTGGGGCGGGGCCGGCCTGGCCGCGGTGGGCGGGGGGGGCGCGGGCTCCAGGACGGCGCTCAGCTCCTGCCAGGCCTCCTCCACCTCCCGGAGGACCCCGGCCCTCGCTTCGGGGCTGAACTCGTCCATGGACGGGAGGGGGAAGGCGGAGGCCTCGCCGCCGTAGAGGGAACGGAGGAATGCGTAGGACCGGCGGACCTCGTCCAGCCCCGCCTCCGGGCCCACCTCCAGGATCTCCCTGCACTTGGCCTCGCCCCGTCCGCTCATGCCTCCCCGCTCCTCTGCGCTTCGCCCCGGAGCACGCCCTCCAGGACCGATTCCATATCGTGGTTGATGGCGAAGGAGGCCCCCTTGAGCACCGGGCTGGGCCCGAGGCCGAACTGGTGCCACAGGTCCTTGTCGTGGTGGACGAAGCCGGCGAAGTCCACGGGGATGCGGAAGAATTTCATCACCGCGCTGCGGGCCGCCGCGGCCATCTCCACCTGCCGGAATTCGCGCACGTCGTTGAGCACCAGGTGCACGTGGAGGTTCCCCCTGGCCCGGGCGTACAGCTCCGCGAACTCGGGGTGCTCCTCCCCCATGCGCGCGGCCAGGTCCAGCACCGTGGCGATGCCGTGCTCCGCGCGCTCCTTCCAGAGAAGGCGGGCCTTGTCCCGCAGGCGCAGGTGGGCCAGGACGCCGCTGAGCTGGCGGAACTGCAGGTTCTTGATGAAGAGGTAGAAGTTCTCCAGGGCCAGGGGCTCCGGGGTGATGACGGCCACCTTCACCTGGGCCAGCAGGTAGCTGTCCAGGGTGTCGTACTGGGTGCCGGCCCCCAGGTCCAGGATCACGTGGTCGGCCTCGAGGCCCTTCAGGTGGCGGAAGAACTTCTGCTTCTGGGCGGCGTTGAGGCCGTCGGTGTTGGCGGAGTTGAGGTTGCCGGGCACGAGGAGGAGCCCGGGCACCCGGGTCTCCTGCACCACCTCCGAAAGCGCGGCCTTCCCGTCGAAGAACCGCCCCAGGTTGGCCTGGGGATGCCGGAGGCCCAGGTAGGTGTGCTGGTTGGCCCCGCCGAAATCGGCGTCCACGAGGATGACGCGCTGGCCCCGCTCGGCCAGCTTCAGGCCGAGGCCGCTGCTCACCAGGCTCTTGCCCGTGCCACCCTTGCCTCCGCCCACGGCCCAGATCCGCATGCTCCCTTCGTTCCTTGCCACCACCCTAGCAGAAACCTCTTATCCAACGCAGGGCAGGGGTTTGGAGAAGAATGCGCACGAATGGAATACAAACCAAATGGAATAATTGGAGGAAAGGGGCATCTAACCACTTATTCTCTTTCTCAACATAGGGATCATGCATGGACCCCGCCTTCCAAGACGCCGCCCCAGGAACCGCCGGCCCGGGATTGCCCCAGGATTCGGGCGAGGCCCTGCGCATCCTCACCCGCGCCGTGGAGCAGAGCCCCGTCTCGGTGATCATCACGGACCGGGAGGGCGTCATCCAGTACGTGAACCCCAAGTTCACCCGCCTCATGGGGTGGACCCGGGAGGAGGCCGTGGGCCGCAAGCCCTCCTTCCTCAAGGGCGGCTCCAACACCCGGGACTTCTACCGCGACCTCTGGGAGACCATCATCGCCGGCCGCGAATGGCGGGGGCTCTTCCACAACCGCACCAAGGCCGGGGAACTGGTGTGGGAGCTGGGCTCCATCTCCCCCATCCGCGACGAGCAGGGCCGCATCACCCACTTCGTGGGCGTGAAGGAGGACATCACCGAACTCAAGCGCCTCCAGGACCAGATGACCCGGCTCGCCCACTACGACCAGCTCACGGGCCTGCCCAACCGCGCCCTCTTCATGGACCGCCTGGGGCGCTTCCTGGCCCGGGCGCGGCGCCACGAGACCCCCTTCGCCGTCCTGTACATGGACCTGGACGCCTTCAAGGCCGTCAACGACACCCTCGGCCACGCCGCCGGCGACGCCCTCCTGGCCGAGGTGGGCCGGCGCCTCCAGGCCTGCGTGCGCGAATCGGACACCGTGGCCCGCATGGGGGGCGACGAGTTCACCGTCCTCCTGGAGGACGCGGCCAACCGGGAGGATGCGGGCCGGGTGGCCGAACAGATCGTCGCCACCATCTCCCGTCCCTACGCGATCCAGGGCGCGGAGGTGCGGGTGGGCATCAGCATCGGGGTGGCCTTCCACCCCTTGGACGGCTCCGATAGCGACGCCCTCCTCCGGGCCGCCGACGCCGCCCTCTACCGGGCGAAGGATGCCGGCCGGGGAGGCGTCCGCTTCCAGGGGCAGCGCTGAGGCGAAACCGGCCGAGCGGGATCCGGTCCTCCCCGGCCCCCCCGTCCATGGGACCATGGACCCGATGATCTCCCTCTCCGTGCGCGACTTCGTCGCCGAACTCGAGCCGACCGGCAGCATCGACGCCCGGAGGGCCCTCGTCCTGGACGAGGATCCCATGGCCCTGGGGGCCCGGGCCCATGCCCGGGTCCAGCGCCGCCTGGAGAAGGAGCACCCCGGCACCCAGAGCGAGGTCACCGTCCTGGCCACCCTGGAGGCCGGCGGCTTCCAGGTGCGGGTGCGGGGCCGCCTGGACCTGCTCCTGGCCCTGGACCCGCCCGTGGTGGAGGAGATCAAGACCACCGTGCGGCCCCGCCTCCTCCTGGAGGCCCTGGGCGCGGAACCTGAGCATCCCTTCATCCTCCAGGCCCGGCTCTACGCCTGGATCCGGTGGCGGGACACGGGGGTGGCCCCCGGCTGCCGCCTCCGGGTGGTGGACCTGCTGGAGGGGGGCGAGGAGGTGCTGGACCTGGGCTTCGAGCCCGCCGCCTTCACCGCCTGGGTGGAAGGCCGGGTCCTGGCCCTCCGGGAGGCCTGGGAACGGGCGGAGGCCCGCCGGGCGGAACGGCGGCGCATCGGCGAAGGGCTGGCCTTCCCCTTCCCCGAGCCCCGGCCCGGCCAGGCCGCCCTGGTGGAGGAGGTGGCCTCCGTCCTGGCCGGGGGGGGCCGCCTCCTCCTCCAGGCGCCCACGGGCCTGGGCAAGACCGCCGCCGTGCTCTTCCCGGCCCTGGCCCGGGCCCTGGGCGAGGACCTGCGCGTCATCTACTGCACCCCGAGGAACAGCCAGCACGAGGTGGCCGAGGATTGCCTGAGGCGCATGCGGGGCCAGGGGCACGCCGTGCGCTCCGTGACCCTCCGGGCCAAGGAGAAGGTGTGCCCCCAGGCCGAGGTGGACTGCCGGCCCGAGGCCTGCCCCCGGGCCGCGGGCCACTACGACCGCCTCCGGGAGAGCGGGGCCCTGGAGGCCCTGGCCCAGGCCGGCGTGGCCGACGCGACCCTCCTGGGGGAGACGGCGGACCGCCACCTGCTCTGCCCCTTCGAACTGGCCCTGGACGCCGCCCGCAACGCCGACGTGGTGGTGGGCGACTACAACTACGTCTTCTCCCCCTCCGCCACCCTGGTCCGGTTCTTCGGGACCCCGGAGGAGGCCGCCCGCAACATCGTCCTCGTGGACGAGGCCCACAACCTGCCCTCCCGCGCAGCGGACTGGTTCAGCCCCTCCCTGGACCTCCCCTGGCTGGAGGAGCTGCGCAGGCGCAAGGGGGCCCGCTGGGACCGGTCCCTGCGGGGCCGGTTCACCCGCCAGGCGAAGCGCTGCCAGGCCCTCCTGGAGGCGCTGGACGGCCCCCACCGGGTCCTGGACCTGGACGCCCAGCCCTTCCTGGCCGAGGAGCCCCGCATCGCGCGCCTGGGGGCCGAGGCCGCCGCCAGGGGCGTGGAACTCTCCCCCGCCCATCCCCTGGCCGAACTGCAGCGCCGGTGGGCGGACTTCTGCGCCGTGCTCCGCATCCGGGGCCCCGAGCACATCATCACCTGGATCCCGCCGGGCCGGCTCCAGGTCACCTGCGCGGAGGCCTCCGCCCACCTCGCGGAGCGCATGGCGGGCCTCGCCTCCGCCGTGCTCTTCTCGGCCACCCTCAAGCCCTTCGAATACCACCGCCGCCTCTGCGGCCTGGAGAATGCCGCCCCCCGGGAGGCCGAGGTCCCCTCCCCCTTCCCCCCGGAGCGGCGCAAGGTGCTGGTGGTGCCCCAGATAAGCACCCTCTGGCGCCGCCGGGACCGGGAGGCCCCCCGCATCGCGGCCTTCCTCTCCCGGGTGCTCCCCCTGCGCATGGGGAACTACATCGTCTTCTTCCCCAGCTTCGACTTCCTGGAGCGCACCCTGCCCCACCTGGACCTCCCCGGCTTCCGGGTGCTGGCCCAGCCCCGGAGGGCGACCCGGGACCAGGTGGCCGGGATCCTCGCCGCCCTCCGCGGCGAGCGGGGCCTGGCCGTGCTGGCCGTGCAGGGGGGCTCCCTCTCCGAGGGCGTCGACCTCCCCGGGGAGGCCCTCATCGGGTGCGTGGTGGCGGGCCCGCCCCTGCCCCCCTTCGATCTGGAGCGGGAGGAGGTGAAGCGCCATTTCCAGGCGCGCTACGGCCGGGGCCGGGAGTACGCCTACGCCTATCCCGCCGTGGCCCGGGCCGTCCAGGCCGCGGGCCGCGTCATCCGCACCCCCCGCGACGCGGGCCTCCTGGTGTTCCTGGACGGGAGGTTCCTGGAGCCCGAGTTCGCCTGCGGCTTCCCCGAGGGCTGGAGGCCGGAGGTCTCCGCCTCCATCCTGGCGGACGTGGCGGCCTTCTGGGCTTCCTGCGATCCTTGACCATGCGCGCAAGGGCCCTGCTCCTCCCCCTCCTCCTCCTTCCCCTCCTGGGCGCCCAGGCCCCGCCGCCCGCGCTTCCAGCCGCGGCCCAGGTGGACGACGGCCCCCACGTGCTCTGGGAGGCCGGCAAGGGCCGGGTGCTCCGCTGGCGCCAGGGGAAGCCCGAGGAGGCTCCCCTGCCCCCCACGGGCCTCCTGGAACTGGAGGGCCTGCCGCCCCTGCGCCTCAGCCCGGTCCCGCCGCCCCCGGCCCGGGCCGTCTTCCCCGCCGTGGCCTCCCTGGCGGCCATCAGCGACATCCACGGGCGCAGGGACGCCATGGCCGCCCTCCTCAAGGCCCAGGGCATCATCGACGCCAAGGGCGCCTGGGCCTTCGGCAAGGGGCACCTGGTCGTCGCCGGGGACCTGGTGGACTACGGGTCCCAGGTCACGGAGACGGTGTGGATGGTGCGCAGCCTCGCGGCCCAGGCCGAGGCCCAGGGCGGGGCCGTCCACGTGCTCCTGGGCAACCATGAGGTCATGGACATGCGGGGGGACCTGCGGTACCTCCACCCCAAGTACCGGGCCCTGCCCCTCACCACCCCCTTCCTCATGGGCCCCGGCACCGAGCTGGGGCGCTGGCTCCGCTCCCTACCGGCCATGATCCGCATCGGCGACGTGCTCTTCACCCACGGCGGCCCCTCCGCGGCCTTCGCCCAGGAGCACCCCGGCGTGGACCACGTCAACGCCCTCCTCCGCGCCGAGCTGGACGGACCCCGGGGGGCCGTCACCGGGGGCGGCGGGCCCCAGTGGTACCGGGGCCTCGTCCCGGGCTTCTCCCGCAAGGACGCCACCCCGGCGGAGGTGGACCAGGTCCTCGCCGGGTACGGCGCGGCCCGCGTCGTCGTGGGCCACACCACCCTGGAACGCGTCACCGCCTTCTTCGGGGGCCGGGTGCACGTGATCGACGCGGACTTCAAGGAAGGCAAGCCCGGCGAGGTCTGGCTGCAGATCGACGGGAAGCGGTGGCGCGGCACCGCCGACGGACGCAGGTTTCCCCTGGACTGATTCAACCTTTCCCCCGGGCGGCCCGCCCAAGGTCAGGAACCCCTGGAGCCCACCATGAACCCACCCCGACGCGCGGCGGCCCTCGGCGCCCTCCTCTGGGCGGGGACCCTGGGCGCCCAGAGCGTCTATTCCGTGATCGCCGAGCAGTCCCGCACCGCCTTCACCATCCAGGGGGCCGGGGCCCGGGCCGCGGGCACGGGCGGGGCCTTCATCGCCGTGGCCGACGACGCCACCGCCGTCTCCTTCAATCCCGCCGGCCTCGCCCAGCTCCTGCTCCCCGAGATCTCCCTCACGGGCCAGACCTACACGCGGAACCTCCGGCTCACGGGCTTCGCCGCGCCCGGCGACCCCGCCCCCACCACCCAGGAGGGCCCCTCACGGGTCGACGGCCACACCCGCCCCTCCTTCCTCTCCTTCACCATCCCCTGGAAGCGGCACGGCCTGAACACGGCCGTCCAGCTCAGCTACCAGCGGATCCTGGACTTCGACTTCGGGGCCATCCGCTCCTACTCCGCGCCCCCCGCGGACGGCGGCGCCCCCCAGACCGTGAACCAGGACATCTTCCAGACCGGGGGCATCGACCTCTACTCGGCGGCCCTGGGCCTGGAGCTCAATTCCAGGCTCCTCCTGGGCGCCTCCGTCAACTTCTGGCGGGGCCGGTGGGACTTCAGCTCCGCCTCCGAGAAGCAGGTGGAGGGCACCCCCGTATTCGATTCCATCCTCGCCCAGCGCAACCAGTTCCGGGGCGTGAACGTCAACCTGGGCCTCATCTGGCGCTCCCGGTTCGTCAACCTGGGCCTCGTGTACCGCACCCCCTTCACGGCCGTGTACACCTTCGAGAACTACCTCACCCAGCCCGACCCCGCCACCGGCCTCATCGTCACCACCCACGGGGCCCGGACCCCCTTCGAGCTGCGCTGGCCCGAGACCCTGGGCTGGGGCGTGGGGGTCCACCCGGTCCCGCAACTCCTGCTGACCGCGGACTGGAGCCGCACCCCCTGGTCCCAGGCGACCTTCGCCCGGCAGGGCACCGACTATGACAATCGCAACTACTTCGACCTGGCCGTGGACACCGCCACCCCCACCGTCACCACCTTCCACACGGGCGCCGAATGGCTGGCCTTCCTGGGCGAGCGGACGGTCATTCCCTTCCGGGCGGGCTGGTTCCGGGAACCCCAGCCCATGGTGGATAGCCGCACCGGCACCCAGCGGGTGGTGTACGGCTGGACGGCGGGCCTGGGCTTCAAGCGGGGCCCCATCACCGTGGACGCCGCCTACCGCCAGAGCCGCAGTTCCCGCTACGCCTCGCGCCTCAATGCCGACGCCCCCCTGGGGGGCATCACCTCGTACGCCTACGGCACCGAATCCATCACGGAGCGGAGGATCTACCTGTCGCTCATCGTCCAGCTGGACGGGGACAAGGTGCGCCGGGCCGTCTCCTGGCTGTTCCAGGGTCCCTGAACCCGCCCGGGGAGGGTAGGATGGGGGTTCCCCCTTCGTCTCCTGGACCGCCGATGCCCGATCCCGATTCCCATCCGTCCTCCGCATGGATGGAGGCAACCGTGGCTCGGACCCTGGCGGGGGTCCCCATGCCCCTCTTCGGGGATGATTCGCCCACCCAGTTCAGCGACCCGGGGGACGCGGGCCGCATCACCCCCCTGCCCGGCTGGGTCACGGAAGCCAAGGGGAAGCCCGGCAAACAGATCGGGCGCTTCCTGCTGGGCCCCCTCCGGGGCCGGGGGGGCATGGGGCTCGTGTACCAGGCCTACGATCCCACCCTGCGCCGCATCGTCGCCCTGAAGCTGGTGGCGGGCCGGGACCCCTCCCACCTCACCCGCTTCCAGCAGGAGGCCCGGGCCCAGGCCAAGGTGGACCACCCCAACATCTGCAAGGTCTTCGAGGTGGGGCAGATCGAGGAGCTGCCGTACATCGCCATGCAGTACATCGAGGGGGACAACCTCTCGGTGCTGGGCCGGGACCTGAGCCTGGCGGAGAAGGTGCGGGTCATCACCCTGGCCGCGGAAGCCCTGGACGCCGCCCACCACGCGGGGCTCATCCACCGGGATATCAAGCCTTCCAATATCATGCTCGAACAGGTGGAGGGCGGCTGGCGCCCCTACCTGACGGACTTCGGCCTGGCCAAGGAGCAGGAGAGCGCCGCCCTCACCCTGGATGGCAAGGTCCTGGGCACCCCTTCCTACATGGCCCCCGAACAGGCCATGGGCGTGACGGGACGGGTGGACGCCCGTTCCGATGTCTATGCCCTGGGCGCCACCTTCTACTTCCTCCTGGCCGAGCGCCCCCCCATCCAGGGCCCCACGGCCATCCAGACCCTGGCGGCCCTGGCGGAGGCGGAAATCCCGGCCCTCCGCCGCATCAAGCCCGAGATCCCCCTGGATCTGGCCATCATCGTCCACAAGTGCCTGGAGCGGGAACCGGACCGGCGCTACGCCAGCGCCCGCCTCCTGGCCGAGGATCTGCGCCGCTTCACCCAGGGCGAGCCCATCACCGCCCGCCCCC
>DATGXY010000032.1:0-34551 GCA_035298525.1 Holophaga sp.
GTTGGGGGTGTCCGCGCCGGGATACCACTGCTCGGCGCCGGTGGCGTTCTTGGTGAAGACCAGGGCGAAGTCGGTGCCCTTGAGGGCGCCGGTGAAGGCGGGGGAGTCCCAGCGGATGACGTTGCGGCTGCGGGTGATGCCCAGCACGTAGCTGTTGAGGATCAGGTTGGTCTTGGTGATGGTGGGGGTCTGGTTGAGGATGTTGAAGGTGCCCAGGCCATTGGCGTCCCAGATGCGGTAGCACTCGCCGGGGGCGTCGAGGGTGGGGGCCAGGTGGGGCAGGCCGATGGTGTCGGACCAGTAGAAGGAGTTCTTGCCGATGATGAAGCGGCCGATGGGGGTGGAGACGCCGGCCCAGGAGTCGTCGTCGGCCCAGCCGGAAGCCTGGCTGACGGTCAGGGTGTTGGAGGCGGTGGTGTTGCTGAGGACCTTGTCACCGGGGCGGACATCGAGGGTGAAGCGGGAGCCCACCTGCCAGACGACGGCGTAGCCGTCGGCGATCTTGGTGTTGCCGGCGAAGAAGATGCGGGAGGTGTTGTCATCCACCCGCAGTTCGCTGGAAAGCCCCTTGCGGGCGGTGTCGCTGATCGTCGCCTGCTTGATGCCGGCGCCGACGAAGCCGGTGATGGTGATGTTGGTGAGGGACCCGACCTGGAACGGCGTCTGGGCCGAGAGGGAGAGAGCGGAAGCTGCGGCGACGAGAGCGTACGTCAGTTTCATTGTGGCTCCTTGGGTGGGGGTGATGGGGCCCGGACGGTGCCTGCGGCCCCGAGGGGGTTGGTGGGAGGTTTACTTGGCAATGCCCTTGGGATAGCAGAGTCCGCCGGTGATCTCCAGCGTCGTGGCGTTCACGGCTTCGTTGCGGATGGCGAAGGCGATGCAGTCGGCGATCTCCTCGGGGGCCACGAGGCGGCCGAGGTGCACGTCCTGGAGGATGGCCTTGAGGGCGTCCTGGTTCATGCCGGTGAGCATGGGGGTGGCGGTGTAGCCGGGGGCGATGGCGACGCAGCGGATGTTCTTGATGCCGCGCATGTGGAACTCGCCCACGATGATCTTGGGCATGAGGGCGTCGGCCACCTTGGCGGAGGAATAGTTCAGCTGGCCGACCTGGCCCGCCTTGTTGACGGAGGAGATGGGGACGAGGATGCCTTCCCAGCCGCCGTTCACCATGGCCTCGGCGCAGTCGCGCAGGCACAGGAAGGTGCCGGTGAGGTTGGTGTCGATGACGGCCTGCCACTTGGCCAGGTCGAGCTTGCGGCTGATCTTGCCGGTCTCCTTGTCGGGGGTGAGCATCATGCCGTCGCGGATGATGCCCGCGCAGGAGACGGCGATGTTCAGCTGGCCGAAGGCCTCGATGGTGCCCTTGATGTAGCGGGCGGTGTCGGCCTCGGAGGTGACGTTGGCCTGGATGCCGATGGCGTCGGCGCCCATCTCCTTGAGTTCCGCGACCACGCGGTCGATGTTCTTCTGGGCCATGTCGACGATGGCGACCTTGGCGCCTTCCTTGGCCAGGTACTTGGCCACGGCCTCGCCGATGCCGTTGCCGCCACCGGTGACGATTGCGACTTTGCCTTTGATTTCCATTGGTTTTTCCTCGGGGGATGAAGGGATGGGCGCGCTAGAGCTGCCTGGGGCAGTTCACGGATTCCTTGTTCCAGTAGATGAAGTTCGGATGGGTGACGTCGGGGCCGACGATCTTGAGGTCGCCGATGGTGTTGGGGTGGCTGACGTCGGGGCCGACGGTCTTGACCCCCACGGGGAAGACCGTGCGCACGAGGGCCTTGGCCTTCTCGACGGCCTCCGCCTCGGCGGCGCCCGGGAAGAGGCCGGCGGCGGCGTAGGCCTTCCCGCAGACCAGGTCCCACTTGCCGTCCCTGGCTTCCAGGGTGAAGGTCATATCGTTGTAGATGAAGGATTCCATGGCGGCCCCTCCTAGAGCTTCTTCAGGACCGTGACGCAGTTGGTGACCGCGGAGCCGCCCACGTTGAAGGCCACGCCGATGTTGGCGTTCTTCGCGCGGGCGCCGATGGGCTCGCCGATGAGCTGCTTGTAGATCAGGGCGTGCATGGAGGCGCCGGTGGCGCCCACGGGGTGGCCCTTGGACTTCAGGCCGCCGGAGATGTTCACGCAGACCTTGTCGTCGCGGGTGAAGCGGCCCTCGAGATAGTCGTAGCCGCCGCGGCCGTCGCTGGAAAGGCCCAGGGCCTCGGTGGAGAGGATCTGGTTGATGGTGAAGCAGTCGTGGACCTCGGCGATGTCGATGTCCGCGGCGGTGATCCCGGCCTCCTTGTAGGCCTTGGCGGCGGCGTCCTTGCCGCCCATCAGGTCGTACATGTTGGGGCGGACGTTCTCGGGCAGGCGCTCGACGCTGTGGCCGATGCCGGCGATCTCCACCGCCCGGGCCTTGTTGGTCACGCTGGAGGTGGCGGTGACGACGAGGGCGGCGGCGCCGTCGGTGACGAGGCTGCAGTCGTGGAGCCGCAGGGGGGCGGCGATCATCATGTTCTTGCACTTGCCGCGCTCATCCAGCTGGCAGAGGGCCTCGATCTCCTCGATGGTGGAGGGGCCGTTCTTCACGTGGGCGAGGGGGTTGTCCTGGCCGTTGCGGTAGCACAGGGCGCCGGCGGCCCAGAGCATGCGCTCCAGCTCGTTCATGGGGATCCCGTAGTGCTTCTGGTAGCCCTTGGCGTATTCGGCGAAGAGCATGGGGAAGGACCAGCCCTTGGAGCCCTCGGAGGGCCAGTGGGAGCAGCAGGCCAGCACGTGGGTCATCTGGGGGGTGGGCAGGAGGTTCATCTTCTCCACGCCGATGACCAGGACGTTCTTCGCGCGGCCGGCCTCGACGGCGTAGACGGCGTCGTAGAGGGCCACGGAGGAGGAGGCGCAGGCGCACTCGCAGCGGGTCATGGGCTTGAAGCGCAGGGCGGGGTCGATCTCCGCGGCCAGGGGGGCCACGTGCTCCTGGTTGATGAAGGAACCCGGGGAGCAGGAGCCGACGTAGACGGCGTCGATGTCCTTGGGATCGAGCCCGGCGTCCTTGATGGCGCCGCGGCCGGCCTCGACGAGGAGGTCGTAGTAGGTCTTCGTGTCGGTCATGAGGCCTGTGGCCTTGTCCTTCTTGACGAAGGCGCCGAACTCGGTGTTGTAGGCGCCGATGATGCTGGCTTTGCTCATGGACTGGGTCTCCGGAAAGGGGGGAATGGGGATGAGGGGGGTCAGGGCATGAAGAACGCGCAGGCGGCCTGGTTGTAGCCCACACCGGAGCCGACCAGGACCACGCGGTCCCCGGACTTGATCTTCTTCTTCTCGATGGCGTCGTGGAGGGCCATGGGGATGCAGGCGGAGCCGGTGTAGCCCCAGTCCTCCATGACGGTGTGGGTCTTCTCCATGGGGATGCCCAGGTCCTTCATCACCAGCTCGATGGAGGCCTTGCGCACCTGGGTGAAGATGATGAAATCGATCTCGTCCAGCCCGAAGCCGCAGTTGGCGGCGAGCTTGCGGGTGAGGCGGGGCCAGCCCTCGTGGTTGATCTCGGGGGGGTAGCGGTCCAGCATCTTCACCGTGGTGCGGCCGGCCTGCACGGACTCGACGGAGGCCGGCTCATAGGTGCCGCCGGAGTAGATGCCCCAGTGGTGGTGGTAGGCCCCGCCGGCCTGGGCCGCGGCGCCGATGAAGCCCGGCTTGTCGGAGGCCACGAGGATGGCGGCCCCGGCGCCGTCGCCGTAGAAGAAGCCCGTGGGCTCCATGTCGGCGGTGAGCTTGCTCATCATGTAGACGCCCACCACGAGGACGGTCTTGATGGCCGGGTTGGCGGCGATCCAGGCCGAGGCGGTGGCGTAGGCGGTGGGGAAGGAGGCGCAGGCGCAGCCGATGTCGAAGGTGCCGGCGTTCACGGCGCCCAGCTTGTGCTGGAGGACGACGGAAGTGGCGGGGGTGATGTAGTCGGGGGAATCGGTGCCCAGGATGATGAGATCGATGTCCTCGGGCTTCAGGCCGGCGGCGGCGATCGCCTGCTGGGCGGCGGGCACGGCGATATCGGAGGCGGCCCACTCACGGGGGGCGAGCCAGCGATTCTTGATGCCGGACGAAGCCTCCATCTTGTCGACGAACTCGGGCAGGTGGGCGAACTTCACGCGGAGATCGTCGTTGGTGACCTTGTGCTCCGGCAGGTAGCAGCCTGTGGATTTGAGGATGGCATAGCGTTCCATGAATGCTCCGGATGGATTTCGGCGCGCTGGCAGAGGGACAGGGGCCTCTGGACGCGACTCGGGAAGGACCTGTGGGGAAATAGAAAAACGAACAGTTGGTTTGCTTTAGACTGGAATTTGAACAAGCCGTCCCAACCCCTGTCAAGAAGAAAAATGAGGGACGATTCAGTATTTTTACATGCTGAAATCATTGAAGTTAAAGTTGTGATTTTCGTCGCAACCGCCCTGGGCGGAGACCCCTCCAGGGCACATGATTCACCCATTCCATTCTTGGAGGCCCCATGCCCACCCTGCGCGTGAACGGCGTAAACCTGTACTACGAGTTTTTCGGTCCCGAAGACGGGGAGCCCCTCGTCCTCAACAACGGTGTTTTCATGAACACCACGTCCTGGGCCTTCCAGCTCCCCGCCCTGTCCCGCCGGTACCGGGTGCTGGCCTACGATATGCGGGGCCAGGGGCGCAGCGAGCATCCCGAGGGCCCCTACTCCCTGGAACAGCACGGGGAGGACCTGGACGCCCTCCTTGCCGCCTTGAAGTTCGGCCCGGCCCACATGGTGGGCACCTCGTACGGCGGTGAGCTGAACCTGGTCATGGGCATCCGCTACCCGCACCACTGCAGGTCCCTGACCATCATCGCCTCCGTGAGCCACAGCGACCCCCTCCTGGTGGGCATGATCGAGCGCTGGGGCATCGCGGCGCGCCTGGGCGACGGCCCCAAGTTCTTCCGCCTCATCTACGCCGACACCTACTCCGAGGGCTTCCTGCAGCAGCGTCCCGAACTGATCCCCATGGCCGAGGAGCGCTACGCGAGCCTGGACCTGAAGGCCGCCGACCTGCTCATCGACAGCTTCAGCCGCTTCAACGTCACCGCGGACCTGCCGCGGATCCAGGTGCCCACCTGCATCGTGTCGGCGGAACTGGACATCCTGAAGCCTCGGAAATACGGGGAGATCATGCACCGGGCCATCCCCGGCTCCGAGTTCCACCTGATCCCCGATGCCGGCCACGTGGTCGTCGTGGAGAAGGCCGCCGAGGTGAACTCGATCATCCTGGGCTTCCTGGCGAAGCAGGGATGAGGCGCCCCGTCCCCGTCCATCCCCGGCGCCGGTCTGGCCGGGGATGGACGGGCACGGAAAGCGTTCGCCCGGACGCGGAGCGGCGGCCGCTCCGGAGTTCCGACTGGGTTGTCGGATCCCCGGCGGCGGCCGCCGCGGGTCGGGTCGGGATCAGAGGTAGCCGAGCTTCTTCGCCTGCTCCGTGAGCTCCCCGCGGAAGTCGGGGTGGGCGACGGCGATGAGGGCCTGGGTGCGCTCGCGCACGGTGCGGCCCCGGAGCTGGGCGACGCCGAACTCGGTCACCACGTTGTCCACGAAGGAACGATGCAGGGTCACGGCGGACCCTGGGGCCAGGGTGGGGCAGATGGTGGAGAGGGTGCCGCCCTTGGCGGTGGCGTAGCAGGCGATGATGCTCTTGCCCTGGCCGTCGGTGCCGGCCACGGCGCCCTGGGCGGTGTCGCTCTGCCCGCCGGTGCCCGAGTACTGGCTGGCGCCGATGGATTCGCTGGCGACCTGGCCCGTGAAGTCCACGGACAGGCAGGTGTTGATGGAGACCATCTTCGAGTTCTGGGCGACGACGGCGGGGTCGTTGACCCACTTGCCCCGCTGGAACTCGACGGCGACGTTGTCGTCGAGCCAGTCATAGAGCTTGCGGCTGCCCATGGCGAAGGTGGTCACGAACTTGCCCGGCTTGAGGGACTTGCGGGCGTTGGTGATCACGCCCATCTCGTAGAGCTCCATCATGGAGTCCACGAACATCTCCGTGTGGACGCCCAGGTCCTTCTTGTCCTTGAGGGCCAGGGCCGCGGCGTTGGGGATGCCGCCGATGCCGAGCTGGATGGTGGATCCGTCCTCCACCAGCTCCGCGATGTGGCCGCCGATGAGGTGGTCCGTGGCCGAGGGCACGGGGGCGGGCAGGGCGGGGACCTCCTGGTCGTTCTCCACGAAGAAGTCCACCTGGGACACGTGGATCTGGGTGTCGCCAAAGGTGCGGGGCAGGCGGGGGTTCACCTCGAGCACCACGCAGCGGGCGTGCTCGATGATGTCCTTCTCGTACGTGATGCCCAGGGCGAGGGAGACGAAGCCGTGCTTGTCGGGGGGGGTGCAGGTGCCGAAGAAGATGTCGGGGCGCTTGGCGTGGATGCGGTCCGTGGCGGCGCGGTGAAGCATGTTGGGGACGTAGGTCACCAGGCCCGTGCCCTTCTTCAGGGATTCCCGGGAGCCGGGGGCGTGGAACCAGCTGCCCAGCTCGAAGTGCCCCTTCATCTCCGGGTCCATGTAGAACGCGTAGGGCTTCAGGGTGAGGCAGGAGAAGACGCGCACGTTCTCGACGCGGTCGGCGACGGTGTGGAACCTCTCCATGCAGCCCTGGGGCTCGGAGGCGCACATGGCGACGATCACGTCGCTGTCGGTTCGGATGTTCGTGACGGCCTCGTCGGCCGATACGACCTTGGATCGGTAGATGTCCTGGGGGGTCATCGATGCTCCTTCAGTTCAGGTATTCCGAGAATCCTCGGGAAAGGTAGGTTCCGATGGATTCGACGAGGCTCCGGGCGTTGCCCAGGGAGTCGTCGAAGGCGATCTGGATGCCGAAGTAGTGGGCCAGGCCCATGAGGTACTGGATGGCGGTGTCCTCGTCCACGTCGGGGGCCGAGAGGGTGACCCGGTGGAGGTCCAGGCGCCGGTGGTAGCCCGCGCGGAAGGCGCCGTAGTAGTCGGAGACCGCGGCGGGGAGGACGAACTCGGCCTCGCGGACGATGTTGTAGCAGTTCTTGTCGATGGAGAGGTACACGATCCAGAGCCAGAGGCCGCGCAGTTCCAGCTCCAGGCCGTTGAAGCCGTCCAGGCCCGTCTCGGCGAGGTTCTTGGAGATGAAGGCGCGCACGTCGTGGCCCACCCGCCGGATGAGCTCCGCGTAGAAGCCCTCCTTGGAGTCGAAGTAGGTGTAGAAGGCGCCTACCGACAGGTCCGCGCCGGCGGTGACCTCGTGGATGTTCGTCTCGAAGTAGCCCTTCTCCCCGAAGAGCCGCCGGCCGCTGCGCAGCAGGCGCTCCCGGGCGCTCTCCTCCAGGGCGACGGGCAGCGGCGTGGCCATGCCGCCGAAGACCCGCGCGGGATCGAAGTCCATGCCCCGGAAGAGGCCGCGGTCCATGATGGCGCCCACGGAGGCCGCGTCCACCTTCACGCCCTGCAGGGCCTGGCCCACCGCGCAGAAGCGGAGGCCGCCCAGGGCGAAGAGGTATTCGGCGATGCCGGCCTCCCGGCCCAGGGCCTCCCCGAGGCCGCGCACGTAGATGGACACGAGCCTGCGCTCGAAATCGTAGAAGCGGTACTGCCCCTCCCGGAAGACCGAGATGAGATCGGGATGATCGGCGGAGAAGCCGATCACCGCCTCCACGTACCGGTGCAGGCGTTCCGCGGGCGTGTCGCCCCCCGCGCCCTCCACCACCTCCCGGATCTGGTCCAGGACGCGCCCGAGGATGGCCTTGAAGAGGGTCTCCTTCCCGTCGTAGTAGCGGTAGAAGACCCCGTTGGACAGGCCCGCGGCCCTGCAGATCTCCGCCACGGAGACGGTGCCGTACCACTTCCGGGAGAAGAGGCCCACCGCTGCGGAGACGAGGCGTTCTTCCGTCCTCGGATTCCCCCGGCTTTCGGTTGTCATGACCGGACTCCTTGGCCCAACGGGCAGGCAGATCGATGAGAGCTGATTCGGTATTTACGAGAGTCTAGGGTCCCTGTCGGGTCCAGGGCAAGCCCAAAGGAGGGGGTCCGGTAGGTCGAATTTTCAAAATTAATAATATCAAGAATTGAATAGCTTGTGATGGGGATTACAACCTGAACGGCTTGACAGGGCGAACGGAGGGGTTTAGACCAAATGAGAAACGATTCACTTCTTAACGGGAGCATTTATGCATGTGGGCATCATCGGCCACGGCACGTGGTTGCCTGAGGGACGGGTCACAGCGGCCGAACTAGCAGCCGCCACCGGGATTCCCGAGCCCGTCATCGCTGTGAAGTTCGGGGTCAAGGAGAAGCCCGTCGCGGGTCCCGGCGAGACCACGGCCTTCATGGGCCTGGCCGCGGCCCGCAAGGCCCTGGACATGGCCGGGGTGGAGGGCTCCAAGGTGGACCTGGTCATCTGGTGCGGCGCCCAGCACAAGGACTACCCGTGCTGGCTGGCGGGACTCTACGTGGCCAACCAGCTGGGGGCGAAGAACGCCTGGAGCTTCGACATGGAGGCCATGTGCGGCTCCATGATGGCGGCCCTGGACGTGGCCCGGAGCCTCATGCTGGCCCGGCCCGACCTGGACACGGTGCTCCTCGTCTCCGGGTACCGCAACAACGACCTGATCGACATCAACGTGCCCGAGACGCGCTTCATGCTGGACATCGGCTCCGGCGGCAGCGCCCTGGTGCTGAAGAAGAACGCGGGCCGGAACGCCGTGCTGGCCTCCGCCTTCCGGGGCGACGGCTCCCTCTCCGAGATGTGCGTGGTGCCGGCCCTGGGGACCAAGGCCTGGCCGCCGGCGCCCGGGGACGAGGCCCGGGCCCACTTCGTCGTGCCCGACGAGGAGGCCTTCAAGGCCAAGCTGGGCGAGGTGACCATGCCCAACTTCTACGCCGTCATCCGGGAATCCATGCGCATGTCCGGCTTCGGCGAGGGCGACATCGACTACCTCGCCATCCTGCACTTCAAGCGGAGCGCCCACGACGCCGTCCTGGCCGAACTGGGCCTGCGCCAGGACCAGACCACGTACCTGGACGAGTACGGCCACGTGGGCCAGAACGACCAGGTGCTGAGCCTGGAACTGGGCCTGCGGGACGGGAAGATCAAGGACGGCTCGCGCATCGTCTTCGTGGGCGCGGGCCTGGGTTTCGTGTGGGCCTCGACCGTCATCCAGTGGGGCCCCGTCCAGGCCCCCTGACCCCAACCGCCGCCGGGACGGACGATGGCCCGAGGGGGGCCAAGGGCGATCCCGGCGGCGGCCATCCCTCTGCGGAAAGGGCCGGGATCCATGGGATCCCGGCCCTTTCCCGTTCCCGCCGCCAGAGGCCTCAGAGGGCCTTGGCCATGCCTTCCAGGAAGGTCTCGGGGCTCTCCTGGTGGGGAACGTGGCCGACCTTCTCCAGGCGGATGAGCTTCGCGTCCGGGAGGGCCTTCAGCATGCGGTCGGCGTAGCCCAGGTCCATCATGCGGTCGGAGACGCCCCAGAGGAGGACGACGGGGGTCCGGAACGCCTTCAGCTTCTCCTCGTCCATCACCCAGGGGAGCATGGTGGCCGCGGTGGCGGCGAAGCGCGCCAGGGGGCTGGTCGGGGCGTCCCGCACCATCTCGTCCAGGACGGCGTCGGGCACGGCGGGGCTGGAGGGATCGCGCAGGGCGGCGAAGGCCTCCCGGGCCTCCTCCCGGGTGCGGGCCAGGAGCTTGACGGAGCTGGTGCCGATGAGGGGGCCGCCGTTGATGGCGATGACCTTCTCCACCCACTCGGGGTGGCGGTCCGCGATGAGCATGGCCATCCAGGCCCCCAGGGAGTTGCCGGCGAGGATCGCCTTGCGGCCCTTCAGGCGGGAGGCGAGGACGGCCTCCAGGCCGTGGTAGATGGCGGAGGTGTCGATGGGCCCGTCGGCGGGGGCGCTGTCCCCGTGGCCCGCCAGATCGGGGACGATGAGGGTGCGCCCCTCGAGGAGCCCGGAGACGACCCGGCTCCACGTGCCGGCCTGGTCCCCGGCGCCGTGGATGAGCACGAGCACGGGCCCCTCTCCGCCCTCGAAGACGGTCTGGGGGCCCGAGGGGGTCTCCACCGTCACGGCCTGGAGGCCCTTGGAGACCAGGGCCCTGCGGGCGGCGCGGTTGTAGAGCTTCAGGGGGTCCTTCATCACCTTGCGGGCGGCGGCGAAGCCCACGGTGGTGGCGGCCAGGGCCGCCGCGGCGATCAGGATGGTCATCGTGTTCATGGGTGCTCCCGGGCGCCGGGCCTGCCGGCCAAGTTACAAAACGAACGATTGGTTTGTAGATTGGCGGCCCGGGACGGCCCCGTCAAGGCGGGCGGAAGCTACCGGTTCCCGGTGGCGAGCATGCCCTTGCGGAGGATCCCGGAGATCTCGGAGACGGTGCGGGAGGTATCCTGGCCGAACTGGTTGGGCACCCCGAAGAGGACCTCCACGGCGAAGTAGTGGAGGAAGACCCGGCTGGCCAGCATGAGGGCCGTGTTGGGACGCACCCCCGGGGCCAGCTTCTCCTTCAGGGCCTCCCCGGGCCAGCGCTGGACGATGAAGGCGTTGAACCGGTCCGACATCTCCGCGTAGAACTTGCGGATGTGGGTGCCGTCGAACTCCACCACGTCGATGTAGATGAGGGCCACGTAGGGGCGGTAGGCCTTGACGCTCTCCTCGGTGGCCCGGGCCAGGGCCTCCAGGTCGTCGGGGAAGGCGCCCGCCGCCAGGGCCTTGTTGAAGGGGAACTCGGGGCTCTCGATGGCCTGGAAGTACTGCCCGAGGAGGGTGGTGAACAGGGTCTCCTTGTCCGGGAAGTGGTGGTACACGTTCCCGGTGGAAAGGCCCGCCGCCTCGGCGATCTCGCGGATGCTGGTGCCCCGGTAGCCCTGCTTGGAGAAGAGCCGGAGGGCGGCCTGCAGGATCGCGACCTGGCTGCGTTCGGATTTTTCCCCCTGGGTCAGTTTCACTTCAAGGCTCCTGCCCCCAGGGTAGGTGGGGGGCGGCCCGGGGGTCAACTACCGGCGGTACACGCCGCACCCGAAAAGCAGGCCTTCGTGCCACTCCACGTACGAGGTCTTGGGCAGCACCCGGCCCGTGACGGGATCGGGGTAGCGGTAGTCCACCCAGCCCCGGCCGCGGGTGCGGGCCACCTCGATCATCTCCCGGAGGTACATCCTGCCGTCGGGGTCCTTGAGGTCGATGCGGTTCTTGCCCACCAGGGCCTTGGGGTTGAAGCCGATGGCCCTGCAGGTGCCCTGGGGGTCGTACACGAAGAGGTACATCTCGCCGGCCCCGCCGCTGCCCACGTGGAAGGCGCCACCGGGCTCGTTGGTCTCCCGGCAGAGCCGCTCGATGCCGTGGGCCTTGGCGTAGGCCACGGCCTTCCTCACCAGGGCCTCCGCCTGGGCGGGGGTGTACGAAGGCTGGGCGGTCGCGGCCGCGGCGGCGAGGAACACGGCGGTGATCGGACCGGCGGGACGCATGGGAAGGCCTCCATGAAGCTCGGGGAGCCTGAAGCTCTTGGGATGCCCCCATGTTAAGGCGGCGCCCCGCATATGCAAGCGTGGATATGCGGCGTCACCCGCCGTAGATGGCGTCGATCCGGTCCCGGAAGGCCTCGTCCACGGCCCGGCGGCGGACCTTGAGGGAGGGGGTGAGAAGGCCGCTGTCCACGGTGAGCTCGGCATCCAGCAGGACCACCTTCTTGATGCGCTCGTAGTTGGAGAAGCGCGCGTTGATGCGCTCCACCCGGCGCATCACCTTGGCCACGGCCTCGGGCCTGGAGGCCAGATCGGCGTCCGAGGTGAAGGGGATCTTCCGGTGCTCGGCCCAGATGCGCAGGTTGGGGAAGTCGGGGTAGATGAGGGCGGCGATGAAGTTCCGCCCCTCCCCCACGACCACGGCCTGCTCGATGTACTTGTCGGCCCGCAGGGCGTTCTCCAGGGGCTGGGGGGCCACGTTCTTGCCGCCGGAGGTGACGATGATCTCCTTCTTGCGGTCCGTGATCCTGACGCGGCCTTCGGCGTCCATCTCGCCCACGTCCCCGGTGTGGAACCAGCCCTCGGCGTCGACGGCCTCCCGGGTGGCGGCCTCGTTGCGCCAGTAGCCCAGCATCACGTTGGGGCCCTGCACGAGGATCTCGCCGTCCTCGGCGATGCGCATGAAGGGGCGCCCCTCCCAGGTGTCCAGGATGGGCCGGCCCACGGAGCCCGGCACCATGTCCCCCTTCCGGCTGATGGTGAGCAGGGGGCTCGTCTCGGTCATGCCGTAGCCCTCGAAGAGCCGGATGCCGGCCCCCCAGAAGAACTCCAGGATGCGGGGGTGGATGGCCGCGCCGCCCACCGCGGCCATGTTGATGCGCCCGCCCAGGCGCTCCCGCACCTTGCGGAAGACGAGGGCGTCGCCCACGGCGCCGGCGGCCCGGAGCCAGAGGGGCAGGGGGAGGTCCCGGTAGCGCCGCTGGGCCATCTTCGCCCCCAGGGCGGCGACCCAGTGGAAGATCAGCCGCTTGGCGAAGCCCCCGGCGTTCACCTGCTCCCGCACCCGGGCATAGAACTTCTCGAAGACCCGCGGCACGGCCAGGAGGATCTCGGGCCTCACCTCCACCAGGTCCCGGGCCGCGGTCTGGAGGCTTTCGGCGTAGTAGATGGAGACCCCGGCGTGGAACATGGTGTAATGCCCGCCCATGCGCTCGAAGATGTGGGACATGGGCAGGAGCGAGAGGCATCGCTGGCCGGGTTCCACCTCCATGGCCGCCAGGCCCGCCACGATGTTGGAGGCCACGTTCCCGTGGCTGAGCATGGCGCCCTTGGGGTCGCCGGTGGTGCCCGAGGTGTAGATGAGGGTCAGCAGGTCCCCCGGGGCCACCCCCGAGGCCCGGTCCTTCACCTCCGGCCTGCGGTCCTCCCGGGCCTCCCCTTCGGCCAGGAGCGCGTCCCAGGCCAGGACGGGGCTTCCTTCCGCGGGGGCCCCGGCCATGAGCACCAGGGTCTCCAGTTCGGGCAGGCCGGGCAGGAGTTCCTGGACCTTGGCCAGCTGTTCGGGGGTGGAGCACACGCACCACCGGGCCCCGCTGTGCCGCAGGATGTAGGCGGTCTGTTCCGGGTTGAGGGTGGGGTAGACGGGGACGGTGACGATGCCGGACAAGGCGCAGGCGTAATCGGCGACGGCCCATTCCGGCCGGTTCTCGGAGAGGATGGCGAGCCGGTCCCCTTTCCGCAGCCCGCGGGCCTCCAGGGCCAGGGCCAGGCGCTCCACCCGGGTCCGGAGTTCCCGGTGGGATATGCAGAGCCAGACGCCGCCGGAACGGTGGGCGATGGCCGTGCTGAAGTCCCTTTCCAGGGCCGCGTAGAACAGGTCGGGGATGGTCTGGATCAAGGCGCCCTCACGGTGGCATGGTATCAGTTCAAGGGGTATGCTGGGTCCATGGTATCCAAGCCCCCCCTGGCCGAGCCCGTCGCGGCGTTCCTGCTGGAGGAGAAGGCGAGGGGCGTCTCCCCGCACACGCTGCGGGCCCGCAAGGGGGACCTGGAGAAGCTGCTGGCCCACGCCAGCGCCGCATCCTGGGAGGGCTGGGAGGCCCGGCCGCGGGCGCTGCGGGCCTTCGCCCTGGAACTGGGGGAGCGGGGGCTGGACCCCGCGAGCCAGGCCCGGATCCTCTCCACGACCCGCACCTTCTTCAAGTGGCTCTTCGACACCCGGCGCATCGCGTCGGATCCCGCCGCGGGCCTGCGCAACCCCAAGCTGCCGAAGCGGCTCCCCGCCTTCCTCACGGAGCCCGAGAGCGGCGCGCTGCTGGAGCTGGAGGCCCCGGTGGACTTCGCGAGTTCGAGGCTGCGGTGCATCCTGGAACTCCTCTACGCCTGCGGGCTCCGGGTCTCGGAGCTCACCGGCCTGGACCTGCAGGACCTCCTGACGGAGGCCCGGACCCTCCGGGTGCTGGGCAAGGGCTCCAAGGAGCGCCTGGTGCCCTTCCACGACACGGCCGCCACCGTCCTGGAGGCCTACCTGGGCTTCCGCTCGGCCTTCCTGGCCGCCCGGAGCCTCCCCGCCACCCAGGCCCTTTTCGTGAACCAGCGGGGGGGGCGGCTCACGCCCGCCAGCGTCCGCACCTTCCTGGCCCGGGCCCTGGACCGGGCCGCGGTCCGGGCCCGGGTGAGCCCCCACGCCCTCCGCCACAGCTTCGCCACCCACCTCCTGAACCGGGGCATGGACCTCCGGGCCATCCAGGAGCTCCTGGGCCACGCCAGCCTCAGCACAACCCAGCGCTACACCCACCTGGACCTGGAAAGCCTCGCCAGGACCTACGAATCCGCCCATCCGAGGGCAAGGGCGGGATCTTAGGGTATGATGCCCTTTCACCCCGCTCAGGTGAGATTGAAGGGAAAAGTGCCGTGGAGTTGCTGGTCGATCGGATCTGTCAGGAACTGGCCCTGCCGAGGGCGGGCGTGGCCGCGGTTGCGGCGCTGCTGAACGAGGGGAACACCGTCCCCTTCATCGCGCGCTACCGGAAGGAGGCCACGGGCTCCCTGGACGAGGTCGCGATCCGCGCCATCGAGGAACGCCTCGTCTACTTCAAGGAACTGCTCGAGCGCCGCGAGACGGTGATCAAGACCATCGACAAGCAGGGCAGGCTCACCCCGGATCTGCGGTCCCGCATCGAGGCGGCCTGGTCCAAGACGGAGCTGGAGGACCTGTACCTCCCCTACAAGCCCAAGAAGCGCACCAAGGCCACCGACGCCCGGGAGCGGGGCCTGGAGCCCCTCCTGGACGCGCTGCTGACCGACACCACCGGGGCCGATCCCCTCATGCTGGCCGCCGCCTACGTGAAGGAGGGCGCCGAAGGCCTGGAGACCCCCAGCGCCTGCGTGGAGGGGGCGGGGCACATCCTGGCCGAGCGGTTGGCCGAGGACGCGGACGTCCGCGCCTGGCTCCGCCAGGTCTTCCACGACACGGGCGTCCTGCACGCCGAACTGCGGGAGGAGCGGAAGGAGGCCCCCGAGGCCCTGCGCTTCAAGCCCTATTGGCAGTTCCAGGAACCCCTGCGCAAGATGCCCGGCCACCGGGTCCTGGCCGTGCGCCGGGGCGAGAAGGAGGAGATCCTCACCGTCAAGCTGGCCGTGGAGCGGGAGAAGCTCGTCACGGAACTGGTGGCCCGGGTGAAGGTGGAGGCCGCCTCCGCCTACCGGAACCTGCTCCACGATGTGTGCGGGGACGCCTTCGACCGTCTGCTCGCGCCCACCCTCGAGACGGATGTGCGGGTGGAGGCCAAGAAGAAGGCCGACCTGGAGGCCATCAAGGTCTTCCAGACGAACCTGGATCACCTGCTGCTGGCGCCTCCCGCGGGCCAGCTGTGCACCCTGGGCGTGGACCCGGGCATCCGCACCGGCTGCAAGCTGGCCGTCATCAACCGCCTGGGCCAGTTCATGGAGACGGCCACCATCTACCCCCTGGAGCCCAAGCGGGACCTGGAGGGGAGCCGGGCCTGCCTGGAGGCCATCGCCGCCAAGTACCCCCTGGAGGCCGTGGCCATCGGCAACGGCACCGGAGGCCGCGAGGCCGAGGCCTTCGTGCGCGAGTGGCTGCGTGATTCGGGCCGGGACGGCGTGCTCTGCGTGAGCGTGAGCGAGGCCGGGGCCTCCGTCTACTCGGCCTCGGAAGTGGCCCGGGAGGAGTTCCCCGAGCAGGACGTCACCGTGCGCGGCGCCATCTCCATCGCCCGCCGCTTCCAGGACCCCCTGGCCGAGCTGGTGAAGGTGGAGCCCAAGAGCATCGGCGTGGGCCAGTACCAGCACGACGTGAACCAGACCGCCCTGAAGAAGGGCCTGGACGAGGTGGTGGAGTCCTGCGTGAACCGCGTGGGCGTGGACCTCAACTCCGCCAGCTACCGGCTGCTGTCCTACGTGGCCGGCATCGGCGAGAGCCTGGCCAAGAACATCGTGCAGCACCGCTTCGCCAACGGCGCCTTCCGCCACCGGGAACAGCTCATGGACGTGCCCCGCTTCGGCGAGAAGGCCTTCCTGCAGGCCGCGGGCTTCCTGCGGATCCGGGACGGGGAGAACCCCCTGGACGCCAGCGCCGTCCACCCCGAGTCCTACCCCGTCGTCCAGCGCATCTGCCAGCTCACGGGGCGCACGGTGCCCGAGCTCGTGGGCAACGACGCCGTCCTGGACGGCCTCGATCCCGCGGCCTTCACCGACGAGCGCTTCGGCGTCGAGACGGTGCGGGACATCATCGCCGAGCTCAAGAAGCCCGGCCGCGATCCCCGCCAGCGCTTCGAGGCCGTCACCTTCCGGGAGGGCGTCCACAAGCCCAGCGACCTGGAGGTGGGCATGGAGCTCCAGGGCATCGTCACCAACGTCACGGACTTCGGGGCCTTCGTGGACATCGGCGTCCACCAGGACGGCCTCGTGCACCTCTCCGAGATCTCCCACCAGTACGTGAAGAACCCCGCCGACGCCCTCAGCGTGGGCCAGGCCGTCCGCGTCAAGGTGCTGGCCGTGGATCTCAAGTCCAAGCGCATCGGTCTTTCCATCAAGGCCCTCCTGCCCGGCGCGCCTCGCCCTGCCGGCCCCAGGCCCGAGCGGCCCCAGCGGCCGCCCCGCCCCCAGGGCCAGCCCCGCCCCGGCGGCGCCCCCCAGGAAGGCCGGGGTCCCCGGCCGGAGCGGCGTCCCGACCGGCGTCCCGAAGGCCATGGGGGCCAGCGACCGGATGGTCGGCAGGGCGGTCCGAGGCCCGAGCGGAAGCCGGAGGCCCCCCGGGAGCAGCGTCCCCAGGCCCCGCGGCCCGCGCCCCAGAAGCCCGCGGCCTCCAGCGGCGCCACCCTGTCGGATCTGATGGCCAAGTACAACCGGGGGCTCCGATGAGGCGCCTCCTCGCCGCGGCCCTCCTGCTCGCGGCGGCGGGCTGCGAACGGCAGGCCGTCAAGGCCCCGCCCCCCCCCTACGGTCCCTGGGAAGCGGGCAAGACCCTCATCTACCGCAATCCCGCCGACCAGACCGGAGATCGCCTCCAGGTGAGGGTGGCCCGCACGGACGAAACGCCTTCCGGCCGCATGGTGACCCAGACCTACACGACCCTGAAGGGCCAGTCCGCCGCCCTGTTCCGCCAGAAGAACGGCGGCATCTGGCTGGTGCTGGACCCCCAGACGGAGGCGCGCCTCCTTCCCGAGGGCTTCCCCGACCGGGTCACCACCTGGACCGACCGCCACATGATCAACACGGTGGTGGGAAGGGCCCGGCCCGACCTGCCGGGGGTGACCCTCCCCGACCCCGACATGGTGGGGGTCTGGATCGAATCCGTCCACGATTCGGGAGAGGGGCCCCGGCGCCGCATCCTGTTCGTGCCCGGCCTGGGCGAGGTGCAGGCCCTGACCTGGACGGACGGGAAGTGGGTGACGACGAACATCCTCGTCTCCCATGGTTTCACCGATGATCGCGAGGGCGCGAAATGAGCGACGAGAGCCAGGAACTGATCCTTCCGCCCGGCGTGGCCAAGGGCGCCTTCCGGGACAACGCGGAGGTGGTGCTCTTCGCCATGCTCCTGATCATGTTCTTCAAGACCTTCGTGGGCCAGCAGTTCACGATCCCCACGGCGTCCATGCGGAACACGCTGATGATCGGGGACCACCTGCTGGTCAACAAGTTCATCTTCGCCAACCCCCAGTGGGCCTGGGAGGAGAAGCTCTTCCCCATGCGCCACGTCCAGCGGGGCGACATCATCGTCTTCCGCTACCCCCTGGAGCGCAACAACGACTACGTGAAGCGCCTGGTGGCCCTGCCCGGCGACACGGTGCAGATGAAGGACAAGCGCCTCTACATCAACGGCAAGCTCGTCACCGGCCCCTTCGAGCACCACGTGCTGGACCGGCGCGAGGGCCCCGTCATGGGCCCCTGGCCCCTGGAGCGGGACCCCGGCGTGCGCGACGACCCGCCCCCCATGGAACTCTGGCGCTACGCCGACCCCGAGGTGCTGGCCATGGACCAGCAGGGCCAGGAGCCCCTCGCGGGCGGGTACCGGGACACCTTCGGCCCCGTCACCGTGCCGCCCGGGCACGTGTTCGCCATGGGCGACAACCGGGACAACAGCGCCGACAGCCGCTACTGGGGCTTCCTGCCCATGGACCACCTGCGCGGCCGGCCCTTCATGATCTGGTGGAGCTACCGGGAGGGCGGCAACGACGACACCAACGCCGTGGTGCCCAAGGGGCCCGGGGACGTGGTCATGAACATCGTGGACGGCGCCCGCCACTTCCTCACCCGCACCCGCTGGGAGCGCACGGGGCACATCCCCCGCTGACGAAAATCCGCGCCGCCTTCCGGTCCCGGTGGCACCATGGGGCCCGGGAGCTTCCATGAGGATCGCGGCCGTCGACGTGGGGTCCAATTCCATCCATCTGGTGGTGGTGGAGACGGACGCCCTTGGCAACCAGCGCGTGCTGGCCCGGGAGAAGCACATGGTGCGCCTGGGCCGGGGCCTCATGAAGACCGGGGCCATCAGCGCCGAGGCCTTCCAGGCGGGGCTGGAGAGCCTGGCCCTCATGGCGGAGGTGATCCGGGGCCTCCACTGCGACACCGTCCTGGCCTGCGGCACCGCCGCCCTGCGGGAGGCCTCCAACGCCCAGCGCTTCGTCCAGGAGGCCGCCGCCCTGGGCATCCCCATCCGGGTCATCTCGGGGGAGGAGGAGGCGGGCCTCATCTACCTGGCCGTGAGCCGGGCCATCCCCTTTCCGGAAGTGCCCTGCGCCCTCATGGACATCGGGGGCGGCTCCACGGAGATCACCTGGCTCGTGGCGGGCCGGCCCGAGGCCAGCGTCTCCATCCCCTGGGGCATCCAGCGCCTGGCCGACGCCCTGGCCACGGCCAACCCCCCCACCGCCGCGGACCTGGTGCGGGTCCGCAAGTTCCTGCGCAAGGTCATCCGCAAGGCCGCCAAGGGCCTGCCGGACCTGCCCCCCACCCACGTGATCCTGGCCACCAGCGGCACCCTCCTGGACCTGGCCGCGGGCGGGGGCGGCGGGGACACCTTCGACACGGCCCGCCTGCTGCGCTTCAAGCGCCGCCTGTGGAAGACCTCCAGCCAGGCCCGGGTGGCGGATCTGGGGGTGGATCCCAAGCGGGCCGAAGTGCTCCACGTGGGGGCCAGCTGGGTGGCTGCCCTCATGGAGTGGCTGGGGGCCACCCAGGTGAAGTGCCTGCCGGTGGGCCTGCGGGAGGGCATGGTGTGGCAGGCCCTGGCGAGGGGCGGCATGGCCCTGCCCGTGCTGGGGGACCGGCGCCGGGCATCGGTGGAGGCCCTGGCCGCCAAGCTGGACCCCGACCCCGGCCACAGCCGCCACGTGGCCTTCCTCGCCGACCAGCTCTTCACGGACCTGATGCCCGAATTCGAGCTGGGGGATCCGGAGCGGGAACTGCTGGCCTACGCCTGCCGCCTCCACGACATCGGCCTCTCCCTCTCCGAGAAGGGCCACCACAAGCACGGGGCCTACCTGGTGACCAACGCCAAGCTGGCCGGGTTCTGGCCCGCGGAGACGGAGGCCATCGCCCAGATCGTGCGCTATCACCGGGGCAAGGCCCCCCGCGTGGCCCACGAGGCCTACGCCGCCCTGAAGCCCTGGACCCGGCACGTGGTGGAGAAGCTGGCCGCCATCGTGCGGGTGGCGGACGCCCTGGACCGCACCCGGCGCCAGTCCGTGCACCAGGCCCGCCTGGACCTGTCCCGGGACCCGGTCCGCCTGGAGGTGACGGGGGCCGGGGATCTGCGGCCGGAGCTGGAAAGCCTGAAGGAGAAGGGCCGGCTCCTGTCCCGCCTCCTGGACCGGGAGCTGGAGGTGGAGGTGCGGGGCCTCTGAACCGGCCTCAGCCCTTCTTCTCCCGCCGTTCCATCACATCAGGGTAGAGGTCCCGGGCGCAGTCGGGGCAGATGCCGTGGGAGAAGGAGGCGGCGGTGTTCCGGGACAGGTAGCGCTCGATCTGCTCCCAGAACCCCTCGTCGCTGCGGATCTTCTTGCAGGAGGCGCAGATGGGGATGAAGCCCTTCAGCGTCTTGACCTCGGCGAGGCTGCGGGTGAGCTCGGCGTTGAGGTCCTGCAGCTCGCCGTTGGCGGCGGCCAGATCCCGGGTGCGCTCGGAGACCAGGCGTTCCAGCTGGAGGTTCCGCCGACGCAGCAGGGCGGTGCGGCTGCGCAGGGCCAGGTGCGCCGCCACGGCCAGGAGGAACAGGACGGCGATCCGGAAGGGGGTGGTCTCCCACCAGGCGGGCACCACCGAGAAGGCCAGGACCCGCACGGGTCCCTGCACCCCCCCGGGGAAGAGGCCCCGGAGCTCCAGGCGGTGCCGGCCGGGGCCCAGGCCCGCGTACGAAACGCTGGGCGTGTCCAGGCGCACCCAGTCCCGGTCCACCCCCAGGAGCCGGGCCTCGAATTCCCGGGCGCCCCCGCCGCGGCTTGCGGGCACGGTGAAGCGCACCTGGATCTGGTCCTGGTTCCGGGGCAGGGGGGCCGGGGCCTCCAGGTCGGCCAGGTCGCCGCCGGAGGTCCGGGCCGAGAGGATGACCGGGGCCCGGGCCATGAGCTGGGGCTCCGGGGCCCGGGAATCGAAGGACTGCAGGCCCAGGGTGGTGCCCACCCAGACCCGGCCGGGTTCCGCGAGGATGGCCCCCTCGTTGCACTCGGGGCCCAGGAAGGGATCGTCCCGGCCCAGGAGCCTCAGGCCGGCGTTGTCCACCAGGGCCAGGCCCTGGTCGGTGCCGGCCCAGAGCCGGCCCCCCTCGTCCATGCCCAGGGAGAAGATGGGCAGCGAGACCTGGCCGCCCCGGGTGGGATCCACCTGCCGCTCCAGGGTCAGGCCCGCCTGGCCCAGGCGGTGGATGGCGAAGGCCGGGGGCTCCCAGCTGGCCATGGCCAGGAGCCCCCCCGGGCCGAAGGCGGCCATGGCGGCCTCCCCGGGCAGGCCCGTGGCCAGGCTCGACCAGGCCCCCCTGCGCCAGAGGCTGGCCCCGCCGCCGTGGAGGAGCACCACCTCGCCGCCCGGAAGCGGCACCACCCAGCGCACCCGCTCCGGGACCCGGCCGTGCACCATCACGGGATCCCAGGCCCATCCCTGACCCAGGCGCCGGCCCCGCACGAGGCCCCTCGCGGCGTCGCCCACCCAGGGGCGGCCCTCGGCGTCCACGGCCAGGGCGCTGGTGTAGCGGCCCTTGAAGCCGGGCCCCGCCTCCAGCAGGTCCACCTTCAGGGTGGCGGGGTCCACGGTCCAGATCCGCCCGCTGGGGGCGCCCGAGGCCCAGACCCGCCCGTCGGGGCCCACCGTCACGGAGAGGATCCGGCCGGGCGCCACCACCCGGAACCCCTGGGGCCCGCCCACGCAGAGGCCCTTGTCCGTAGCCACCCAGATCCGCCCCTGGCGGTCCCGGGCCGGCATCCAGGTCTTGCCCGGGGGCAGGCCCTCCCGGGCATCGTGCAGGGCGAACCGGTCCCGTCCCAGGAAGCGCACCACGCCCGCGTCCGTGCCCACCCAGAGATCCCCCCCGGCGTCCAGGAACCCGGTGCGGGCGTCCTCGCCCCGGAGCCGAACCACGGAGGCCTCCGCGCCCCGGCGGCGCCACAGGTCCTCCCCGGACGCGTGCCAGACCCAGCCCTCCCGGTCCCGCCCCATGCGGAAGAAGGGGGTGTAGGGGTCGAAGGGGGTGGCGTCGAGGCGCTCCCAAGTCCCGCCCGTCCCCCGCCACAGGCCGGAGGTGGCCCGGAGGAAGAGGCTGCCCGTCCCGTCCCGGGCCAGGCCGGGGATGGCCTCCCCCTTGGCCAGGGGCGGGCCCGGAACCGGCGTCCAGGCGTTCCCGCGCCAGGCCAGCAGGTTCGGCCCCGCCGCCGCCAGGACCTCGTTCCCGGCGTCCGCGTCCAGGGCGGTGACTCGGGGGAGGGTGGGGGGCAGGGGCATGGCCTGGAAGTGGCCGTCCTCCCCCCGGGCGAAAAGGTGGCCCGAGGCCAGCACCCAGATCCGTCCGGCCGGGTCCCGCACCACCCGCTCCACGCTTCCGGGGGGGAGGCCCTCCCGGCTCCCGAGGGCCTGGCTCCGGAAGGCCTTCACCCGGGCGAGGCCGCCCCGGGTGCCCACCCAGAGACCCCCCTGGGGATCGGGAAGGATGTCGTGGACGAGGGGAGAGGGAAGGGGGCCCCGGAAGGGAAGCCACTGGCGCCCCAGGAAGCAGGCCAGGCCCGCGTCCGTGCCCACCCATACCAGGCCGTCCGCGTCCTCCGCCTGGACCCGGATGCCCGAGGAGGGCAGGCCCTCCTCCAGGGCGTACCGGCGCGTGGCGGGGTGCCCCGGGCCCTGGGGGCTTGCGGGGAGAAGGGCCAGGGAGGCCAGGATGCCTGCGAGGAATCTTGGACGGAGGGACATGGCGGGATCGGGGAGATCATTGTAGGGCCGGGCGGAGCCTCCGGCCGGAACAAGATTCCGGAACCCGCCCCGGTATCAGCCGAAGAGGCCCTGGGGCCCCTGCTGGATGCCCAGGTAGGCGTAGGCCTCCCCCGTGGCCTTGCGGCCCTGCTGGGTGCGGTCCAGGAAGCCGATCTGCATGAGGTAGGGCTCCACCAGGTCCTCCAGGGCCCCGCCGTCGCTCTCCCCCAGGGCCGCGGCCAGGGTGCGCACCCCCACGGGGCCGCCCCGGAACTTCACGCAGAGGGCCTCCAGGTAGGCCCGGTCCAGGCCCTCCAGGCCCAGGTGGTCCACTTCGTGCAAGGCCAGGCAGGCGTCCGCGGTCTCGGGGGTGATGGTGCCGTCCCCCTTCACTTCCGCGTAGTCCCGGCAGCGCCTCAGGAGCCGGTTGACGATGCGGGGGGTGCCCCGGGAGCGCCGGGCGATGGCCTCGGCCCCCTCGGGGGCCATGCGCACGCCCAGGAGCTGGGCGCTGCGGGCCGCGATGACGGCGAGCTCGCTCCGGGTGTAGTAGTCCAGCCGGTGCACCATGCCGAAGCGGTCGTGGAGGGGCTTGCTGATGAGCCCGGCCCGGGTGGTGGCGCCCACGAGGGTGAAGGGGCGCAGGTCCACCTTCAGGGTCTGGGCGGAGGGCCCCTGGCCGATGAGGATGTCCAGCTTGCGGTCCTCCATGGCCGAGTAGAGCATCTCCTCGATGGGGGCGGCCAGGCGGTGGATCTCGTCGATGAAGAGGAACTCCCCCTCCTCCAGGTTCGTGAGGATGGCGGCCAGGTCCCCCTTCTTCTCCAGGGCGGGTGCCTGGATCACCTTGCAGGGGACGCCCATCTCGTTGGCCAGCACGTGGGCCAGGGTCGTCTTGCCCAGGCCCGGGGGCCCGAAGAGGAGCACGTGGTCCAGCACCTCCCGGCGGCCCTTGGCGGCCTTCAGGGCGATCTCCAGCCGCGCCTTGACCTTCTCCTGGCCGATGTACTCGGGCAGGCGCTGGGGCCTCAGGCTGTATTCGAAGGGTTCCTCGGGGGCGGCGGGGTCCAGGTCTGGATTGCGGCTGTACTCCATGTCCCTAGTTTGACCGAAGGCCCAGGAGCCTGACTACGTAATAGAAGGCTCCGGGGGGCCCTGTCTGGTCTCGCCCGGGGCCTTCCCCTATAATCGGCGCAGGGGGAAGGGTGACTGAAAGGACGTCCATCGCGATCCGGGACCGGCACGGCTTCGAGCGGGCCGTCCCCGCGCTGCCGTGCATGGTCCTTGGCCGGCACAGCCAGTGCGACGTGGTGCTCTCGGACAGCATGGTGAGCCGCAACCACCTGCGCGTGTTCCGGGAGGAAGGGGCCTGGTGGGTCGAGGACCTGGCGTCCTCCCACGGCACCTACTTCCGGGACGAGCGGGTCACCCGCATGCGGTGGGAGCCCGGCAGCACCGTGCGCGTGGCCGACGGGGCCTACCACCTCACCCTGCGCAGCGAATCCGCCTTCGCCTCCGAGGTCAACCTGCAGGCCATCCTGCGCACCGCGGCCCTGCTGGCCGGCGAGGTGGAGCTGGACGACCTGCTGGAGCAGACCCTGGACCGGCTCCTGGGCATCTCCGGCACGGACCGGGGCTTCATCATGCTCCCCGAGGCCGGCGAACTGGTCGTGAAGGTCCAGCGCAACCTCGGCGCCAACATGGAGAAGGACATCCACCTCTCCATGAGCAGCGTCCACAAGGTCTTCGAGCAGGGCGACGCGGTGTGGATCCGCAACGTGGCCGCCGACGAGGACCTGATGGCGGCCAAGTCCGTCATCAACCTCCAGCTGAAGACGATCCTGTGCCTGCCCCTCCAGGTGCAGGGCGACCGCATCGGCGTCGTCTACCTGGACAGCCGGCGCATCGCCACGGAGCCCGTGGACCGGCCCACCTTCGAGGCCATCGTGGCCCTGTGCGCCATCGCCATCGAGCGCACCCGCCTGGCCGAGGAGGGCCTGCGCAACCAGGTGCTCGCCACCGTGGGCCAGGTGGCCTCCTCCATCGTCCACGACCTGAAGAACGCCCTCTTCCTCGTGGCCGGGCACGCCCAGATGCTGGAGCTGACCCTGGCCGACGCCGACGCCAAGCACCACGTGGCCGAGATCCTCTCCGCCGTGGACCGCCTGCAGCGCCTGAGCGCGGACATCGTCGACTACGCCAAGGTGCGGGAGCCCCGGCGGGAGCAGGTGGACCTGGCCCCCTACGTGGCGGGCCTGGTGGAACCCCTCCAGTCCCGGGTGCGGGAGGCCGGGGCCCGGCTCCTGTGCCAGGGCGGGTCCTGCCCGGCCCACCTGGACCGGCACCGCTTCGCGCGGGTGGTGGAGAACCTGGTGGCCAATTCCCTGGACGCCGTGGAGGGCGTGCAGGGCGGCGAGATCATCCTCTCCTGGCACCGCCTGGAGGGCGGGTTCCAGCTGGGGGTGGCCGACAACGGCAAGGGCATCCCCCGCAAGGTCCTGAAGCGCATCTTCGAGCCCTTCTTCAGCCACGGCAAGCGCAAGGGCACGGGCCTGGGCATGGCCACGGTGAAGAAGATCGTGGAGGAGCACGCGGGCACCGTCGAGGTGCTGAGCGAGGAGGGCGCGGGCACCGCCGTCACCCTCGTCATCCCCGACACGGCCGCCTCGGTGCGGGCCTCGGGCCCGTCCCAGGACGCCACGGACGAATTCCGCGCCCTGGGCTCCCCATGAGGGTTGGCCAGGGCTTCGACGTGCACCGCTTCGCCGACCCCGCCGCGGGACGGCCCCTGGTGCTCATGGGCGTCACCGTGCCCCACGACCGGGGCCTGGCCGGCCACAGCGACGCGGACGTGATGCTCCACGCCCTCATGGACGCCCTCCTGGGCGCGGCGGGCCTGGGCGACATCGGCCAGCACTTCCCTGACACGGATCCCGCCTACAAGGGGGCGGATTCCGCCGCGCTCCTGGCCTCCGTCATGGAGGCCCTGGGGGCCCGGGGCTGGAAGGTGGTGAACGCGGACGTTTGCCTCATCGGGGAACGGCCCAAGCTGGCCCCGCACCGGGAGGCCATGCGGGCCCGCATCGCCCCGGTCCTGGGGCTGGACCCCCAGGACCTGAACGTGAAGGCGACGACGACGGAGAAGCTGGGTTTCACGGGGCGCGGCGAGGGCCTGGCGGCCCAGGCCGTGGTGCTCATCGACCGACGCTGATCTCGATGCGGCGGGGCTTCACCTCCGGCACCTTGTGGAGGGCCAGGGTGAGGACGCCGTCCTTGAGGTCCGCGGTCACCTTGCTCGCGTCCACGCCTTCGGGGAGGTTGAAGGTGCGGGAGAAGGACCCGAAGGACCGCTCCAGCATGAAGTGATGCTCGCCCTCGACCTTGGGCTGGGCGTCCCGCTTGCCGGTGATCGTCAGGCGGTTGCCGGTGAGGTTGATGTCCAGGTCCTCGCGCCGGATGCCGGGCATATCGGCCTCGAAGACGTAGGCGTCGGGGGTCTCCTTGATATCGAAGGAGGGGGTGAAGGCGGTCTGGAGGTCCAGGTTGAAGTCCAGGTCGCGGAAGGGATCCCACCGCAGGAAGTTGCGCATGAGGCCAAAGGGCTCGAGGGCGGCGGTGGCGGCGGGGCGGGTTTCACGGCGGATGAGGTTCATGGCGGGTCTCCTTGGGCTGGGAACGGGCGCTTCCCCTGGGCCCGTTGGGGGTAGCTCCCATTGGCGAAGAAAATATGAGTGTTAAACGCTAATGCGTCAAGAGGGAAATTTTCCCTTTGGCGATCCGAGGCATAAGTTCCGCTTGGAGGCTCGATTTCCCGGTTCTTCCCGGGGCGGGTGGGGTAGGCTGGAATCTCTATGGTGATCCCGGGGTCCATGCATGGTCTGGGCGCCTCGCGCGTCCTGGGATCCCTTGTCCTGGCGGGCCTCATGGCCTACGGACCGGCACTCCCGGGCCAAGTGCAGACCTACCGCCGCTTCGACGATCGGGACGGCCTTCCCCAAAGCCAGGTGACCTCCATCCTGGAGGACCGGCACGGCTTCCTGTGGGTGGGCACCTCCGAGGGCGTGGCGCGGCTGGGGGCCGCGGGCTTCCAGACCTTCGGCTCCAAGCAGGGCCTCAAGGCCCTGGACGTGATGGCCCTCATGGAGGACCGGGACGGGGCCATCTGGGTCGGGGGCCAGGAGGACGGGGTCGACCGGATCATGGGCGGGCGCGTCATCCACTACGGCGAGGAGCAGGGCCTGAACGTGAGCCCCGTCTACAGCCTGTTCCAGGATCGCGCCGGCGTCGTGTACGCGGGCACGCGGCTGGGCCTCTACCGCCTCCAGGGAGGCCGTTTCGAACAGGTGCCCCTGCCCGGCGAATGGAACAAGGCCGGCATCTTCGCCATCGCCGGGGATCCCGGGGGCGGGCTCTGGCTGGCCTCCCTCAAGAACCGCCTGGGGCTCTGGGATGGCCGGAACGTCACCCCGGCGGTCCTGCCCGAGCCGATGAAGGACCGCTTCCGCCAGCTGGCCTTCGACGCCCAGGGCCGGCTCTGGGCCCTCAGTGGGGACATGCTGCTGCGCAGGGACGGATCCGGGCGCTGGAGCCGGGATCCCCTTCCCGGCGTCAGCCCCCACAGCCGTCTCCGGCGCTTCCAGATCACCGCCAAGGGGGAACTGCTCCTGGCCCTGGACACGGACGGCCTCTACGTGCGGGATCCCTCGGGCCGTGCGCGGGTGGTCACCTACCTGGACGGCCTGCCCCGGGAGGGCATCGCCTCGGTCTTCCGGGACGGGCGGGGCGACCTCTGGCTGGGAACGGACGGGGCCGGCCTCCTGGCCGAGGCCGTGCCGGGCCTCCTGTCCCTGGAACGCAATCCCCGCACGGGCATCGGCCTGGGCCTGGGCACGGTGCTCAGCTTCCAGGAGTACGGCCCCGACCGCATGTTCATCGGCAGCACCGCCGGGCTCCACCTGTGGGAGCGGGGCAAGGGCATCACCGCCTCCTGGGACCAGGCCCGGGGCCTGCCCAGCAACGAGGTGTGGGCCCTGGCCCCCCGGGAAGGGGGAGGCATCTGGGTGGCCACCCTCAAGGGCCTGGTCCGCTGGGAGGGCGGCAGGATCCTCAAGGGCCCCAAGGAGGTGGCCAACGGCTTCGTGGCGGGCCTCACGTCGCTGGAAGGACGCCTCTGGGTGTGCACCTTCGAGCGGGGCCTCGTGGAGATGGATCCCTCCGGGCGCTTCATCGCCGACCATCCGGCCCCGCCGGAGGTGGGCGAGCCCGCCATCCTCAGCGCCGTCCCCTACCGGGGAGGGCTCCTCACCGCCACCCGCGCGGGCTGCTGGCTCTTCAAGGACGGGAAGTACACCCCCGTCCTCCGGAACACGCCCGTGGGGACCCGCTCCATCTCCTGCCTCTGGGTGGGACCCAAGGGGGACCTCTGGGTGGGCACGGGCAGCGACGGCATCGTGGGCTTCCCCATGGGCGAGAACGGCCCCTGCGAGGTCTACGGCGAGGCCAACGCCCGCATCCACGGGCGGGTGGGGTGGATCGCGGGCCTTCCGGGCGGGGTGATCGCCGTTGGCCACGCCCGGGGTCTCTCCCTCCTCAAGCCCGGCCCCGGGGGGCGCACCGTGGCCCAGATCACCCGGAACCTGGGCCTCCTGAGCAACGAGACCTCGGACTCCGCCGTCTACCAGGACCGCCAGGGCCGGCTCTGGGTGGGCATGGTGGGCGGGGTGTGCATCCTGGACGGCCGCACCGATCTGCCGGAGCACGGCCTGCCCCGGCCCCGCATCCTGGAGGCCACCGCCGGGGACCTTGCCTTCGGCCTGCCCGAGTCCATCGAACTGCCCCCCCGGCCCGGGACCCTGACCCTGCGCTTCGACGCGCCCCGGCCCCTGGCCCCCGAACGGCCCTCGTACCAGGTGTGGCTGGACGGATCCTGGCGGCCCGTGGAGTCCACCTCCCCCCTGTTCCAGCTGGCGAGGCTCGGGCCCGGGCACCTCACCCTGAAGGTGAGGGCCGGCGACGGCCTCACCTGGTCGGAGTCGGAGCCCCTGGATATCCGGGTCCGCCGGGCCTGGTACCAGACGGTGCCTGCCATCGCCGGCTTCGCCCTCGGGGGGGCGGCGGCCCTGGTCTTCTTCTTCCAGATCCGGGTGCGCGCCATCCGGCGCCGGGCCGAGGAACTGGAGGCCAAGGTGGCGGCCCGCACCGAGGAACTGACCCTGCGCAACCGCTCCCTGGAGCGGCTCCACCACCAGCTCAAGCGGAGCCTGGAGGGGCGCATCCAGCTCATGAACACCATTACCCACGACCTGCGTTCGCCCCTGACGACGATCCTGCTCTCGGTGGACCGGCTCGAGGACACGGAGGAGCTCAGCGAGCCCGCCCACGCCGCGCTCAAGGTGGTCTCCAGCGAGGCCCAGCGGGTCGAACGGCTCCTCAAGCAGCTCCTGGACGGCGCGCGGAACGAGAGCCTCACGGACGGGCTCCGCTTCCGGGTCTGCCACCCCGGGGAGATCCTGGAGGGCCTCTCCGAGACCCTGCGCATGAAGGCCGAGGCCCGCGACCTCGCCGCGAGGCTCGACCTGGACCGCGCCGAAGGGGTCTGGGTCCTGGCCGACGCCGAGGCCCTGCAGCAGGTGGTCTTCAACCTCATCGAGAACGCCCTCAAGTTCACGCCCGCTCCCGGGGAGATCGGCATCCGCACCCGCCTGGAGACGGTCCACTGGGTGCTGGAGGTCTGGGACACGGGCCGCGGCATCGAGCCGGGCCTCCAGGCCGAGCTCTTCAGGCCCTTCGCCCAGGCCCGCGCCGGGGACGCTTCCACCGGCTGGGGCCTCGGGCTCTCCATCTGCCGGACCCTCGTGGAGGCCCACGAAGGTACCATCGAGGTCGAATCCGAGCCGGGGCGCGGCTCGGTGTTCCGGGTCAGGCTGCCGCTGGTGACGGCCTGAGAATCGCGCCAAGGAGTGCATGCATGGCTTTACGCAGGACCCTTCTCCTCATCCTCGCCGCCGGGACGCTCCGGGCGGGCTCACTGGAGGGGCGGGTCGCGCCCTTCCGCCAGGCGGAGGTCTCGGCCCAGGTCTCCAGCTACCTGGTGGAGATCAAGGTGAAGGAGGGGGACGAGGTGAAGGCAGGCCAGGTGCTGGCCCAGCTCTTCGGGAAGCTGGAGGAGCTGGAGGTGCAGCGGGCCAAGGCCCTGCTGGAGCGCAAGGAGTTCGAGGCCAAGGGCGCCACCAGCCTCTTCCGGGACCGGGTGATCCCCGAAAGCCAGGCGCGGGAATCCCGCATCGAGCTGGAACTGGCGAGGCTGCGGCTGGAGGGCGCCCAGGAACAGCTGCGCCTGCGCACCATCGTGGCGCCCATCGACGGCGTCGTGCAGGCCCGCCTCCGGGAGACGGGGGAGGCAGTGGGCACGGCCCAGCCCCTCTTCCGCATCGTGGACCTGTCCAAGGCCTACGTGCTCTTCACGGTGAAGCCCGAGCAGCTGACCAAGGTGGCCCCGGGGCAGAAGGTCTCCCTGAAGCTGCCCCAGGTGGACGGCGGTTCCATCCTGTCGGGCGAGGTGGTCTTCGTGGATCCCAGGGCCGATTCCGACGGCAACTTCCGGGTGAAGGTGCTGGTGGCCGAACCCGGGAACCACGTGCGGGCCGGCCTCAAGGCGCTGGTGGAGCTTCCGTCCTGAGCCATTCCCGGGCCAGGGCCTCCAGGTCCGGGGCCCGGTTGAGCCCGGGATCCTCCAGCACCCGGTCCAGGAGGTGGGCCTGGAGGCGCCCCATCCAGGGGCCGCCGCCCCGGCCCGACAGGGCCAGGAGGGCCCGGCCGTCCAGGGCCAGGTCCTTGGCGGCCAGGGGCGGGCGCGCCGCCTCCAGGGCCTCCAGGCGGGCCATGACCGCCTCGTGGTCGGTCAGGCAGCGATCGAAGCCGAAGCCCTTGCCGCTCTGATCCGCCAGACGAAAGGCCCCCCAGCGGGCCAGGGGCAGGCCGTCCTCGGCCAGGCGCTTGAGGAAGCGGCGGCAGGCTGCGTCCCCCCAATCCGGGCCGGGGTGCACCCCGTGGTGGCGCACCAGGGCCGTCACCTCCGCCACCAGGGCGTTGCTGGCCCTCAGCCGCGCCAGGATGGCCCGGGCCTGCTTCTCGGACGTGCCCTCGTGGCCGTGGAAGTGCGCCTGGGAGGCCTCGTCCACGAAGCGGTGGGCGGGCTTGCCCACGTCGTGGAGCAGGGCGGCCCAGCGCATGGCGGGGTCCGCGGGGGCCCGGCGCACCACTTCCAGGCTGTGCTCCCACACGGGATACAGGTGATGGCGGTTCTGGAGGCACCCGATCATGGGCCGGCATTCGGGCAGGAACAGGTCCAGCAGTCCCGAGTCCGCCAGGGCCCGCAGGCCCCGCTCCGGCACGGGGCCGCACAGGAGCTTGGTGAGTTCCGTGAAGACCCGTTCCACGGAGACCTTTGCGGCCACGTCCAGGCGCTGGGGGATGGCGGCCCGGGTCCCCTCCTCCAGGCCGAAGTCCAGCTGCGACGCGAAGCGGCAGGCCCGCAGGGGGCGGAGGCCGTCCTCCTGGAAGCGGTCCAGGGGATCGCCCACGGCCCGGATGACGCCCGCGGCCAGGTCCTCCCGGCCCCTGAAGGGGTCCACCACCGCCTCGCGGGGATCCTCCCCGCCCAGCGCCTCCACGGGCAGGGCCATGGCGTTGATGGTGAAGTCACGCCGGGCCAGGTCCTCCTCCAGGGCCACGCCCAGGCGCACCGCGTCGGGCCTGCGGCCGTCGGAATAGCCCTCGTCGCCCCGGAAGGTGGTGACCTCGTAGGGGCGGCCCTCCACCATGACGGTGACGGTGCCGTGCTGGAGGCCCGTGGGTATCGTTCTCAGGCCCGCGGCCTGGCACCGCTCCATGACCTCCGCGGGGAGCAGGGCCGTGGCCAGGTCCCAGTCCGGGCTGGGCCGGCCCAGGAGCATGTCCCGCACGCCGCCCCCCACCAGCACCAGGCCGGAATCCGGCCCCAGGGCGGCATGGAGGGTCTCGGCGGCGCGCTTCATTCCGTCAGTCTAATGCGGCAGGTGCCGGGGCGCCTCGCCCACCTTGGCCTTGAGGGCGGAGCGGCGGTCCTCGATGATGCGCTCGGCGATGCGGTCCACCTGGAGCATGAGCCAGGCCGAGGTGGGGCTGCCCGGGGTGAAGTCCGCGGGGCCGAAGTGATCGATGCGCCCGTCCCGGCGGAGCCGGTCCACCTGGCGCAGGCTCAGGGGGTTCGTGGGATCGTAGACGGCGTAGCCCGTGCCCTTGTTCTGGCGCATGACGGAGAAGGCGGGCACGTCCGAGGGGCCGTCGGCCACGTAGATCATGTGCTGGAAGGGCACGCGCCGGTCCTCCTGGCGCATGGTGGCGTTCACCTCGATGGAGGGGTCCACGTTGCTGCCCTTGTTGATCTCGAAAAGGGCCCGCGTCTTGCTCGTGTTGTCGTAGGCCACGGCGATCTGGGAGACCCCTTCGATCTCGGGCAGGAGGGCCTCGTAGCGGGGGAGGTCCAGGTCCAGGGTGGCGTCGGGGTCGAAGCCCGGAGGGGCCGGGGACTCCAGGAACTCGGAGGCCCAGATGCCCTTCACGAAGGGGCGGATGGCGGAGCCCGCGATCATCTCCTTCAGCCCCGTGCTGACCACGTAGTGCTCCAGCCTCAGCTCGAAGCGCCGGGCCTCGGGGTCCTCCTCCAGGTGGTCCTGGAGGCGCTGGAAGAAGTCCGGGAGGCCGGGATGGAAGACGATCTCCCGCCCCAGCTCCCGCAGCTTCGCGTTGGTGAGCCCGGGCATGCGCCCGTGGTGCACGTAGGTGAGCAGGTGGTTCAGGTAGGCCGTGTCCGGATGCAGGGTGACGCCCAGGCGCCTGAAGAAGCCGGGCAGGGCGTTCACCTCCTTCCAGAAGGTGGGCTCGTCGATCCCGTAGGCCCGGAAGATGGGCTCCTGCATGTAGCCGGGGATGAGGGTCTTGTCGAAGTCCCACACGACGGCGATGACGTTCTGGGGGTGGAGGGGGGTGGACATGGGTCCATCCTAGCCGGTGCGGGTAGGATGGGGCCATGGAGCGCCTCTACTTCGACGCCAACGCCTCGGTCCCCCCCGTCCCCGCCGCCGCCGCGGCGGCGGCTGACGCCGCGGTCCGGCTCTGGGCCAACCCCACCAGCACCCACCGGGAGGGGCAGGGGCCCCGCCTCGAACTGGAGGAGGCGCGGCGGGCCGTGGCCGCCGCCCTGGGCGCCGCTCCCGCCGAGGTGGTCTTTTGCGCCAGCGCCACGGAGGCCCTGCACCTGCTTCTTCGCGGCCTGCGGGAGGCCCTGGGGGCCCGGCCCGCCGCCGTCTTCCCCGGGGAGCACAGCGCCTGCCTGAACCCCCTGCGGGACTGGGAGGACCTGCGCTGGCTGCCCTGCGACGCCTCCGGATGCGCCACCGTCGTGCAGATGGCCGCCAGCAACGAGACGGGGATCCGCTACCCCATGCCCCAGGTGCCGGGGGCGGTGCGGATCATGGACGCGGCCCAGGCCTGGGGCAAGGTGGACCTGGACCTCTCCGTCTGCGACGCCGCCGTCCTCTCCGCCCACAAGATGGGGGGCCTCCGGGGCGCGGCCGTGCTCTGGATGCGCCCGGGCCTGCCCTGGAAGGCCGTCATGGAAGGCCCCCAGGAACGCCGCCGCCGGGGAGGGACGGAGGACGTCCCCGCCATCCTGGCCCTGGCCGAGGCGGCCAGGGCCGTGCCCGCGCGGATCGAGGCCAACGCCGCCCTGGCGCCCCTGCGGGACGCCCTGGAGGCCGAGGTGCTCTCGTGGAACCCCGGCTACGAGGCCATCGGCCGGGACCGGGAGCGCCTGCCCAACACCAGCGCCCTTCTCCTGCGGGGCCATTCCGGCGAGGCCGTGCAGATCGCCCTGGACCTGGCGGGCTTCGCCGTCTCCACGGGCTCGGCCTGCCACAGCGGGGCCGTGAAGCCCAGCCACGCCATCACCTCCCTGGGCTACACCGAGGCCGAGGCCCGGAGCGTCATCCGCATCTCCCTGCTGCCGGGGACGACCCCCCCCCAGGTGGAGGCCCTGGCCGAGGCGCTGAAGCGGGTGCTGGGCCCCAGGCCGAACCTGCCCCGGTAGCCATCGCCTGCTCGCTCTATTTTGCCCTTGCACACCGGCATGTAATGTCTGACTATTCACTCAGAGTTGGTGTGGGGTCTTCCCGGCCCCAATAAGGTCCTTCTCGGACCGGACCCAACTCGCTTATCTGTCACCAAGGACGGCGAACGGCATAATTCCGTTCGCCGTTATTTTTTTGTTCTGTCCATGAATTCAGTCCATATTTTTTCACGCTTGCCCCCTCCTCCGATTGCCATAGGGATTCTCGCCATTGGTGATAAAGGGATTGGACTTCCTTGAATCCTTGGGCTTGTTTTGCAAGAAGATAGGCAAAAACATCAGCAAACTGAACGCCGGGAGAGATGTTAGAAACTGCAAAATAAGGATAGGGGTGAATATTCGATAATCCTGTTCCCGCGATAAAATGTTTCATTGAAATTGCTAATCCCTCCTGGGATCCAAGCCTCTGATCAAATACTAATTTAACCTGTCTTTCGGCTCGATGGGCTTGTGCCGCTTCGGATACATTCTCAATTAAATTGCGAATGGGAATTGAAAGCCTTTTGGGGTCAGGGCTTAATAAATCCGGCTTGGTGGAGTTCTCGGAGAATATGAATGAGGCAAATGATTTAAAAAATATTTCCTTATTCAAGATGGGAAAAGTGAGCATCTCTTTAGCTATACAGATGTTGTTCGGCATGGTGCCATTCTTTGCCCAGAGCTTAATCATATAGTTGGAAAGAAGATCTTTCCCCTTGATATCCTTTGTGTAATCCCTTGCGTGATCTTTCCCGTAATATTTCTTTCGAATAAGAAATAAAAAATTTTCTAATTTTTCAAGTGTTTCTTCCTCCACCAGAATCCCAGAAAGAAGTCCAAAGGAGGGGGAGGCCCCATCGGGCGACCAAGATTCATCTACAAAAAACCGGTTCTTCACGGATTTCCGGGAAAGGCCGCGCGGATCTTGAGGAAGAAGTAGGCCTCATCCCGGTATCCATAGGCGATCCGCTTCAGGACCTTGATCTTGTTGTTGATCCCCTCCAGGATGCTGGTGTTCAGGTGCCATC
>DATGXY010000033.1:0-2495 GCA_035298525.1 Holophaga sp.
ACCTGGGGTTCGAGGTGCGCCCCCTGAGGGAGGGCGGCCTCACGGGCATCACGCCCGCCGCCCGGGACCAGGACGGGCCCGCCTGGGCCGGGGCCGTGTCCCTGGCCCGGGAGGTCATCCGGGAACTGCGGCCCGCCGTCCTCGTCCTGCCCCATCCCCGGGACGGACACCCCACCCACGCGGGCACGGCCTGCCTCGCCATGGAGGCCCTGGCCGCCGCGGGGCACCCCTGCCACGTGGTGGAGACGGAGTTCTGGCACCCCCTGGAAGCGCCCAATCTCATGGTGGAAAGCGCCGACGGGGACGTGGCCGACCTGGTGGCGGCCCTCTCCCTGCACCGGGGGGAGGTGGCCCGCAACCCCTACCACGTGCTGCTCCCCTCCTGGATGTCCGATAACGTGCGCCGGGGCAGCGAGCGGGTCGGCGCCGCCGGCGCGGCCGCGGCCCCCTTCACCTTCGCCACCCTGTACCGGTTCGGCCGGTGGGAAAAGGGCACCCTCACCCCGGCCGGGAAGACCCTCCTGCCCGCCGCCACCCCGGCCTCCAGTCTCCTGGTCTGATCATGGAAATCGCCATCCTCGAAACGGCGGAGCGGGCCGCGGCCCGCGCCGCCGAGCACATCGCCCGGGCTCTCCGGGCCAAGCCGGACCTGGTCCTGGGCCTGGCCACGGGCCGGACCATGGAGGCGGTGTACCGCCGCCTGGCGACCCTGCACCGGGACACGGGCCTGGACTTCAGCCGCTGCCGCACCTTCAACCTGGACGAGTACCTGGGCCTGGCCCCCGCCCACCCGGGCTCGTACCACCGCTACATGGCGGAGCACCTCTTCCGCCACGTGAACCTGCGCCCGGAGAACTGCCGGGTCCCGGACGGAACCGCCCCGGACCCGGAGGCCGAGTGCCGGGACTTCGAGGCCCGCATCCGCGCCGCGGGGGGCCTGGACCTGCAGCTCCTGGGCCTGGGGGTGACGGGGCACATCGGCTTCAACGAGCCCCCCGCCCCCTTCGACGCCCCCACCCGGGTGGTGGAACTGGACGAGCGCACCCGCGCCCAGAACGCCGGGGTCTTCCCCGGGGGCCTGGCGGCCGTGCCCCGCCGGGCCCTCACCATGGGGGTGGGCACCATCCTTTCGGCCCGGTCCTGCCTCCTCCTGGTCACCGGGGCCTCCAAGGCCGCCATCCTCCAGGAGGTCCTGCACGGGCCGGCCTCGCCCGCCGTCCCCGCCACGGCCCTCCAGGCCCATCCGGACTGCCTGGTGATCGCCGACCGGGCGGCAGCCTGGGGAGACCCGGGCCTCTGGAGGCGGGAGGCCTGATAAGGTGGAAGGATGAAGGGTCGGAAGAAGAAGGAACTGCCGGCGTACATCCGCGGGCGGGTGAACCTGGACGAGCTCCTCGCCTCGCGGCGCGTGCTTCAGCTCGTGCACGAGAAGGGCCCCGTCACCCAGGGCGAGACCTCGGAGGCCCTCAGCCTCTCCCTGGGCGCCTGCAACCTCCACTTCCAGCGCCTGGAGTACGAGGGCCTGCTGCGCCCCCTGCGCCTGGACGGCGAGGGCCGGGGCCCGGGCCGGCCCCGCAACCACTGGGAATTCGCCCGGGAGACCAACGCCGCCCTGGGCCTCGTGTTCGACCCGCCCCACGTCTTCGTGCAGCTGGAGGACTTCGCCGCCTCCATCCTGTGGAGCCAGGGCGCGAGCCTGCGCTCCTGCCGGAGCCGCGGCGAGGTGGCGGCGCGGGTGGCCCGCATCGCCGAGAAGGCCGTGGCCGAGGCCGGGGCCCGGAACCTGGCCCTGCGCAGCGCCTTCGCGGCCCTCCCGGGCGTCCTGGATCCCGCCACGGGCGCGGTGCGCCGCGCCGTGAACTTCCCGGCCCTGGAGGGCCTGGACGTGTCGGCCCTCATGCAGGACCGCTTCGGCGTCAGCACCCAGGCCCACTCCCTGGGCGCGGCCTACTACTACGGCGAGGCGGTGGACCTGGCCCCCAACCGCACCGCCCTCGTCATGTACTGGGACCTGGGCCTGGGCTTCGCCTTCGGGCGCAACCGCCAGCTCCTCACCGTGAGGGGGGGCGAGGAGGGGGGCCGGATCATCTCGGAACTGGGGCACATCAGCGTGGACGCCCAGGGGCCCCGGTGCAACTGCGGGGAGCGGGGCTGCCTGGAGGCCTACGCGGGCGGCTGGGTGCTCCTCAAGCGCTTCGCCGCCCCCGGCGCCACCCTGGAGGACCTGGTGGAGCTGGAGCGGTCTGGCCACGCCGGGCTCAGGAATGAGCTGAGGGAGGTGGCGCGCCTCCTGGGCAGGCATCTGGCCAGCGCCATCCAGATGTTCGGCGTCTCCGACGTGCGGATCACGGGCCCCCTGGCCCCCCTCTTCCAGCCCGGACGGGAGGCCTTCCTGGAAGGCCTGGCCGGGATCATCGGCGCCCGGGTGGCCCAGGTGGACGTGCAGGTCACCGCCGATCCCAAGGAGCGCCTCCTGGCCGGCGCCACCCGCGCGG
>DATGXY010000034.1:0-8759 GCA_035298525.1 Holophaga sp.
GTTCGTCCCGGTCGAACCAGACGCCGTGATCCCGGCAGGTGTCGATGATGACGCCGGAACTGCGGGCGTAGTTGGTGCGGTTCATGAACTTCCCGCAGGCGGGACAGGGACGGTAGCGCACGGCCTGACCCTCCAGGGGCGCCGCCGGGGCCGCCCCCGGCAGGGCGCCCAGGACGGAGCCCCGCTCCTCACGGTCGGCCGCCACCTTCTCGAAGGCGGCCTCCCCCAGCCAGACCCCGCCGCAGCCGTGGCACTGTTCCAGGGTGGCCGGGCCCACGGAAGACCGCACGAGGGGCTTCCGGCATTGGGGACAGGCCAGGGCCGTGGGGGCCTCCGCTTCCCGGTGGATGGCGGAACCGCAGCGGGGGCAGTGGGCGGCCAGACGGGACACGAGGCCCAGGCAATGGGGGCAGGCCACCGTGGACAGCTGGCTCCGGCAGTAGGGGCACTGGAGGGCGTCGTCCTTGACGGCGGCCCCGCAGGATGGGCAGTGCAGCGCTTCAACGTCCATGAACGCCTCGTTCATCCCAGGATGGCCCACCCGTCCGGACGCATCAAGGTAAGATGGGAACGGAGGGACTGATGCTCATTCTCATGGAGCAGGGCGCCACCGGCGACCAGGTGCGGGCGGTGATGGAACTGCTGGAGGGGGCCGGGGTCAAGGCCATCGTCCAGGCCTCCCCCTCGGCCACGAGCATCCTGGCCCCCCACGCCTCCCAGGCCCTGAAGGCCGACCGCATCGAGCCCATGGAGGGGGTGAGCCGGGTGGTGCCCATCACCTCCCCCTACAAGCTGGCCTCCGCCGACGCGGCCCCGGGCCGCACCATCGTGGACGTGCGGGGCGTCAAGGTGGGCGGCCGGGACCTGGCCCTCATCGCCGGCCCCTGCGGAGTGGAAAGCCGGGAGCAGCTCTTCACGGTGGCGCGCTACGTGGCCGAGAGCGGGGCGCGGCTGCTGCGGGCCGGGGCCTTCAAGCCACGCACGAGCCCCTACGCCTTCCAGGGCATGGGCCGGGAGGCCCTGGACCTGCTGGCGGAGGCCAGGGCGGAATTCGACCTGGGCATCGTCACCGAGGCCACCGAGGTGGAGACCTTCGACGAGGTGGAACGGGTGGCGGACCTGGTGCAGATCGGCGCCCGGAACATGCAGAACTTCGCCCTGCTGCGCCGCGCGGGCCGCTCGGGCAAGCCCGTCCTCCTCAAGCGGGGCACGGCCGCGACCCTGGAGGAGTGGCTCTACGCCGCGGAGTACGTGCTCAGCGAGGGCAACCGCAACGTCATCCTCTGCGAGCGGGGCATCCGCACCTGGAGCGCCCACGCCCGCAACACCCTGGACGTGTCCGTGATCCCCGCCGCCAAGGCCCTCACCCACCTTCCAGTCATCGCCGACCCCAGCCACGCCACGGGCCGGCGGGACCTGGTGGTCCCCTGCGCCCGGGCCGCCGTGGCCGCCGGGGCCGACGGGATCCTGGTGGAGACCCACTGCCAGCCCTCCCACGCCCTCAGCGACGGCCCCCAGGCCCTCCTGCCCCTGGACTTCATCGCCATGGTGGGCCAGGTGACGGCCATCCGGGAGCTCCTGGTGAAGGACGCCCCCGGCGACACGTTCTGCTACTGAAGGCTCCCTGGCCGTCCTATTTGCCGTCCATCTCGTCCACGAGGTGGCCGGCGTCCATGATCTTCGCCAGCACCTGGCGGATGGCCCGGGCATCCACGGCCACGGAGCGCTTGGCGGTGCCGTCGTAGATGTAGTAGCCGGCCTGGGCCTCGATGTTGCTGTCGAAGTTGAGGCCCACCAGCTCGCCCTTCACGTTCACCACCGGGGAGCCGGAGTTGCCGCCCACGGTGTCGCAGGCGTAGGCGAAGTTATAGGGGGTCTCCAGGGCCAGGGTGGACCGGCGGTCGTACCAGCGCTTGGGCAGGGCCCACACGCCCTCCTCCGCCTCGGGGCCCCAGCCGGCGGCCCGGTCGAAAAGGCCGTAGAAGGTGGTGAAGGGCTGGATGAGGGTGCCATTGGCGGGGTAGCCGGCCACCGGGCCGTAGGTCAGGCGAAGGGTGCCGGTGCCATCGGGGTAGGCGGAGGTGCCCAGCACCCGGAAGCGGGCCTGGGCGATGCGGCCGCCGTGCTCCTCCAGGGGGCCCTGCACCTGTTCCTGGTAGCGCACCTGGGCTTCCCGGGCAAAGGGCTCGTAAAGCCGGGCGAAGGCCACCAGGGGATCCGTGGCCATCTCGGGAACGGCGGCCAGGTAATTGGCGCGCTTGACGGGATCCGCCATGCCCGTGCCCTGGAGGGCCGCATGGGCCGCGGCTTCGGGGGTGCGGCCGGCCAGGAGGGCCTTCACGGCCGGATGGCCGGCGCCCAGGAGCTCCACGGCCTCCTTGAGGCCGGCGGCCAGGTTGGCCTCCTCCAGGCCCAGCTGGACCGGGGCGGGATTCATGTAGCGATCGCGGGTGGCCTTGATGGCCCCGTCCGTGTATTCGGGCAGGCGTTTCTCGCTGGGCAGGCGCCCTTCGCTGGCCAGGCGCAGGAGGGTCACCGTCCGGCCCAGGAGGGCGCAGCCCAGGTTATCCCGCAGGGGGGCCTCGTTCAGCAGGGCCTTCTGGCGGAGGGTGGCTTCCTTGATGCGGTCCCAGCTGGCGAGGGCGGGATCGCCCTTCAGCCTGGCCTTCAGCTCGGCCTCTTCCTTGGCCACCTTTTCCAGGTTGCCGGGCTTGTGGAGGCCCATGAGCATGCCCTCGGCCCGCTTGACGTTGTTCTCGATGCCGTAGCGGGCGGTGGTGGCCAGGCGCTTGGCTTCGGGACTGGTGGACGCGTAGGCGGCCAGGGCGGCCCGGCGGCGCAGGTAGCCTGCCATGCGGGCCGGCCAGATGGCGTCCCGCTCGATGGTCATCTGATCGGCGGTTTCCTGGCGGAAGGTGGTGCCGGGGTGGCCGGGCACCAGGACCAGGTTCCCGTTGCCCAGGGGGCTGGTGGCCTGGGGCAGCCAGGCCTCGGGCTGGTAGGGCTTCCCGTCCGCGTAGATGCGGAAGAGGGTGAAATCCATATCGAAGCGGGGGTAGGTGAAGTTGTCCCAGTCCCCGCCGAAGGAGGCCACCTTCATCTCCGGGGCGGCCACCAGGCGCACGTCCTTGAACTTGCGGTACCCGTAGAGCCAGTACTGGCCCCCCCGGTACAGGGTCACGGGCGTCACCGTGAGGCCCGTCCTTTCCTCCTCGGCCTTCTGCAGGGAGGAAAGGGCGTTGCGCTTGGCCTTGGCGGCCTCGGCCTCGGCCAGGCCCTTGGCGGCGGCCTCCACGTCCCCGGTCACCTGGCGGGCGGAGACCAGCACCATCAGCTCCATGCCGGGCACCTGGATCTCCTCGGCGCGGTTGGCGGCGACGAATCCATTACGGATGTAATCCTTGTCCGCGGTGGACACCTGCTGCACGGCCCCCCGCCCCACGTGATGGTTGGTGAGGACGAGGCCATCCTTGCTGACGAAGGAACCCGTGCCCCCCGGGAAGCGCACGGTGGCCGCCTGGAGGCGCTTCAGGAGGGCGGCGTCCGGGGCGAACCCGTACTTGGCCTTCATGCGATCCAGGGGCAGGTTATCGAAGGTCCAAAGACCTTCGTCCGCGCGGACGGGCAATGCCAGGGCCAGGGCCAGGAGGGGGAGGAGGGCGGTTCGGCGCAAAGGGGACTCCAGGGATACCTCGTAACAGGTTATACCGCCCCGGCCGGGATGCCTACGCTCCCGGCGCCGGGGCGGCCCTGGGCGGGCCGATCAGGACGGGTCCGGCTCCGTCCTCTCGGGGGCGCCGGGCTCCGCCTTGCGCTTCAGGGAGGCCATCAGGATCCCCAGGCCCAGCAGGACGCCCCCGCACACGATGAAGGTGTCGGCCAGGTTGAAGGTCCAGTAGTGCCAGCCTCCGAACTCGAAGTCCAGGAAGTCCACCACGGCGCCCCGCTGGAACCGGTCCAGGCCGTTGCCCAGGGCGCCGCCCAGGACGAGGCCCAGGCCCCAGCGCTGCAGGGTGGGGGTGGATTCCCGCAGGAACTCCCAGCCGAAGTAGAGCACGGCCCCCACCCCGGCCACGGTGAACACCACGGCGCGCACCCCCGCCGGGGCCCCTGCGAGGGTCCCGAAGATGGCGCCGGGGTTGAAGCCCAGGGTCAGGTGGAAGAAGCCCTTGATGATCGTGCGGGAGGCGTGGGGGGCCAGGTGGGACAGGATCCAGGCCTTGGAGGCCCAGTCCAGGAACAGGGCACCCAGGGGCAGGAGGAGCCAGGGAAGGCGGCGGATCATGCCAGGGCCTTCACCACGGCGTCGCAGCGGGGGCAGAGGTCGGCGTCGTCGCCGTCGCCCGCGCCGCCCTTGTGGTTCCAGCACCGGGGGCACTTGGTGCCGGGGTGGGCGGCCACGGCGACGTCGAGGCCGGGGGCCTCCTGCACCTGGAGGCCGCTCACCACGAGGAGGTCCTCGGGATCCTCGCCCAGCCTGCCCAGGACGGCGGCGTCCTCCGCCGGGAGGGCCAGGGTGACCAGGGCGTCCAGGCTGGTGCCGATGGTCTTGGCGGCCCGGTGGGGCTCCATGGCGGCCTGCACGGCCTCGCGGATCTCCCAGAACCGGTCCCAGTCGCCGGCGGCGGCGTGGGCCCCGTGGACGGGGAAGCGCTGTTCGAAGACGGAGCCCTCGACGCCGGGGATGTTCTCCCAGGCCTCGTCGGCGGTGAAGCTGAGCACGGGGGCCAGGAGGACGGCGAGGCCCTGGGCCAGCTTCCAGCAGGCGGTGCGGCAGCTGCGGCGGCGGGGGCTGTCCTCGGCGTCGCAGTAGAGGCGGTCCTTGATGATCTCGAAGTAGCGCCCCGACAGCTCCAGCTGGCAGAAGCCGTGGAGGGTCTGGGCGGCCTCCATGAAGTTGAAGGTGCGGAAGGCCTCGGCCACCCGCGCCGCCGTGTCGCCGTAGGCGCCCCAGATCCACGCGTCCAGGGGCGTGAACTCGGATTCGGGCACGGCGTCCCGGGCCGGGTCGAAGTCGGCCAGGGCCCCCAGCAGGAAGCGGAGGGTGTTGCGGATCTTCCGGTAGGCGTCGGCGGAGCGCTCCAGGATCTCCTTGGAGATGCGCACGTCCTCGTTGTAGTCCACGGAGGCGGTCCACCACCTGAGGATGTCGGCGCCCAGGGTCTTCATGACCTCCTCGGGCACGACCACGTTGCCCAGGCTCTTGCTCATCTTCTGGCCCTTGCCGTCCAGCACGAAGCCGTGGGTGACGACGGTGTCGTAGGGCTTCTCGCCGGTGGCGGCCAGGTTGAAGAGGAGCGAGGAGTGGAACCAGCCCCGGTGCTGGTCGGAGCCCTCCAGGTAGATGAACTTCCCGTAGTCCTCCCGGCTCAGCTCGGAGTGGGTGTCGCAAACGACGGCGGCGCTGACGCCGGAGTCGATCCACACGTCCAGGATGTCCGTCTCCTTCTGGAAGGATCCGGAACCGCACTTGGCGCAGGCTGCGCCCTCGGGCTTCAGCTGCTCCAGGGGCAGTTCGGCCCAGGCCTCCACCCCGCCCTGCTCGATGGCCGCCGCGGCCTTCTCGAAGATCTCCTTGGCGGCCAGGGGCTCGCCGCACTCGGTGCAGCGCAGCACGGTGAGGGGCGTGCCCCAGGCGCGCTGGCGGCTGATGCACCAGTCGGGGCGGCCCGAGATCATGGCGTGGATGCGGTTGCGGCCCTGGGCCGGCACCCAGCGGGTGCCGTCGACGCCCTCCAGGCCCAGCTCGCGCAGGGAGCGGCCCTTCCCCAGGAGTTCGTTGTCCATGATGATGAACCACTGCTCAGTGGCCCGGAAGAAGATGGGGGTCTTCGTGCGCCAGCAGTGGGGGTAGCTGTGGGTGAGGCTCTCCTCGTGCAGGAGGGCGCCGGAGGCCCGCAGGCGGTCCACCACCAGGGGGTTGGTGTCGAAGATGTTCTTCCCCTCCAGCTCGGGGTCCCGCACCTCGGCCGTGAAGCGGCCGTCGGGCCCCACCAGCTGGAGCAGGCCCAGGTGATGGGCCAGGTTGAAGTCGTCCACGCCGTGGTCGGGGGCCGTGTGCACGAGGCCCGTGCCGGTGTCGGCGGTGACGTATTCGGCGAGGAGGACGGGGGATTCGCGCTCCAGCCAGCAGTGGCGGGCCTTGAGGCTCTGGAATTCCTTGCCCTTGCGGGTCTCCCGGGTGTGGAGCTGGACGCCCAGCTTCTTCTGGAAGTCCTCCAGGAGGGGCACGGCCACGATGTAGTGGCGGTCACCGGCCTTCACCACCGCGTACTCCATGTCCGGGTGCATGGCGATGGCCAGGTTGCTGGGCAGGGTCCAGGGGGTGGTCGTCCAGATGGGGAGGAAGAGGGGGGTGGGCAGTTCCATGCGCCGGGCCTCGGCGTCGGCCACGGGGAAGGCCACGGTGACGGCGGGGCTCGTCTTGTCCGCGTACTCGACCTCGGCCTCGGCCAGGGCGGTGCGGGCGCCGTAGCTCCAGTGCACCACCTTCAGCTTGCGGGTGACGGCGCCGCACTCGAAAAGCCGGCCCAGGAGCCGCACCACGTCCGCCTCGTACCGGGGCTGCATGGTGATGTAGGGTTCGTCCCAGGCCCCCAGGACCCCCAGGCGCTGGAAGCCCGCGCGCTGGCTGTCGATCCACTTCTGCGCATAGGCCCGGCACCGGGTGAGGAACTCGGAGCGGCTCATCTCGCGGCGCTTGGGGCCCAGGTCCCGCTCCACCGCGTGTTCGATGGGCAGGCCATGGCAATCCCAGCCGGGGACATAGGGGGACTCATAGCCGTCCAGCCAGAGGCTCTTGACGACCATGTCCTTGAGGATCTTGTTGAGGGCGTGGCCGATGTGGATGGCCCCGTTGGCGTAGGGGGGGCCGTCGTGGAGGATGCGGCGCCCCTTGCCGCGGCCGGCGGCGTTGTCCGCCCGGCGCCTGGCCTCGATGCGCGCATAGAGGCCTTCGGCCTTCCAGCGCTCGACCCGCTTGGGTTCCCTCTGGGGCAGGTCCGCCTTCATGGGGAAATCGGTGCGGGGGAGAAAGACGGGATAGCGTTTCCTGGTCGAGTCGGCCACGGCGCCCTCGTGCGCAAAGGGGGCCCACCCGAGGGCCCCTGGGTTGAATCTCAAGATTGCCAAGGATCCCGGGATCAGTCCAGCCGGTAGTGGCAGCCCCGGGATTCGGGGTTCTGGAGGGCCGCCTTCATGATCAGGCGCGCGCAGATGATCCCGCTCCGAAGCTCCAGCAGGCTCCGGGAGAGGGGCGCGGACCGGTAGAAGGCCTCCAGGCGGTGGTACAGGTAGCCCATGTCGCCCCGGCCCCGCACGAGGCGCTCCCGGGTGCGCACGATGCCGGCGTAGTTCCACAGGGTGGTGCGGATGCTGGTCCAGTCCTGCTCCACCAGGAGGGGGTCCGGCTCGGGGGCCCCGGTGGCGTGCTTCCAGGGGGCGAAGTCATCGGGTTCCGGAAGGCGGGTCCCCGCGGCCTCCCGGGCGCAGGCGTCCCCGGCGCGCACGCCCCACACGAGGCCCTCCAGAAGGGAGGCGGAGGCCAGGCGGTTGGCGCCGTGCACGCCGGTACAGGACACCTCGCCCACGGCGAAGAGCCCGGGCAGGCTCGCCCTGCCCTCCAGGTCCACCGCGACCCCGCCGCAGAAGTAGTGGGCGGCCGGCACAACGGGGATGGGCTGGGAGAGGGGGTCCAGGCCGGCCTTGCGGCAGGTATCGAGCACGTTGGGGAAGCGCTCCTCCAGGTCGAGGCGGGCCTTCAGGGGCTCCAGGTCCAGGTGCATGCAAAGCTCGCCCGTGGCCGCCATCTCCTGGAAGATGGCCCGGCTCACCACGTCCCGGGGAGCCAGTTCCATGCGTTCGGGGGCGTAGCGGGCCATGAAGCGCTCCCCCCTGCCGTTCACCAGGTGGGCGCCCTCGCCCCGGAGGGCCTCGGTGAGCAGGGTGCGGGGCCGTCCCGGCACGAAGAGGGTGGTGGGATGGAACTGGACGTACTCGCAGTTCACGATGCGGGCGTGGGCCCGGTAGGCGGCGGCGAGCCCGTCCCCCGTGGCCGAGGCCGGGTTGCTGGTGTGGAGGTACAGGTAGCCCAGGCCGCCCGTGGCGAGGATGGTGCGCCGGGACAGGCACATGAGCACGTCCCGCCCGGGGGTGAGGACGTAGGCCCCCCACACCTGGATGGGGTCGTAGACCCGCCGGGGGTCCCGGCTGTGGTGGGGGACGGTGAGGAGGTCCACGAGGGCGTGGCCCTCCAGGACGCGGATGCCGGGGTTGGCCTTGACGGCGGCCGTCAGCGCGCCCTGGATGGCCCGGCCCGTGGCGTCCTTCACGTGCCAGATGCGCCGGGCGCTGTGGGCGGCCTCGGCGGTGGCGTCGGGCTCCTCGGGGCCCGTGTGGTCGAAGGGGACGCCCACCTCCTTCCAGAGGAATTCCCGGCAGAGCCCGGGGCCCTCCTCGGCGAGCAGGGCCACCGCCTCGGGCTTGCAGAGCCCCGCGCCCGCGGCCTCGATGTCGGATGCCAGGAGGGCCGGGGAATCCTGGGCGTCGGACGGAGCCGAGCCGATGATGCCCCCCTGGGCGTAGGCGGTGTTGGACTCCCCCAGGGCGTCCTTGGCCACCAGCACCACCGAAGCCCCCGCGTTGGCGGCGCGGAGCGCGGCGGAACACCCGGCGATGCCGCCGCCCAGGACGAGTACGTCGCACGAGATCACGTCAGCTCCCATTCGGGCCGGGGCATGGCCCAGAGGCGTTCCCAGGGG
>DATGXY010000035.1:0-4416 GCA_035298525.1 Holophaga sp.
GGGGGCGGCGGGGCCGCGGGGGGCTCGCCCAGGCCCAGCTTGCGCTTGATCTGCTGGATGAGCAGGTCGGGGATGAGCAGGTGAATGAGGGTGGAAAGGTTCTCCTGGGTCGTCTCCAGGGGCAGATCGTAGAAGGGGCCGGGCCCCATCAGCTCCTCCAGGCCCGAGGCGTCGCCGCCCTCCATGGAGAAGATCTCCACGTTGGAGATGGAGAGGGTCTCCCCCGCCAGGTCGGAGAGGGCCTGGTTGGCGCTGCCCATGATCTGGTTGAAGGTCTCGGCCAGGGCGTCCTTGCTGTCGCCGGCCAGCTCCGTGCTGGGGGTGCCGTCCCCGCCCAGCATGAGGTCTACCAGCATGGTGCCCTCCTTGAGGGGGAGGGTGAAGAGCAGGGTGCCGGTCATGCCCTTGGTGTAGTGGGCCTTCACGTAGACGACGGTGGCCTGGTGGAGGACCGAGACCCCGGTGTGGTCCAGGGTGTTGCCATCCTGGCTCTTGATGGCGAATTCCCGCCCCGTGAGCATGGAGAAGACGCTGGCCATGCTCTCGGAGAAGCATCCGCCGATCTTCTGGTCGAGGTCGGACATCACGGGATCCATGTCAAGCCTCCTGCTTGAGGGCGGTCACTTGGAACACCCGCTTCTGGTTCGAATTGAGGGCGACGTACCCCTGGAAGCGGGGGATGCCGTCGACGGTGAGGTCCAGGCTGGCGTCGAAGCGCTTGGTCAGGGGGATCATGTCCCCCTCCTGGAGGGCCAGGATATCGGAGAGCCGCAGGCTCGTGCCCCGGATCTCTGCGCACACCTGCATGTCGCAGCGCTTGACGCTCTCCATGAGGAGGCGGGCCTCCTCGAAGGTGCCTGACTTCTTGTAGCCGGTGTACATCTCCTGGTCGAACTTGCTGGCCACGGGCTCCAGGATGATGGAGGGGATGGCCAGGTTGATCATGCCGACCACCGAGCTCATCTTCACCTCGAAGACCACGAGGAGCACCACCTCGTTGGGGGCCACGATCTGGATGAGCTGGGGGCTCGTCTCCCGGGCCTGGATCTTGAAGTCCAGGTCGATGATGCCCCGCCAGGCCTCGCGCAGGTCGTCCAGGGCCAGCTTGAGCACCCCGTCGAAGATGGACTGCTCGATGTCCGTCATGGTGCGCAGCTGCTTGAGGGGGTCGCCGGGGCCGCCCAGCATCTTGTCGATGATGGGGAAGACGAGCTGGGGGTTCACCTCCAGGGCGAAGGCGCCTTCCAGGGGGCGGATGGAGATGGCGTTGAAGCAGGTGGGATCGGGCACCGACAGGAGGAATTCCTGGTAGCTCAGCTGCTCCACGGAGACCAGGTTCACCTCGGTGATGGTCCGCAGGTAGGCGGAAAGGGAACTGGAGAAGTTCCGGGCGAAGCGGTCGTGCATGAAGTGCAGGGAGCGCATCTGCTCCCGGCTCACCCGGTCCGGGCGGCGGAAATTGTAGAGGCTGACCTTCTTCTGGGGCTGGGCTTTTTTTGCCTTCTGGGGGGCGGGTCCGGCCGCTGGGCGGTCGGCAGGCCCGGCAGCGGGTGCAGGTCCCTTCGCCGCCTTGGCGTGGGACTTCAGGAGGGCATCAACCTCTTCCTGGCTTAGAATCTTGGCCATCGCTCATCCCGTTCAACCATCGATCCGTCGTTCCTTCAGCTTGCCCCGGAGGCGGAGCATGGACTTGGTATGCAATTGCGATACCCGACTTTCGGTGATGTTGAGGAGCGTGCCGATTTCCTTCATGGTCAGCTCCTCGAAGTAGTAGAGCTGGACCACGAAGCGCTCCTTGGTGGGGAGCCGGTCCACGGCGGACTTGAGAATGCTTCTCACCTCCCGGGCCTGGAGGAGGATGTGGGGGTTCTCGCCGTCGGGATCCGGGACGAAGCTGATGAGGTTCTCCCCCTCCCCGTTCTCCCCGGCCTCCACGAAGGCCCCCAGGGTCACGCCCTTGAGTTCGTCCAGGGAGTGGTGCAGGTCCTCCAGGCTCATGCCCAGGTGGGCGGCCACCTCCTCGTCGGTGGCGGCCCTGCCGCGCTGCTGCTCCAGGAGGTGATAGGCGGCCTCGATGTCCTTCTTCTTGCGGCGCAGGCTGCGGGGGACCCAGTCCAGGTCCCGGAGGCCGTCCAGGATGGCCCCCCGGATGCGCTGCTCCGCGTAGGTCTTGAACTTGACGTTCCGGTCGGGCTCGAACTTGCGCACGGCGTCCATGAGGCCCAGGATCCCGGAGTGGATGAGGTCGTCCAGCTCCACGTGGCTGGGCAGGCGGCTCGAGATGCGGTGGGCCACGAACTTCACCAGGGGCAGGCACTCGGTGATGAGTTCCTCCCGGTCGGCCAGGTCGGGCAGGTCGGGCACCTCCGGCGCTTCGGGACGGGGCGGGGGCGGGGCCGGGGCCTTGGCGGTCCGGCCGTAAGCGTCCAGGGCCGCCTTGCCCAGGGAGGACGCGGCCTTCCTCGGGTCCAGCCCCTTTCCCGCCGTCTGACCCCCCTCCGTCATGGCTCCTCGGTGCTAAGTCCCTTCCAGAATGCAGCAAATCCTTCCTTTTGTAAGGGGATCTTCTGTTGGAGCCGGGAAGCGGCCGAAACGAAGGCCAGGGAGGCGGGCGCCTGGGGATACAGATCCACCACGCAACGCTGCTGGCGGACGGCCTGGAGCATGAAGGGATCCGAGGGCAGCATGCCCAGGACCTGGAGTTCCCGGTCCAGGAAGCGCCGGGTGGCGGCCTGGAGCTGGTCGATGGTCTCCTCGGCCTCCTCCTCGTTCTGGGCGTTGTTGATGAGGAGCCAGAAGGGCTTCCGGGGGTCCCGCAGGTGGACCACCTTCACCATGGCGTAGGCGTCCACCAGGGCGGTGGGCTCGGGGGTGGTCACCAGGAGGACCTCCTGGGCGGCCATGAGGAGCTTGATGACGGAATCGTGGATGCCGGCGGCGGTGTCGATGAGGAGCCAGTCGACCCCCTGGGAGACCCGCTGGAGGCCCTGGACCAGGCGCAGCTCGGCGGCGGCGTCGAGGCGGGTCAGTTCCTGGATGCCGCTGCTGGCGGGGATGATCCGGATGCCGAAGGGGCCTTCCAGGATGATCTCCTCCAGGAGCTTCTCCCCCCGGAGCACGTGCTCCAGGGTCCACTGGGGGGCCAGTCCCAGGAGGATGTCCAGGTTGGCCAGGCCGAAGTCGGCGTCCAGCACCATGACGCGCTGGCCCTGCTGGGAGAGGGTCATGGCCAGGCCGGCCACGACGTTGGTCTTGCCCACGCCCCCCTTGCCGGAGGCGATGGCGATGACCCGGCTCCCGAAGAGGCTGGGGGCGGCCGGCTGGGTGCGGGCCAAGGCGCGGAGACGGTTCGCTTGATCGTTCATGGGAGGCCTGGGGCGTGTTCGTGATGTAGGACTAGCAGGAGAGCTGGGGCAGGGGGAGGATGAGATCGGCCAGGCGCCGGCTGGTGGCCATCTCGAGGTCCTGGGGGACCTCCTGGCCGGTGCCCAGGTAGGAGATGGGCCGCTTCACCCGCACGAGGGTGGAGAGGAGGGGGCCCAGGGTGCAGGTCTCGTCCAGCTTGGTGAAGACGAGGCGGGAGGGGCTGAGGGCCTCGAAGCGCTGGGCGATGTCGGCCAGGTCCCTCGGCTTCGTCGTGGCCGAGAGCACCAGGTGCACCTCCGCCTCGGGCAGTTCGTCCAGGAACCGGCGCAGCTGGGCCATCATGTCGGCGTCCTTGGGGCTGTGCCCCGGGGTGTCCAGGAGGACGAGGGCCCGGTCCTGGTAGAAGCGCAGGGCGCTGCGCAGGTCCTCCACGGTGAGGGCCACGTGGAGGGGCACCTGGAGGATCTCGGCGTACTGGTGGAGCTGGTCCACGGCGGCGATGCGGAAGGTGTCCAGGGTGAGGAGGGCCACCTTCTGCTTGAGCTCGAGCTTGGCGTAGGCGGCCAGCTTGGCGATGGTGGTCGTCTTGCCCACGCCCGTGGGGCCCACCAGGGCCACCACCCGGGTCTTGCCCGATTCCAGCTGGATGGGGGGGGCCACGGGGATGAAGTCGGCGATGACCCGGCGCAGGAAGATGCGGGCCCTTTCGGGGTCGAGGGTGCCGTCCCCGCCCTGCTCCATGAGGGTGCGCTGGGTGTATTCGCAGAGGCGGAGGGCGATGAGGGGGTCCAGGTCGTTGGACACGAGGTCCCCGTAGAGTTCCAGCAGGGCCTGGGGCAGGTGCAGCTGGGCCTGGGGCATGCCCTGCTTCTGGATGCGGGTGAGCTGGGCCTTCATCTGGTCCAGTTCCCGCAGGATGGAGGCGTTGCGGGTCTCCACCTCCTTGAGGGCCTCCACGGCCCCCTTGATCTCCAGGAGCTCCCTGCGAAGGGGCTGGAGGTCCACGGGGGGCGGAGGGGGCGCAGGCGGCGGTGCGGCCGGCGTGACGGG
>DATGXY010000036.1:0-3297 GCA_035298525.1 Holophaga sp.
CGATGGTCGACCGCATCGGTCGAGCGCTGGAGGGGGGCCGTGGCGCGCACGGGCTCGGCCTGGCGCTGCTGGAGGGTGGCGGCCATGCGGGCGACCTCGGCCTCCCGGGCGGCGACGGCCTGGGCCAGGTCCTCGGCCTTGTGCTTCTGGGCGATGCCCCAGAGGCTCACGCCCCCGAAGGCGATGGCCAGGGGGAGGGCGGCGGCGAGGAGCATCCAGTGGGTCTGCTTGCGGGCGGTGCGGTTCCGGCGCCGGGCCTCCTTGCGGAGCTCCTCCGCCAGGGCCACCAGCTCGGGGGTGGGTTCGGACTCGAAGTAGTTCCGGGGCTGCCTCACCCCCAGCAGTGCCCTCAGCTCCTCCCGGAGCAGGGTGTCCTCGGCGGGTTCTTGACTGCGCTGGGGGTCAAGCCAGGACATGGAGGCCTCCCGATGATCCGGATGAATTGAGCTGGTTCTTGAGATGGGCTTTGGCGCGGTGGATGCGGGTCTTCACGGTGGCTTCGGGGATGTCCAATATATCCGCGATCTGGCGGATGGAGAGGTCCTCCACCACGAACAGCCACAGGGTCTCGCGGAAGGTGGGGGAGAGCGACTTCATGCGCTCCCGGACCTCCTGGCTGAGGAGCTCGTCGTCCGCCTCCGGCCCCTTCCCCTGCTCCATGACGGCTTCGAGGCTGATGGACTGGTTCTTGAGGGGACGGCGTTCCGTGAGGGAGAGGGTCCGCACCGTGCCGTACAGGTAGGCCGTGGGGTGCTCGACCGGGGTCTCCCTCTGCATCAGGATGACGAAGGCTTCCTGGGCGATGTCCTCGGGATAGGTCGCCCCGTACCGGCGGGCGTAGCTCACCAGGCGGGGGTAGAGGGCTGAAAAGATCTCTTGGAAGTCGGCGTTCTCCCCGAAGGGAACGTCCGGCGGATTGAACGGCTCCATGCATGGCTCCGAACTTCAAATGATGGCAGGAGGGGAAATGTTCCCGATGCGTGGTCCAATGCCCGGAATTGGTTAGTCTAGGACCATGACCGGGGACCTCCACCAGTGGCGCGACACCCTCCAGGACCTGGGGGTGATGGGCCTCATTCCTCCACCCTACCAACCCGCCGCGGAATTGGATACACCTCCCGCGCGCGAAACAACCGTTGAAGCGCCTGCAAGACGATTGGAAAAAACAATCGCCGAGCCTCCGCCACCCCCCCGCACGGATCCCAAGGCCTTTCCTTCCATGGAATCGGTGGCCTCGTCCGCCAGCCTGGCCGAACTGGAGGCCTGCATCGGGAACTGCCTGGCCTGCCCCCTGGGCTCCCACCGGGTGAAGTTCGTCTTCGGGGAGGGGGCCCCCGGGGCCCGCCTCATGTTCGTGGGGGAGGGCCCGGGCCGGGACGAGGACCTGCAGGGGCGCCCCTTCGTGGGCCGCGCCGGGGAGCTCCTGGACAAGATGATCGGTGCCATGGGCTTCCGCCGGGAGGAGGTCTACATCTGCAACGTGGTGAAGTGCCGTCCTCCCGACAACCGGACCCCGACCCCCCAGGAGGCGGGGACCTGCCTGCCCTACCTGCGCCGCCAGATCGAGCTGGTGCGGCCGGACGTGATCGTGACCCTGGGGGCCACCCCCCTGCGGGAGCTGGTGGGCTCCCCGGCGGGGATCACCCGGATAAGGGGCCAGTGGCAGCGCCTGGAGATGCTGGGCGGGATCCCGGTCATGCCCACCTTCCACCCCGCCTACGTCCTCCGCCAGTACACCCAGGAGGTGCGGGCCGCGGTGTGGGGCGACCTCAAGGCGGTGCGGGACTGGCTCACCAGCCATCCCCCGGCGGGGAATTGATGCCAAACTGTGCCCACGGGACCGAGGAACGGAAATGCGCCTGATCAACCTCCTATTCATCGCCCTCATCGCCTTCGCGCTGATGTCGGTGGGCTACATCTACATGCGCAACACGGCCGTCCTCGGCCTGGACGTGGCCCTGTGGAGCGACGCCAGCATCCGCGTGTCGTCCCTGCTCATCGGCGCCTTCCTCCTGGGCTTCGTGCTCAACATCCTCTACACCGGGATCATGGAGTTCAGCCGCTTCGTGAAGGGGATCAACGCCTCGGCCGCGACCCGCGCCGGCAAGCGGCTCTCCTCCCTCATCCGGGAGGCCCGCGAGCTGCTGGCCCACGGGCTCCCCGGCCACGCGCGCCAGGTGCTGGAGAGCATCCTGCGCGAAAGGGCCGACCATGAGGCCGCCAACCTCCTCCTGGGCGAGGCCCTCATCAAGCTCGGGGAGTACGACACGGCCGTGAAGCACCTGGAGGCCTGGTGCCTGGCCCACCCCGACGACGTGGAGTTCCACTACCTGCTCGCCGACGCCCTCGTCGCCGACCGCAACCCCGACGGAGCCACGGCCCTCCTGAAGCGCCTGGCCGGGGACGCCCCCAAGCAGGCCCTCCGGGCCCTGCGCAAGCTCCGCACGCTCCACATGGACGCCGGGCGCTGGGAGGAGGCCCTGGACGTGCACAAGCGCCTCGTGAGCCGCTTCGGCCGGGAGGTCAACGCCCAGGAGCGGTCCCAGGGCACGGCCCTGTGGTACCAGGTCGCCATGAACAAGGTGGAGGCCGACCAGTACAAGGAGGCCGTCCAGATCCTTCAGCAGATCCTCAAGGAGGACACCTCCTTCGTCCCCGCCTGGCTCAGCCTGGGCCGGTGCATGATCCTCCAGGACCAGGAGCCCCAGGGCGTGGAGATCTGGCTGGAGGGCTTCCGCACCACCGGCGAGGGGGCCATGCTCCAGGAGGTGGAGGACTTCTTCATCCAGAGCGGCAAGCCCGAGGAGGGCCTCGCCGTCCTGCGGCGGGTGGCGGCCACCAGCGAGCACGCCACGACGGCCAAGTTCTTCCTGGGCAAGATGCTCTACCGCCTGGAGATCCTGGACGAGGCCCTGGACCTCTTCCAGGAGGTGCGCACCCAGGTGGTGTACTCCCCCATCCTCTTCTTCTTCATGGCCAAGATCCACGCCCGCCGCGGCCGCAACGAGCAGGCCCTGAACGAGTACCGCCAGCTCCTGCGCAACCTGGGCATCCTGCGCCAGCGCTTCGAGTGCAGCGTCTGCGGCCAGAAGACCGCCGACTACGTGGACCGCTGCGAGGCCTGCGGCAGCTGGAACGCCAGCCACTTCATGTTCAAGGAGAACGAGCTCCCCGACCTCGCCCTCCGCACCGAAACGGGCCCCTGGGCCGGGATCATGTAGCCCCCGCCCTCCCTGCGTCAAGGCGGGAAGTGGGGGTGTGGGGGGACGGAGAGCGAGCGACGCGAGCGCGCCCGTC
>DATGXY010000037.1:0-1983 GCA_035298525.1 Holophaga sp.
AGATGGGGTCCGGGCGGTCCATGGGACCGGGGCCCTAGGTCCGGGTCACCTTGAGGGACTTGAAGGTGCCGGTGCCTTCGCTCTCCGTGGCGAAACCAGGCTGACGAGCGAGCACCAGGTGCACCCAGCGGCGCTCCCGGGGGCTCAGGGAGGCGAAGGTGTAGCTGCCCAGGGTGCGGGCCTTCTCGGCGGCGAAGCCGGCCATGGCCACCACTTCCTTCATGCGGAAGAGGCGGAAGGACTGCACGTCCAGGTAGGCCTGGCGATGCTCCTCGCGCTCGCCCTGGGCCTCGTGGATGAGGAACTGGAGGGCGTCCAGGGCCACGCCCCGGTTGGCGGCGAGCCAGCTGGCGTCAGCGCCGTCCAGCACGATGCGGTTGGGGAAGAGCTCCTCGTCGCCGGAGGCGCCGGGGATCGCGGTGACCTGGAGGCCCAGGTGGGAGCACCACCGGACGACGGCGTCCGGCACCTGCTCGAGGGGGAGGGAGGCCTTGCGCATGTTTCCTCCTGGATCAGGCCACGATGGGCTGGGGCTTGTAGGTGCGCATCACCAGCCAGGTCTGCAGGATGCCGATGAGGTTGAACATCAGGTAATAGAGGCAGAGGCCCGAGGGGGTGCTGGCGAAGAAGAAGGTGAACATGACGGGCATCATGATCATCATCATCTTGCGCTGGGTGGGATCCCCCACGGAAGGCGTCATGGCCTGCTGGACGATCATGGAGACGCCCATGAGGATGGGCAGCACGTAGAAGGGATCCTGGGCGGAGAGGTCCTTCAGCCAGAAGGCGAAGGGGGCGTGGCGCAGCTCGAAGACGGCGTTGAGCATGGACCAGAGGGCGAAGAAGACGGGCATCTGCAGGAGCATGGGCAGGCAGCCGCCCATGGGGTTATGGCCGTTCTTCTTGTAGAAGGCCATGAGCTCCTTTTGCATCTCGGCCTTCTTGGCCATATCGTTGCCGAACTTCTCGTACTTGGCCTGCAGGGCCTTCTGGTGCGGCTCCAGCTCCTTCATGCGCAGCATCTGCACGGTGGTCTTGGTGTTCAGGGGCCAGAGGACGCCGCGGATGAGGACGGTGAGGAGGATGATGGACCAGCCCCAGTTGGGCACCACCTGGTGGATGCCCCGGAGGATCATGAAGAGGAGCTTGGCCACCAGGCCGAAGAAGCCGAAGTCCATGACCTGGGTGAAGACCTTGCCGTCGTCCTTGCGGCCGGGGAGGTGGAAGGCGGACAGTTCCTCGGCCTGCTTGGGGCCCAGGTAAAGGCGGGCGGAGGCGCCGGCGCCGGCGGGGGCGGCCAGCAGGTAGCCCTTGGCGGGATCCCGGAGGGTGACGGCGCTCGCGTCCCAGATGGCGGCGAAGTACCAGCTGCGCTGGCCCTTGGCGGCGTGATCGATGCCGGCGTCCATGCCCACCCGGCTGGAGGCGGGGGGGAGGACCTTGCGCTTGGCGCCCAGGAAGCTGAAGAAGGGGTCCTTGAGCATGTCCGTCCAGGACACGTCGTGGATGGCCTTGGGCTCCAGGGTGAAGACGCGGCCCAGGCCGTGGACGGCGGATTCGCCGGCGGGCATGGGCATGAGGTTGAGGGTCATGGCCCGGGGGCTCGTCCAGGCCACATCCAGCACATGACCCTGGACGGGCACGCGGTACACGAGGCGGTCGCCCTCGGCGGAAGCGAAGGTCACCACCTTGAAGCCGGGCTCCTCGGTGACGGTGGGCTCGCCCTGGAAGCGCGCCTCGAGGGCGGCGCCCAGGCCGGGGAAGTCCTGGCTGATCTCCTTGCCGTCCTTCTCCCGCCGGGCTTCATTGAAGAAGGGGGTGCCGTCGGCCCAGGCGGCCTGGACCAGGGCGCCGTCCTGGTTGCGCCAGGTGAGCTTGAGCTTGGGGGTGGAGAGGGTGAACCGGGCCGCGGCGTCCACGGTGCCGGCCGGAGTGGCGGGCGCAGTGGCCGGAGCGGCAGCGGGCGCGGCGGCAGGCGCGGGC
>DATGXY010000038.1:0-17141 GCA_035298525.1 Holophaga sp.
TGGTTATTGGCGAGGTTCATGTCGCGCTGCTGCTGGGGAGTGCGCCATCCGAGGGCCTGATGGGGACGACGCGTGTTGTAGGTCTGGCGCCAGATGTCGAGTGCGGCCTGGAGTTCGGCCCGACTTTCCCAGTCCTTGAGCCAGATGCACTCCACCTTCAGGGTCTGGATCAGCCGCTCGGCCACAGCGTTGCCCGTTGGCCTGCCAACGGGGGCGAAGGTGTGGTCCAGGTACCACTCCTGGCAGAAGTCGCGGCAGTCGGATGCCGTGTACTGGGTGCCGTGATCCGTGCGGAGCTCCAAGTCATGCGGGACGTGCCCAGGCCGGCCGAAGGCCTTGAGGCCTGCCTCCCGGACCGGGGCCAGCATGGCCCTGGCCTCCTGGCTGAGGGAGACGTGCAGGGCCAGGCAGACACGGTCCCCGCAGTCCACCACCGGCGCGACAGCGACGACCCCATCCTGCTTGGTCCAGACGGTGGTCAAGGGACGCTCATGAGGGCCGAAAGAACCAGAGCGCTCGCCAGCTGGACAACCGTCGGCGTCGCGAACGCGCTGATGGACTCGGAAGAAGCCGGTTGCCGCCTATGGGCGATCAGCGTGATGACGACGAACTGGATGCCGATCAGGGCCGAGGCGGAGGAACCGAGGATCAGGTAGAAGTTCTGCCAGGCCGATAGCCATGGGCTGGGATTCGGGATCAAGGATGCTCCTTCCTGCTTGGGTCCAGGACCTGGAATGGGGCGCTGCGGTCAGCCTTGGGAAGCTACATCATCCCGAGCACAGGATGCGTGACGTAAGGTCTTTCCAGTGCCTGGATCTCGTCGCCCGTGAGCTGGATGTCCAGGGCCGCGACGGCCTCCTCGATATGGGCGGCCTTGGTCGCCCCGACGATGGGTGATGTCACGCAGGGCTTGTTCAGGATCCAGGCCAGGGACATCTGGGCCATCGAGAGGCCCCGGGCCTCCGCCAGCGCCTGCACGTTGTCCACGACCACCTTGTCCAGGTGATTGGTGCCGTCCCAGACCCACTTGGAGACTTCGTCGATCTTGACACGGGGCGTGACCGTCCCCCACGGATGCGCCAAGCGGCCGCCGGCGAGGGGACTCCACGGGGTAAGGGCGATCTTGCGGTCCCGACAGAGGGGAATCATTTCCCGCTCCTCCTCCCTGTAGATGAGGTTGTAGTGGTTCTGCATCGCGACGAATTTCGTCCAGCCGTTCGTTTCCGCGATGTTCTGCAGCCTCTCGAACTCCCAGGCGAACATGGTGGACGCACCGATGTACCTTGCTTTCCCGCTCTTCACGACATCGTGGAGCGCCTCCATGGTCTCTTCCATGGGCGTTTGCGGGTCAAGGCGATGGATCGTGTATAGATCCACGTAATCCAGGCCCAACCGCTTCAGGCTCTTGTCGATTTCGCTGAGGATGGCCTTCCTGGAAAGGCCGCTGCCGTTCGGCTTCCCGGGACGCATCTCCATCCGAACCTTGGTCGCCACGACGATATCGTCACGATCAAGGGCGAAGGCCTTGATGAGTTGGCCGGTCACCTCTTCGCTCGTTCCCAGCTGATAGATATTGGCCGTATCGAAGTAGTTGATGCCGAGTTCAACGGCCCTCCTGAAGATGGGCTTGGCGTCCTCGAAGTCCAAGGCCCAGGGGAACAGCCCGTGTTCACTCCCGGGCTTGCCAAAGCTCATCATCCCGAGGCAGATCCTGGAGACGTCCAGGCCCGTGTTTCCGAGCTTGACGTATTGCATGGTGCTTCCTTTCCTGAGTGGGGTTTGAGGGTTCCCGGGGAACGGGCCTGAGAAGCGTCGCGTCCACGGGACCCGGCGCGGGGGTGGAGATGGGCTTACCGGCTTGGCGGGCGCCTGGCCGTGGCGACCTTCGCGGCAGACGCGATGTTCATCGACCGTGGATCGGGCAAAAGGTGGTGCTCTCCTGGCCGGTAAAGAAGTCTAGGAATTCCAGCCGAGCCTCGATTGCTCAGATCTCCGAACTTTTTCCTCAATCCTCCATGGCCCACCCGTGCAGAGAATCGAGCAAAACTTTCGGACCCCTGTGCAAACCCGGGCCTGGATGGGTTCCTACACTATTGCCCATCACCGCATCCGCGGTCGATGGTCGGGAAAGGCGCTTCCTTCCCTTCTGGATCGGACGATACGGCCGATGCCCCTCCGGTTCGGCCAAGGCCCTTCGGAAGGAGGAGCCTCCTTGTCCCCAGCGAGCCCGATAGCACGTCACCCCTGGGTCCCGCCCGGGATCGGGAGACAGCCGTTTTCAAAGAGGAGTCGAGGGATGTGGATCGTCAGGTTGGCTTTGCGGCGCCCATACACCATCGCCGTCATGTGCTTCCTCATCCTGTTGATGGGGATCCTGTCCATCCGGCGCATGCAGGTCGATATCTTCCCGAGGATTGATATCCCTGCGGTATCCGTGGTCTGGGTCTACAGCGGCATGAGCCCCGAGGAGATGGAGCGCCGTGTCGTGACGATCACCGAGCGGTCCATTTCCACCAACGTGAACGGGGTGGAGCGGATCGAGTCCCAGAGCATCCAGGGCATCGGCGTCGTGAAGGTCTATTTCCAGCAGGGGGCGGATATCGGCGCCGCCATCAGCGAGATCAGCTCGGCGTGCTCCGTCGCCATGCGGCTCATGCCGCCCAACATGCCCACCCCCTTCATTGTCCAGTTCAACGCGGGGAACGTCCCCGTGGTCCAGCTCACGGCCCGGGGCGACGGTCTCTCCGAGCAGCAGATCTACGACCATGCGCTGAACGCGGTTCGCCTTCGGCTGTTCACGGTTCCTGGAATCACCATCCCCGGTCCCTTCGGAGGCAAGGGCCGGCAGGTCTCCGTGGATCTGGATCTCCCCAAGTTGGCCGCCCGTGGGCTCAGTCCCGCCGATGTGCTGACCGCCCTTTCCGCCCAGAATGTCATCACGCCGGCCGGGCTCGCCCGCATGGGGAAGCAGGAGCTTCCCATCCAGACCAATTCCAGCCCCGTGAAGCTGGAGGAGCTCCGCGACATGCCCCTGAAGGTGGTCGATGGCGCTGTGATCTACCTGGGGGATGTGGCCAAGGTCTATGACGGTTACGCCGATCAGACCAACATCGTCCGGATCAACGGCCACCGGGCCACCTACCTGACCGTGCTCAAGAAGTCCGACGCCAGCACCCTGGCCGTCGTCGATGCCTCCCGCGCGTTGCTCCCCGAGATCCAGGCCGCGGCCCCCAAAGGCATGGAACTCCGGTTCGATTTCGATCAGAGCGCGTTCGTCCGTGGCGCCATCTCGGACGTCATCAAGGAAGCCACCATGGCCTCTGTCCTGGTGTCCATGATGATCCTGTTCTTCCTCGGGTCCTGGCGGAGCATGATCCTCGTGTGCTCCTCCATTCCCTTGGCCATCCTGGTGGGCCTGATCGGCTTGAAGCTGTCGGGCCAAACCATCAATATCATGACGCTTGGGGGTCTGAGCCTGGCCGTGGGCATGCTGGTGGATGACGCCACGGTGGAAGTGGAGAACATCCACCGGAACCAGGCCATGGGAAAGACCCTGACCGTCGCCATCCTGGACGGGGCCCGGCAGATCGCGACGCCGGCCATCGTGGCCACGCTGGCGATCTGCATCGTCTTCTTCCCCGTGGTGCTCCTCGTCGGACCGGCGAAGTACCTGTTCACGCCCCTGGCCATGTCCGTGGTCTATTCCATGCTGGCCTCGTACCTGCTCTCGCGGACCCTGGTGCCGACCCTGGCCCGGCGGATCCTGGAGGGGGACACCCACGCCGGCGCCTTGGCGCGGTTCAATGCCTGGCGAGAGGGGCATTTCACCCGGTTCCAGGAAGCCTATGGCCGCGCCCTGGACCGGATCCTCCACCATCGGAGCCTCTCCCTGGCGATGGCGGGCGCCTTTGCTGTCCTGAGCCTGGGGCTGCTGCTCCTGATCGGGCGCGACTTCTTTCCCGCTGTGGACGCCGGGATGATGAAACTCCATGTCCGCGTCGCCCCGGGCACCCGGCTTGAACAGACCGAGGCCACCATCGCCGAGGTCGAGCGGGTCATCCGTGAGGTCATCCCGTCAGGGGAACTGGACGCCCTGAACAGCAACATCGGGGTGCCCCTCTCCTACAACCTGCCGCTGGTCCCCACCGATAACGCCACCAGCCAGGATGCGGAGCTCTTCATCTCGCTGAAGCGTCCCCACCTTCCCACCCAGGAGCACCGCCGGCGCCTGCGCGCGGTGCTGCGCGAACGGTTCCCCGGAACCGCCTTCTACTTCCAGCCCGCCGACATCGTCAGCCAGGTCCTGAATTTCGGGGTTCCGGCCCCCATCGATATCCAGATCCTCGGGAACAACCTCCAGGCCAGTTCGGACGTGGCGACCCGGCTCATCGCGGCTGTGGAGCGAATCCCGGGTGCCGTCGATGTCCGGCTCAAGCAGATGCTCCGTTCCCCTGGGTATCGCGTGGAGGTGGACCGAACCCGGGCCGCCCGCCTGGGGCTGACCCAGCAGGCGGTCTCGAACGGGCTCCTCGTGGCGCTTTCGGGCAATGGCCAGCTCTCTCCCTCCTTCTACCTGGATCCCGGCAACGGGGTGAACTACACCGTGGCCGTGAAGGCGCCCATCGCGGATGTCCTCAGCCCCGAGGCCCTGATGAACACGCCCTTCCCGACGACCCCGGGCGGGGGCCTCCTGCAACCCGCGCTTCCGGCGACCAGCGGCCCCGCCTTCCAGGCCAGTTCGGAACCTCTCTCCAATTTCGCCACCCTCCAGCGCACCGCCCTGCCAAGCGAGATCAATCACGAGACGGTGCGGCGGGTGCTGGATGTCATGGCGGAAGCGGAGGGACGTGACCTTGGAAGCGTGGTGGCGGACATCGAGCGTGCGGTGAAGGGGCTCGGCCAACTGCCGCCCGGCGTCCAGATCCGGATCCGGGGGCAGCACGGCGTGATGATCGAAGCCTTCGGCAACATGGCCGGCGGCCTCCTCATCGCCATGGCCCTCGTGTATCTCCTGATGGCGGTCCTGTACCAGAGCTGGCTGGATCCCTTCATCATCCTCTTCTCCGTTCCCGGGGCCCTGGTGGGGATCCTGTGGATGCTGGCCATCACCGGCACGACCTTCAATGTGGAGTCCATGATGGGCGCCATCATGGCCGTCGGCATCGCCACCTCGAATTCCATCCTCCTCGTGAGTTTCGCCAACGAGGTTCGTTCCACGAATCCCGGAATATCGGCGCTTGAAGGCGCCGCCCTGGCTGGACGGACACGCCTTCGCCCGGTGCTCATGACGGCCCTGGCCATGATCCTGGGCATGGTCCCCATGGCGCTGGCGCTGGGGGAGGCCGGCAGCCAAAACGCACCCCTGGGGCGGGCGGTCATCGGGGGCCTGCTGATGGCCACCCTCGTCACCCTCTTCGTCGTGCCCGTGGTCTACAGCCTCTTCCGCAAGGAGGCTCCCACGGCGCACCTCCTCGATGAACAATTCGCGCTGGAACAGCATGGGAGTGAATCATGAGTACAGTCTTCGAAGCCCGTTCCGCCCACTCGCGGTTTTCCATGACCGGCCTGGCCCTTCTTCTGATGGCGGGCAGCGGCATCGGAATCCTGTGGGCCCGGCAGAGCCGCCGTGTCGGCAATGAAGCGAAGAGCCGGAGCCAGGAGGCTGCCGCCGGCGCCCGGGTCCGGGTCGCCACCGCGGAGCAGAATGGTGGTGCCGGTTGGCTGACGGTGCAGGGAGAGGCGCAGCCCTATGTCTCGGCCACCCTCTATCCCAAGGTCAGCGGATTCCTCCGACAGATCGGCGTGGACAAGGGAAGCCCGGTCCGCAAAGGGCAGGTCCTGGCCGTTCTGGAAGCCTCGGAAACCGATCGGGATGCGGCCGCCCTGAGGGCGGACTATGAGAACAAACGCCGCACGGCGGAACGGCATCGCGCCCTGGCCCGGGACGGCATCCTGAGCGCCCAGGCCCTCGAAGACTCCGAGGCGGCAGCCCGGGTGGCCAAGGAAAGGTTAGCCAGCCAGTCGGTCGTCCAGGGGTATCAGCGTGTGGTGGCCCCCTTTTCCGGCGTCATCACCCAGCGTTTCGCCGACCCGGGGGCCCTGCTCCAGAACGGGGGGGCCACATCGGCTGCCCAACCGTTGGTCAATCTCGCGCAGGTGGACCGGCTCCGGGTGGTGCTCCACCTCGATCAGCAAGCGGCCGCCCGTGTCCAGGTGGGCACGCCCGTGGACGTGTTTCCGGCGGGCCGACCCGATCTGATGCGCAAGATCAGGATCTCCCGCAGATCGGGCGCCGTGGACCCTCGCACCCGCACCCTCTCGGTCGAAGCGGACCTGGACAACGGGGATTCCGCCTTCCTGCCCGGAGGCGCCATCACGGCCAGGCTTCAGGTGCCCCAGGTCCTGGCCGGTCCAAGGGTTCCTTCGGAGGCGGTCTTCCTCCGTGAATCCAAGCCCTGCCTGGCCATCGTTTCTCCGGATCAGCGTCTGGTCATCCGCCAGGTCCTACTTGGCGATGACACCGGATCGTGGGTGCAGGTTCTTTCCGGGCTCAATCCCGGGGAGCGGGTGATTCTGAGCCCAGCCATCACCTTGAAGGATGGGGATCGGGTCGTCCCGGTCGAAACCCCGGGCGCCGGCCGTTCGTGAACCTGGGGACGGCCTTGTCCGCCCGCATGTCAGGGGCACGGGGCTCCCCTCCGGTTCTCATCGGGCCGCGGATCCGGCCTTCCGCCGCGCAAGAGGCCCCATCGGGGCCTCTTGATCCTCCTGAAGGCCCCTAGTTCCCGGGAGCCGAGGCTTCCACTCCCGCACGCTGCTGAAGGAGGACGATGTCCTTGGTTGGCGGGTTGCCGAAGAACCTCCCATATTCCCTGGTGAACTGAGGCACGCTTTGGTAGCCAACCCTGCGACCGGCCGAGCCTACGTCCATTCGGAGAATCAGCATCAGACGCCTCGCCTCCTGGAGGCGGAGCGCCTTCTGGTACTGCAGCGGGCTCATATGGGTGACGGACTTGAAGTGTTGATGGAATGAGGATGGGCTCATGTGGACGAAGGAGGCCAAACGCTCGACATCCAGGGGTTGGTCGAAGTTGGATCTCACCCAGGCCACGGCCCGGGAGATGCGGTGGACCTTGCTCTTCTCCTGGCCCACCATGGCCAGCTTCACGCCTAGCGAGCTGTTTAGCAGGCGGATGAGGATCTCGTCCATGACCAGGGGAGCCAACAGCTCTGCCTCGCCCGGTTGAGCGACAAGATCCAGCATCCGGACCACGGCGTTGATCACGCGTTCATCAACCTGGTCCACGCAGATGGCATGCCCCTGGGCTCTTGAGGGAAGGCCATTCGGGTACACCTTCGCCGTCAGCTCCGCGATCCGGGCAGGGTCGATGTCCAGGCGCACGCTGAGATAGGGTTCGTCCAGGCTGGCCTGGGTCACCTGGCCCGTCACGGGGATATCCATGGCATAGACGAGCATGCGGGAGGCATCGTAGTCGTAGATCTCCTTCCCGAGAATCACCCGCTTGGCTCCCTGGGCCACGAGACACAGGGAAGGGTGCGCGATAGCGTGGTTGAAGGTCTTCTGGGCACGGGAAGCGCGAGAAATATGCACGCCGGGCACCCGAAGATCAAAGGTGCCGTCGATGGGCGCATGCGCCTGGATCAGCCGCGCGAGACGCTCCAGACCCGTCGGCTCTTCGTCCGTGCCCGCATGCCTCGACCCAGGGTTCAGTCTGCTCATATCCACCGTCCTTTGAATCGCAACATCGAAGGGAAATTCCGCGCTGCATGCCGGAATGGGTCGCTTCATGGCGTGGGCCTGCGGAGCGCCCCTTCCGGATTCCGTGGGGTCGATGGGGGTGAGGCTACCACATCCCCCGCCCCCGGGTTTCCTACCTGGGTTGATCATCTTCCGCCTTCAGGACGTCCTTGGCGATCAGGATGGCGGTCATGCTGCTGGGCCATCCGGCATAGAAGGCGAGGTGCGTGACCACCTCGATCAATTCATCCCGGGTCACACCGTGTTCCTGGGCATACCGCAAGTGGAATCGAAGCTGGTCGGGCCGCTGCAGGGCGATGAGCGCCGAGACGGTCGCCAGGCACCGGTCCCGCTTGGACAGCTCCGGCCGCTCCCAGACATCATCGAAGAGCACCTCGTCCGTGAGCTGGACGAGCTTCGGGGCGAAGGTTCCGAGCATCTGCTGGGCAGGGGTGGGCTTCGGGGGCAATGTGCTTTCCATCTCACATCTCCTCATTCGGGGACCAGGGCGGATTCGGGGTGTTCCCCCGCCGGATCCTGGCCAGGCAAAACGTGAAAGGCCATCCCGGCAGCTCCCAGGGCCAGGAGACCACTGGCCAGGAACACGGAGGCGAGCCCCGTCCTGCCGGCCATCCACCCCAGGGCGGGCGCCGACGCGCCCAGGGAAAGATCGAAGAAGGCCGTGAACGTGCCCATGGCCGTGCCCCGGGCCCCGTGGGATGTGCGGCGCACGACCTCCGCGCCGAGGCCCGGGTAGACCAGGGAGCACCCGAGGCCACTGAGGATCACGCCGCCCAGGGCCACGCCGGACCAGGGAGCCGACCAGACCAGGAACAAGCCGAAGGCCTGGAGAAGGAGGCACACCATGGCGACCCGGGACCCCCCCCTTTGGTCCGGCAGGTGCCCGAGGAGCCCCCGCCCCGCCATGAAGGCAACACTCATGGCCGTCAGGCAGAGCCATGAGGAGCCCCACCCTCGGGACACGTAGAGGAGGCTCACGAAGGTGGTTACGGCGCCGAATCCCACGCCGCTCAACGCAAGGGCCAACCCGGGCTGCCAGACCTGCCTCGCCACGTCCAGGAAGGGGACATGGTCGCCCTTGACCGGTTCGGCCTTCGGAAGGGACAGGACCAGTGGAAGGGTCACCAAGGGGAGCAGGGTGGTCACCACCGCAATCCCCGTGAAGGTATGGCGGTGGTAGAGGAGTGTTCCCATGGGGGCGCCCGCGCCATAGGCGGCGTAGATGGCGGCTCCGACCCAGGCGATGGTCCGGCCGGAGTGGCCCGGGCCCAGCAGGCCCATCCCCCAGCTGAGGGCGCCCGTGATGATGAAACTCTCCGCCGCCCCCAGGAGAAGGCGGCCCAGGACCAGGACACCCAGGCTGATTACGCGTTCCCTGGAGGAGGCCGTGGAGAGCAGGCAGAAGCCACCGGAGGCGATGGCGAGGGCGAGCCCGGACACAACCGCGTACCGGCCGCCCCATCGGTCCGCGAACCGCCCCGCCAGGAGTCGCGAGAAGATCGCCGCGGCAAAGGGGGCGCCCGCCACGAGCCCCACCACGAAGGTGTCGAATCCCAGATCCTGGTGGACGTGCAGGGGAAGCACCGGCATGGCCAGACCGATGTTGAGGTAGACCATGAACACGAATGTCATGATCGGCATCAGCACCCGGATCGGTGATTGCGCCGGACTGCCCGTGTCTTCCGTGCTCAATGGACGTCCTCCTGGGCGGGGCGGATTACCGCCCCACCAGCTTCTGCAGGTGCGCGGGGTAGCGGGCTCCCGTGAGTTCGACCTTCGAGGTCACCGCGTGGATGGCCTGGAGATCCTCCGCGCTCAACTCGATGTCGGCGCCCCCCAGGTTCTCCTCCAGACGGCCCAGCTTGGTGGTGCCAGGGATCGGAACGATCCAGGGCTTCTGCGCCAGGAGCCACGCCAGGGCGAGCTGGGCCGGGGTGACCCCCTTCGTCACGGCGAGGGACTTCAGGACCTCGACCAGGGCGAAATTGGCCTTCCGGGCCTCGGGACTGAAGCGGGGAACCACATTGCGGAAATCCGTGGGGTCGAAGGTCGTCGTTTCGTCGATCTTCCCCGTGAGGAAGCCCTTCCCCAGGGGGCTGAAGGGGACGAAGCCGATCCCGAGTTCCTCCAGGAGAGGAATGACCTCGGCCTCCGGTTCGCGCCAGAAGAGCGAGTACTCGCTCTGCAGGGCCGCCACCGGCTGCACCGCGTGGGCCCGCCGGATGGTGTTGACGCCGGCTTCGGACATGCCGAAGTGCTTCACCTTTCCGGCCTGGATGAGCTCCTTCACGGCTCCGGCCACGTCCTCGATGGGGACCTCGGGGTCCACCCGGTGCTGGTAGAACAGATCGATGGCCTCCACCCGGAGCCGCCTGAGGGAGGCTTCCGCCACGGCCTTGATCCGTTCGGGGCGGCTGTTCAGGCCGCCCGGGTTCTGGCCCGTGACCTGGTCGATGGCGAAACCGAACTTGGTCGCGATGGCCACGCGGCCCTTGAAGGGCTCCAGGGCCTCCCCGACCAGTTCCTCGTTCACCCAGGGTCCGTACACTTCGGCCGTATCGAAGAACGTGACGCCCTTCTCGACGGCGGCCCGGATCAGGGCGATGGATTCCTGCTTGTCCGCAGCTGGGCCGAAGCCGAAGCTCATGCCCATGCAGCCCAGTCCCAGCGCGGATACTTCCAGGCCGCTCTTTCCAAGATTCCGCTTCTTCATGGTGTTCCTTCCTCGATGCGTGGTTCAGGGTTCCTTGTGGACCCCGAGGCTTTGGCGGATTTCCAGGCCCGGGGTGGTGGCCAGCTTGACCACCAGGCTTGCGACGCTTTTCCGCGATACGACCGCGGAGGCGTTCTTGAAGGGTTCGCCCTTCCGGGTGGTTCCGTAGGCGATCTCGTCACGATCGTTCAGCCAGGCCGGACGGATGATGGTGTAGTCCAGGTCCGAGGCTTCGATCACCCGGACCGAGTTCCGGTAGGGATCCAGGATGCTGCCGTGGCGCTCGCCGGGAATCTCGTCATAGATGCCCATGGAGCTGATGAAAATGAGGCGCCTGAGGCCCGTCTTCTCCATGGCGCCGACGATGTTCCTGGCCTGCCGTTCCATGGGCCCGGAAAGGTTCGCGTAGACCACGTCGTGCCCGGGCATGACCGCCTCGAGCGCCTTTTGATCCAGCACATCCCCTTCCACCACGCGGACCCGGGGAGCCTGCTCCAGGGTCTTCAGCCGCCTCGCGTCCCTGAGGAAGAGGGTCAGGTGAACATCCGGCTGCAGCATGAAGAGCAGGGTGGCTGCGCGGGCGATCTGGCCGTAGGCGCCAAGGATCAATACGTTCGTCATGCTACCCCCTCAGCGTGGCCATATCGATGACGAAGCGGTACTTCACGTCGCTCTTCAGCAGGCGCTCGTAGGCCGCGTTGATCCCTTCCATGGGGATGACCTCCACGTCGGACGTGATGCCGTGCTGGCCGCAGAAATCCAGCATCTCCTGCGTCTCCCGGGTTCCCCCGATGAGGGACCCCGCCACGGACTTGCGGCTCAACACCATGGAGGTCGTGTCGAGGAAGGGGTCCAGGGGCCCCAGGTAGCCCACCAGCACCAGGGTCCCGTCCGTGGCCAGGGTCGGGAGATACGGATTCAGGTCATGCACGTAGGGAACGGTGTCGATGATGAGGTCGAAGCGGTCCGCCACGGCCGCCATCCGGGCCGGGTCCGTCGAGATCACGATGTGATCCGCCCCCAGCTTCCGGGCATCGGCCTCCTTTCCCTTGGACCGGGTGAACAGGGTCACCTCCGCGCCCAGCGCCTTTGCCAGCTTCAGCCCCATGTGCCCAAGGCCTCCGAGGCCGACGACGGCAACCTGGCTCCCCGGCCCCACCTTCCAGTGCCGCAGGGGCGACCAGGTGGTGATGCCCGCGCAGAGCAGCGGGGCGGCGCCCTTGAGGTCCAGGGTCTCGGGAACCTTCAGCACGAAACGCTCGGATACCACGATCCGATCCGAGTAGCCGCCCTGGGTGAAGGAGCCATCGTGGCGGTCCTTGCCTCCATAGGTATAGGTGGAGCCTTCCTTGCAGTACTGCTCCTCCTCCTGCAGACAGGGTTCGCAGTGCCGGCACGAGTCAACCATGCAGCCCACGCCCACGGCGTCGCCAGCCTTGAACCGGGTGACCCGGGCGCCCACCTCGCGGACCCGGCCGATGATCTCGTGCCCCGGCACGATCGGATAGGCCGTCCAGCCCCAGTCGTTCCGGGCCGTGTGCAGGTCCGAGTGGCAGACGCCACAGTAGAGGATATCGATCACCACATCGTCGGGGCGGGGGTCCCGGCGCTCGAAGTGGAAGGGGGCCAGATCCGAGGTCGCGCTCTGCGCGGCGTAGCCGATTGCCTGATGAGCCATAGGGATCTCCATGACCGCGACCGTGCTTGATCGCGAAGCATGGAAAAGTGTAGGTAGGCCGGCCGGTCCGGGCTTGCCCGATCCTGTGAAATGCTTTCCCGATTCTGCAATCCGGTCCCAGCCCTTCCTCAGGGCCGGTAGCCGTACTCCCGGATGAAGGCCTGCAGCGCCCCGGGGTGCGCCTTCTTCCACGCCTCCAGGTCCGGGCGGAAGGCTTCCTGGTAGCGCAGGAGGAGGACGGCCGCCTCCAGCTTGCCGTCCTGCTTGAAGCGCAGGAACTGGGCCAGGAAGCGGTCCTGGGGCTGCTCATGGGTCTCCTCCACGTGCTTCTGGAGGGTCTCCATGGCCAGGGTCCAGAACAGGAGTTCCTTCTGGAAGGGGGTGTCCATGGGGGGCGCGCCCTTGGCGGGATCCTTCACCTCCACCGTGGCGCCGCCCAGGATCCCGGCCAGGAGCACGGGCCAGATCGTTTGGCCTTCGAAGCCCACGAAGGCGTGGGTGGCCGCCAGGGTCAACTGGCCCTTGGCGTTCCAGTCGGGCACCAGGGGCGGGGCGAAATCCAGCTTCTTCATGGGGCGCCGCATCTGGTCCCGGAGGCCGGCCAGCTTGAGCCAGAGCAGGCGGTTCCCGGGGTGGCCCGCCAGGCCCGCCATGAGGGCCTCCTCGGCCTTCTCGGGCTGCCCGGCCTCGATGCAGGCGTCGCTGAGGAAGCGCCAGGCCTTGGGGTAGGTGGGCCGGGCCTCCGCGGCCTTCCGGTACCAGGCCATGGCCTCGGGGTCGCCGATGTTCGCGTGGTAGGTGTCCCCGATGTAGAGCATGGCCAGGATGAAGCCGGGATCCCTTTCCAGGGCCCTGGCGTAGGCGGCCCGGGCCTTGGGGAACTCCCGGGCGCCGTAGTGGGTCTCCGCCTCCTGGAAGGCCTTGATGGCCTCGGGGTCCTTCGTGGACACATCGGGGTAGTCGGCGCCGTGGACCTCGTCCAGGAGGACCTGCACATTGGCCTTCTCGTCCCGGGTGCTGTCGGGATTCCAGTACACGGTCTCCAGTTCGTCGTCAGCCAGCCTCCGGTACCAGGCCGCGGCGTGGCCCTTGGCGCGGCCAGCGATGGCCAAGTGGACCTGGGCCCGCATCCAGTGGGGCTTGGCGGACCGGGGATGGGCCTTCTGGGCCTCGTCCAGGAGCTTCATGCCTTCGTCCAGGGACCCCGCCTTGAACCTGGCCACGGCCTCGTCGCAGACGGTGGCCAGGGGCCTGGGCGTTTCCTGCGCGGGGGGCGCCGCCATGAGGATGGCGGCCGGGATCAAGGGCAACATGTTCGCTCCAGGGGGGTTGCCCCAAGGGTAACAGAGCCCCGCCCCGGACCTTCCGGGCTTCAGCGGTCCCCCGGGGCCTCCGGCAGGGGATGGATTTCCGCCTCCACGCCCACGGCCGCGAGGCGCTCCCGCACCTCCTCCCGGCGCTCGGCCCCGAAGCGGAGGGCGACGCCGCAGTCCGAGGAGAGGTGGCGGGGGGTGGGGATCAGCCTGAGGGGCCAGCCCGTGGGCAGGAGCACCTTCTCCGCCCTGAGGGCCGAGCTGATGTTGTGGAAGAGGGCCACGCAGCGGCTCATGCGCGCACCACCGCCGCCACGGCGCGGAGGGCCGCCTCCAGTCCGGCCCGGGTGGCGAGGGGGCCGGGCGCGAAGCGCACGGTGCCCGAGGGGAAGGTCCCCAGGGCGCGGTGGGCGGCGGGGGCGCAGTGGAGGCCCACGCGGCAGAGCACGCCGTGCCCGTCGTCCAGTTCGAAGCCCACTTCGGAGACTTCACGGCCCCGCACGGTGAAGGAGACCACGGCCAGTCCCCGGGCGGGATCGGCCGGGCCGTGCACGGTGACGCCGGGGAGCTCCCCCAGGCCCTCGGCCAGGAAACGGGCCTGCTCTCCGGCGCGGGCGTGGAGTTCCTCCAACCCCCGCTCCCTCACCCAGGCGATGCCCGCGGCCAGGCCCGCGATGCCGGGCCCGTTGGGGGTGCCGCTTTCGAAGCGGTCGGGAAGGAATTCCGGCTGGCTTTCCCGCTCCGACGCGCTGCCCGTGCCCCCCTGGACCAGGGGCTCCAGGCGAAGGGGATCCACGCCCCGGCCCAGCACGAGGCCGCCGGTGCCCTGGGGGCCGTGCAGGCCCTTGTGGCCGGTGAAGGCCAGGAGGTCGATGCCCAGGGCCTCCATGTCCACGGGCAGGGACCCCAGGGTCTGGGCCGCGTCCACGAGGACCAGGGCCCCCGCGGCCCGGGCGGCCCGGGCGATCTCCGCCACGGGCGCCAGGGTGCCGCACACGTTGCTGGCGTGGTTGACGACGACGAGATCGGCCCCGCCGGCGAGGGCGGCGGCGAAGGCCGAGGGATCCAGGGCGCCCCCGGGGCCGGCCGGGACCACGCGGAGCTCCGCGCCCCGGGCCTCCAGGCGCCGCAGGGGGCGCATCACGGCGTTGTGCTCCATGCCGCCGGCCACCACCCGGGAGCCGGGCCCCAGGAGGCCGTGGAGGGCCAGGTTGAGGGCGTGGGTGCCGTTGGCGGTGAAGACCACCCCCAGGGGATCGGGGGCGTTCACCAGGGCCGCCACGGCCTCGCGGGCGGCGAAGACGCTCCGGGCCGCCGCCAGGGAGAGGCGGTGTCCCGCCCGGCCGGGATTGCCCCCCTCCGCCTCCAGGAAGCGGGCCATGGCCCGGAGGACGCCCGGGGGCTTGGGCCAGGAGGTGGCGGCGTGATCGAGGTAGATCATGGGGCTAGCGCGCGGCGGGTTCCCGCAGGGTGAGGCCGAGGAGCATGCAGACGCCGAGGCCGATGAGGACGGCCGCGGGCCCGTAGGGGGCGGGACCCGCGGGGGAGCTCGCCAGATTGAAGTTGTGGGCGAGGGCGGTGCCGGCGAGGAGGCCGAGGATGAACACGGCGGCATCCCCGTCCCCTTCGCCGGAAAGGGCCAACTGGCGCCCCGGGCAGCCGCCGCCCAGGGTGAAGGCCAGGCCCGACAGGGTCATGCCGAGGAGGTTCCAGAGGGTGGCGGTGTGGGCCAGGGGCTGGCCCGCCATGCCGGGCCGGAACTGGCCCAGGAGGGCGTTGGTGGCGGCCGCGGCCAGCACGAGGGCGGCCACGCCCATGGCCATGTGGCCGTTCCGGGTCAGGATCAGTTCGCGGATGGCCCCCACGGAGCAGAAGCGGGAGCGCTGGACCAGATAGCCCAGGAGGAGGCCGGCGCCCAGGGCCAGGAGGAGGGGGGCGTGCTGGCTTCCCGGTCCCTTGGCGGAGAAGAAGATGGGGCCCGTGGGAATCCCGGCCGCGTCCCGGCCGAACTGGGGGGCCAGCACGAGGAGGGCCAGCAGGCCCAGGGCCAGGGCCGGCATCACCCAGCCCAGGGCCCGGGGGGCGTTGGAGGCGCGGCCGAGGCTGAATCCGCGGCGGAGGCAGAGCACGCCCAGGGCGATGCCGGCGGTGAGGCCCAGGAGGCCGGGAATGGCGTTCCAGTCGCCGCCCCCCAGGCGCAGGTAGGCCCGCCAGGGGCAGCCCAGGAACACGAGGGCGCCGATGGACGCGAAGACGCCGAAGGTGAACCGGACCAGGGGGCTGGACCCGGTGCGGGGTCTGAATTCCCCATGGAGCAGCGCGGCCGCCAGGGCACCCAGGACGAGGCCGGCCACCTCGGGACGCAGGTACTGCACGGGGGCGGCGCGGTGGAAGCCCAGGGCGCCGGCGATATCCCGGCTGAAGCAGGCCACGCAGACCCCCATGTTGCCCGGGTTGCCGGCGCGCACCAGGAGCGCGGCCAGGATGCCCAGGGCGGCGCCCGTGAGGATCGCGCCCCAGCGCGAGGTGAGAAGACGGGACAGACGGTCCATGGGTCCTCCGGGAAATCGGGTTACTCAAACTTTGAGTATTCATTCCATGATGCCATGGGCGCCTCCTACAATCGACCCATGGTCCGCACCAGCGCCCCCCTCACCCTGGAACTGAGTCTCGTGGGCATCCTCCTCGAGACGCCCATGCACCCGTACCACCTCGCCAAGGCCGTGGAGGACCTGGACGGCTTCGGCCTGGTGTGGCGCATCAAGCAGAGCGCCCTCTACGCGCTGGTGGACAAGCTGGAGGCGAAGGGCCTCCTGCGGGCCCGGGTGGTGGCGGGGGGGACGCATCCCTCCCGGAGGGAGCTGGATGTGACTCCGGCCGGACGCGCCGCCTTCGAGGCCTGGGTGGACGCGCCCGTGGACAGCGTGCGGAACATGCGCCAGGAGTTCTTCGCCAAGCTCCACTTCGCCCGGCGCCTGGGCGTGGCCCGCGTGCGGGGGCTGGTGAGGGCCCAGCGCGAGGCCTGCCAGCAGTGGCTGGAGCATATCCAGGCGCAGGCGGAGGGGCCCGGCGGCGACTACCTCAAGGTGGTCCTCTCCCACCGGGCCGCGATCCTCCGGGCCACCCTGGCCTGGCTGGAGGAGTACGAGCGGACCCTGCCTCCGGCCGGGAGGAAGGGCCGCTAGCCCCCCCATCCCGCTTGACAACCTCGCGGGGCAGGGCCAAGTTTCCCTGTGCTCCAAGGGCACCGAATTCAAGGTTTATATAATCCCGGGCCGCCCTCCGGACGGCCTCCTTCCATCCATTCTGATGCCTTTCGGCGGGCGGCTCCCATGCACCTCCCTTCCTCCACCTGTCTCCGGATCCTCCTGCCCCTCGTGGCCCTGAACGCGGGGGCGGAAACCGGGCCATGGCCCGGGCGGGGGCCCAGGGTCTTCGCCTTCTACCCCCGGCACGGGCCGTCCGGGACGAAGGTCACCCTCTTCGGCACGCAGCTGGACCAGGTGCAGGGGGTGGCCCTCGGGCAGATGAACGTGTCCTTCCTGGTGCAGGACGCCCGCCGGGTCCTCTTCGTGGTGCCCCCGGGGGCGGTGTCGGGCCGGGTCCTCGTCCGGGCGGCAGGGAGGGTGCTGCCCTCCCCCGGCACCTTCACCGTGG
>DATGXY010000039.1:0-8393 GCA_035298525.1 Holophaga sp.
CCCCGCGGCGCCGCCCCTGCCCGGCCGGGCCCGGCGCTGGATCTGCCACGCCGCCCAGTTCGCGGGGCTCTATCCCCTTCTCGCCCACTTCGGGCTGCAGTGGCTGGCCCCCTACCTCACCTACAGCTGGCTCATCGACCACGACTACGACCGCCTCCCGTCCCTGGCGGCGGCCCTGGGCGTCGTCCTCGTCCTGACCCCGGCCATGTTCGTCCTCTCCATCGCCGCCAAGTGGATCCTCCTGGGCCGGGTGAGGCCGGGGGAGCACCGGCTCTGGGGCTTCTACCACTGGCGCTGGTGGCTGGCCACCCGCATACAGGCGGCCACGCCCACGGGGTACCTGGTGGGCACTCCCTGGATGCGCCTCTACCTGCGCCTCATGGGGGCGCGCATCGGCCCCCACGCGCACTTCGCCTCCGACAGCATCACCGGCTTCGATCTGCTCACCGTGGGCGCCGACACCTGCATCGGCGTGGATGCGCGCCTGGAGGCCCACGTGGCGGAAAACGGGCGCCTGCGCCTGGGGGAGATCCATATCGGGGCCCGCTGCTGCGTGGGGGCCCGGGCCGTGGTCTCCCCCGGGGCCGCCATGGGCGACGGCTCCGAACTGGGCGACCTGGGGCTCCTGCCCGAGGGCGCGACCCTGCCCGCTGGGGAATCCTGGTGGGGTTCCCCGGCCCGCCCCTGCCCGGGCCCGCACCCGGAACGGGGGGAGCCGGACCGGCCCGGGCCCCTGCGCATCGCCGCCATGGCCGCCGCCCAGGGGGTGGCCGCGTTCCTGGTGCCCGTCACCTACCTCCTGGCCATCCTCCCCGGCATGCTCTTCCTGAACGAGCTCTGGATCCGCATCCCGGGCTTCTTCGGCTACCTGTGGGCGGTGCCCCTGGCCGCGCTCTCCTACGTGGCCCTCCTCGCCCTGGTCATCCTGGCCGTGAAGCGCCTGGTGATGCCCCGGGCCCGGCCCGGCACCTACGGGCTCCACTCCGTCACCTACCTGCGCAAATGGTTCGTGGACCAGCTGCTGGAGGTGTCCCTGGACCTGCTGGGGCCCCTCTACGCCACCCTCTACCTGAACCCCTGGTACCGGGCCCTGGGGGCCCGCATCGGGCGCCGGGCGGAGATCTCCACGGCGGGCGCCGCCTCCCCGGATCTGCTGGAGATCGGAGAAGAGACCTTCATCGCGGACGCGGTCTCCCTGGGCACGCCCCGCTACGACCTGGGGCGGATCACCCTGGCGCCCACCCGGATCGGGCGCCGGGCCTTCGTGGGCAACAGCGCCTCCGTGCCCGGAGGCACCGTCCTGGGCGACCTGGCCCTGGTGGGGGTGCTCTCCGCGCCGCCGAGGGATCCCGCCGACGCCGCGCGCGAGGACGCCTCCTGGCTGGGGAACCCGCCCATCTTCCTGCCCCTGCGGGCCCGGGCCAAGGGCTTCGGCGAGGAGGAGACCTTCCGCCCCTCCCGCGCCCTCGTGGCCCGGCGCCTGGCCATCGAGTACTTCCGTGTGACGCTGCCGGCCACGGGCTACGCCCTCCTCACCTGCCTCCTGCTCACCGCCCTCACTTTGCTGGAGGAGAACCTGGGCCCGGGCCGCACCGCGGCCCTCTTCCCCCTGCTCTACCTGGGGGCGGGCCTCGCGGCCTGCGGCTGCGCCGTGGCGGCCAAGTGGATCCTCATGGGCCGCTACCGGGCCGGGGAGAAGCCGCTCTGGTGCGGCTTCGTGTGGCGCACGGAGCTGGTGACGGCCCTCCACGAGAACCTGGCGGTGCCCTGGCTCCTGGCCATGGCCCAGGGCACGCCCCTGGTGCCCCTGTACTTCCGCGCCCTGGGCGCCCGGGTGGGCCCCGGCGTGCACATGGAGACCACCTGGCTCACCGAGTGGGACCTGGTGGAGATCGGCGAGGGCGCCTGCCTGGGTCCCGACTGCACGGTGCAGACCCATCTCTTCGAGGACCGGGTGATGAAGCTGTCCACCGTCGTCATCGGCCCCGGCTGCGCCGTGGGCACGGACGCGGTGGTGCTCTACGACACCCGCATGGAGGCCGGCTCCCGCCTGGGGGGCCTCAGCCTCCTGATGAAGGGGGAGACCCTGCCGGCGGGGACCGTCTGGCAGGGCAGCCCCGCCCGGCGGGTCGGTTAGAAGTCGTAACAAAACCCCTTGTCCATTGCAGAAAGAATGCATTGCGTACTTGGATGGCCCGGGAAATCTTGCCCTCGGAGCTCCGGGATCCCATCGACCCGCTTCTGCCTCCGCCCCCACCGAAGCCGACTCTTGTGCCGAACCAGAGCGCCTTGAGGGGCATCCTGTTCGTTCTGAAGACCGGCGTCCCATGGGCAGATCCGCCGAAGGAGATGGGCTGCGGAAGCGGCATGACGTGCTGGCGTCGTCTCCAGGAATGGCATGATCAGGGGGTTTGGGATGATCTCCATCGAATCCCGCTGCAAGCCTCATCTGTTTCTCGGCCCTGGGGTGGTAGCGGGCCGAAAGCTGGGGCCTTGGCCCCATCCCATTCATCACGGCAATCGGCGTTCATCGCTGTTACGCAGGGCCGGGGATGGCATGGATCGCTGCGCCATGACCTGCATGCGCCGCCCCATCCATGCCTTGGCCCTGCGCAATAGCGATGAACGCCGAATGCCTGGATGAATGGGATGTGGAGAACCCTAGTCGCCCCTCTCCACGTGGGCCTTGAGGCGCTCCAGCGCCTGCAAGGCGGGCTCCTTCGACGCCTGGGGCGCCTCCAGGCCCTGCAGGAGGGCCTCCAGTTCCGCCACCAACCCTGCGGCCGCGCGGCTCCTCCCCTCTCGCTCCGTGATATCCCGGAATCCAAAGAGGAGGGCCAAGGGGCGGTCGTCCACGCGCTGGGCGCGGACCGTCTGCTCCAAGCGCCGGCCGTCCCGCCCCACCAGGATGCGGTTTCCCCGGGGATCCTCCCCGGCCCCGGATTCCGGGCCGCCGGGGAACTGGGCCCGCATGTGCTCCAGCACCCGCTCCAGGTCCATGGGGGCGATCACGTGGTCGGGAATGCCGCAGAGGGCCAGGAACTTGGAGTTGTAGGCGGAGATGCGCCCCGCCATATCCGCCACGAGGAGTCCTTCGGGCGTGCCCTCCAGCACCGCCTTCAGGAGGGCGGCCAGCCGCCGGTTCGCCGCCTGGGTTTCGCGCCGGGCAGCCGTTTCCTGGGCCGTTTCCAGGGCCCGGCGGATGACCGGGGACAGGCGCGCCAGTTGATCCTTCAGCACGTAGTCCGTGGCGCCCCGCCTCAGGCATTCCACCCCCTTCCCCTCCCCCAGGTGTCCGGAGAGCAGGATGAAGGGGATCTCCGGACAGCGGGCCTTGGCCAGGGCGAGGGCCTCCTCGCCATCCATATCGGGCAGGCGGTAGTCCGCCAGGATGACATCGTAGATTCCGCCGCAGGCCAAAGCCGCCTCATAGGCCTCCCGGCCGGCGACCCAGGTCACCTCGCAGGTCAGGTACTCCCGCTCCAGGGCCGCCCGCAGCAGTTCCACGTCCTCGGCCCGGTCCTCCAGGTAGAGCACCTTGGCGGCCCGGATCACGGGAGCACCCGGCAGGTGGTGGAGCCCTCGGCGCGGGCCCGTTCCAGGGCCTGCCCCGCGCGCTTCATGAGTTCCTGGCGGTAGGGTTCCTCCCCCGGCCCCAGCACCGTGGCCCCCGCCCAGGCGGCCAAGCGGCTTTCGGCGCCGCCGGCCTCCGGGAAGGGCTCCGCCAGGGCCGCCAGGATCCGGTCCCCGATGCGCTTGGTCTCCGCCGGATCCCCCAGCCCCCCGAGCACCAGGAGGAATTCCCCCCCCCGGAGCCGGGCCACGGGGTTCCCGGGCCCGATGACAGCGGCCATGCGGGAGGCGGCCGCCCGCAAAAGCGCCGGCGGGGGCTCCCCGGGCCCGAGGGCGATCCTCAGCAGGCCCAGGCCCCCCACCTCGTTGGCCAGGATTTCCCCCATGGCCCGGTCCGCCCCCAGGCGGTTCAGGGCGCCGGTGAGGGGATCCTGGGTCCCGGCCTCGGCCAGGCCCGGCGGGTGGACCCGCACCTCTTCCAGGGTGCCCTGGATCCACTGGGGACCGATGGGATCCAAGGTCAGGCGCAGGAGGCGCTGGGCCGGGTCCCCGGGAAGGGTCAGCACCTCCGAGGCGGCCGCGCCTTCCCCCGCGCACTGAGCCAGGCAGGCCGCCACCTGGCCCCCATGGCTACCGAAAAGATCCGGAAGGGCGCAGCCCGGCGGGATGGGTCCCTGGCCCAGCAGTTCCTGGAAACGCTGGTTCCAGGTATCCAGGGCGCCGCCACCCCTCACCACGAAGACCCCGGCGGCCATGTTGTCGAGGAGGGCCCGCAGTTCCAGCTTGTCCTGCTCCAGGCGGTCCCGCATCTCCCGCCCCTGGGCCAGGGCCTCCGTGAAGCCCGCCACCAGGCGGCCGACATCCTGGCCCAGTTGGCCCAGTTCGCCCCAGGCCCGGGGCATGCCGAGCCTGCCCCCGGCCTGGGGGTCCAGGGCGTCCAGGGCGCGGGAACAGGCGAGAACCGGACGGAGGATGGCCCAGCGCAGGACCAGGGCCAGGATCACCACCCCGGAAAGGGTCAGGCCCAGGAAGCCCAGGGCGAAGGTGGTAAGGGTGCGGGCGGCCTGCTGGGAGACTTCCCCGGGATCGGGCACCAGGATCATTTCGCCCATGGTGGTGGGCGCCCCGAAGGGCGAGGCGATGGGGCGGGACAGGGCCCGGGAGGGGTCCGCTCCGGCCTCCTTCCGGCGGGCGCTGGCCAGGGAACGGCCCTCGGCGACGAGGCGGGCCTCCCCCACGCCCCGGGTGGCCGCCAGGCCCTCCACCACTTCCCGGGCCAGATCGGGATCCCGCATGAAGCTGGCGGCGGCCGCCGAAGGGGCCGCCGCCTCCAGGAGGAAGGCCAGGGTTTCCCGCTGCCGCCGCGCTTCGGCCTTTTCAAGGACCCGGTAGGCCACCCCCAGACCCAGGGCACCGCCCGCCACCCAGAGGCCGGTGACCAGGAGGGTCAGGCGCGGAACCAGCCCCCGGAACAGGGGAGGACCGGTCATGGATGGGAGGGCTGGCCCAGCACCAGGACGGACTTGACCCGGGCATCCACCTTGGAGCGTTCCACGAAGCCCACCGCTCCCTTGTTGGCCAGGACCATTTCGATGACCTCCTCGGAATCCCTGGCCTGCCGGGGCGGCTGGGCCAGGCCGGAGAAGTACATGCGGGCCCAGTAGGTCTTCACCTGAACCAGGGGAAGATTGACGAGTCGTTCATAGAACCTTTCCCGCAGTTCCCGGCGTCCCACCGGTTCCACCGGAAGGGCCACCAGGCCCGAGGGAAGGCGCTTTTCCCGCCCCATGAACAGGTTGACCACCTCGTCCTGGGTCAGGCGGTTCACCCCGCTGGCGGGGTTGACGATGATGACCAGGGCGTCGGGATCATAGGGCGCGCTGGGCCCATGGAGGGGGCCGCCGGGCCGGATCATGCCCGCCTGGGGCTCGGACCCGGCCGGGAGGCCCGCCAGGAGCAGGAGGGCCGGGAGGAGGAGGGCGCGCCGCATCACCGCCCCCGCCCGAAGATGAAGTCCAGGGTCACGGTGAAAACCGTGGCGCGGCCGTTCCAGCCGGGCTGGATCACCTGCCAGCCCGCGGTGGAATCGTGGGCGGAGACCCGGTCCACCTGGAACTTCAGGTCCGCGTTCTCGGCGAAATCCCAGCGCAGGCCGGCCGAGACGGTGCGCTGGTCCATGGCGCCGGCGCGCATGAGATCCCGCACCCCCCCGACCAGGGCCTGGGAGACGGGATCGGGGAGGGAGGGCATGGCGCCCAGTTCGGGCACCGGGGGCCGATCGGAAACGGCGCGGCTGAAGGTGGCGTAGGGCACGAAGGCCCCCAGCCGCCAGCCCAGGGAAAGGTAGCCCGACCAGCTATCCGGGAGGGCCGGCCGGTCCCGGGTGAGGCGGCCGATGGATCCGTGGAACTGGATGGGGCCCTTTTCGTAGGCCAGGGCCAGGGATCGGAAGTCGGCCTTGCTGCCCGTGGGGTTGATGGCGTCCGCGGAGGCCAGGAGGCGGGGGTCCTGGAGGATGCCCGCGTAGTACTGGAGCCCCTGCTGCAGGATGGCGATGGAGGCGGGGAAGTTGTTGGCGTTGCGCCAGTGATCCCACACGAGGCGGGCCTGCCAGGGGCCCCGCTGGAGGTCCACGGCGAGCCCGGCCACGGAGGAGCCCGCGAAATCGATGGGATCGCTCCCGGCGACGGGCACCTTCTCGTAGGCCAGGCCCGTGAAGGCCTTGAGGGTCAGGCGGGTGGAGGCCCCCAGGGAGATATCCTCCTTGAGGTCCACCCCATCGAAGTGATTGAAGGGCATGAAGCCCAGGCCTTCCACGTTGGGGCGCACCCAGAGGTGGGCGTATCCCACGTCCCGGCTATCCGTGCCCAGGACCTGGTGCACGCCGAGCCGCCCGGCGCGGATCTCCAGGTTGCCCACGGGATTGTAGGCCAGGTAGGCCGCCGTGAGGGTGGGCCGGAAGGAACCATCCCATTGCTGCTTGCTCACCACCTGGGCGGCGCCCCGCAGGGTTTCCGTGAAGCGGAGATCGAGCTGGACGCCCAGGCGCGAGTCGGGCCGGGCGTTGAGGTGGTTCCTGACCCCCGGGTAGGGCTGGCCCAGATCCCGGATGAAGCCCACCTCGCGCGTATCCGTGGCGGCCAGGCCCAGGGTCCCGAAACCGCTGAGGCGCCACGGTGCATCCACGGCCTGGGCGCCCAGGGGAAGGGCCAGGGCCAGCCAGCCCAGGCGCCTTCCGATCCTCCTTGCCACCCCTCCCATGCGGTTCACACGTTTCCCGGTCACGACTGGGACACGATACGTGCGCTCAGAGGAACGAGCAAGGATAAATCGCGTCCAATTCTCATTTGAAAAAATTAACAATTCCTAACCTGGAAGGTCCAGGCGGACCCGGAGTCCCCCTCCCTCCCTCCCGGAGGCCTCCAGGGACCCCCCGCAGGCTTCCGCGAGGGTGCGCGCCAGGAAGAGGCCGAGCCCCCGCCCCTTGTCCCGGGTCGTGAAGAACGGCTCCCCGAGACGTTCCAGGGCCTCCGGAGGCAGGCCGGGCCCCTCGTCCAGGACCTCCAGGAAAAGGCCCCCGGCCCGGGCGCCGGCGCGCAGGAGGATCCGGCCCTGCCCGCCCATGGCCTCCCGGGCGTTGCGCACCAGGGCCACGATCGCCTGTTCCAGGAGGAGGGGCGGAGCGGTCAGCGCGGGCAGATCGCCGGCCACCTCCATCTCCAGACGGGCCCCGGCCTCCAAAAGGGCCTCCAGGCGGGGGCGCAGCTTGACCAGGAGGGCCTCCAGGCGGAGACCGGCCACGGGCGGGCCCTGGGGGCCGCCCCCCATCGTCTCCGCCAGGGAGGCGAGGCCCTTCGCGGCCTGGGCGGCGGCCGCCAGATGCATGCGCTGGGCCTCGGTGAGGGGATGGGAGGCCTCCAGCAGTTCCAGCCGGTTCCGGATGCGGCGCAGGGGCTCCTCCAGGCGGGCCGCGGCGGCCCGGGCCACCTCCGCCTGGAGGTTCCAGCGGCGGCGCCTCCCCTCCCGGGCCGCCGCCTCTTCCCCGGAAACATCGCGGAAGCTGAGCACCTGCCCCCCCGCGCGCCCATCCAGGGAGAAGGGCCGGGAAGCCGCTTCCAGGAAGGTGGCTCCGGCCTGGAGGCGGCCGGAACGCACCTCGCCCGGTGGCGCCGCCAGGCGGTGCATTTCGGCCAGCAGGGCCTGGGGATCCTCGAAGTGATCGCCCAGGAAGCGGATCGCGGCCTCGGCCGCCATGGGGGCCAGGAGGGCCTCGGGCACCCCGCAGTGGTTCAGGAACTGGCGATTGTACGTGGCCACCCGGCCCGCCAGGTCCGTGATCAGGATCCCTTCGGACGTGGCGTCGAGGGTGGCCCGGAGGAGGGCGGAAGCCCAGGCGGCGTCGGCCTCCGCCCGCTCCAATTCCCGGCCCCGGGCCGCCTCCGCCAGGGCCCGGGCCACCCCCAGGCGGAGGCGCTCCGGCCGGTCCAGGTCCAGGCAGTCGGCGGCGCCCTCCTCCAGCCAGGGCAGCGCCTCCGCGTCGGTGAGGCCCTTCCCCGCCAGGAGGAAGGGGGTGCCCGGCCAGCGCCGGGCCGCGGCCAGGCAGGCCTCCCGGCTTCCGGAATCCAGGCCCCGGGGATCCGCGAGGAAGCATTCGTACTGCCACCCGTTTTCCAGGGCGCCTTCGAAGGCGCTCCGGTTCTCCACCCGGACGATCTCGCAGGGCTCCCCTCCCGCCAGGGCGGCCCGAAGGGAGGCGGCGCCCTCGGGCCGCACCTGCAGGTAAAGGAACCTGCGGACCGGGCCCGTCACCGGGCGCCCCG
>DATGXY010000040.1:0-6536 GCA_035298525.1 Holophaga sp.
GAGGCGCGGGCTTCTCCACCACGGGGGCGGGCACAGGCGCGGGCTCGGGGGCCTGGAGGGGCACGGTCGGCACGGGGGCCGCGGCCTTGGTGGCGCCGCCCCAGCGGTAACCCAGGCCCAACAGGGTCTGGAACTCGGAGCGCTTGGTGGAGCTGGCCAGCTTCACCCCGCGGCCTTCGAGGGTGGCCAGGACGTGGGGGGCCAGACGGTACTGGAGGCCCACGCCGGCGACGCCGCTGAAGGTGTTGACGCTCTTGGGATCCTGGCTCCAGGGCGGCGTGGTGCGCACGACGCCGGCGCCCAGGCGCAGGAAGGGCCGCACCTTCTCGTACGAGGTGTCCCAGCAGTAGAGGCCGGAAAGGAAGGCCTGGGTCTCGCGGCCGCTGTAGGGCACGAGCACGTTCTTGGCGGTCATGGTGGAGCGGAGGGCGGAACCTTCAACGCCCCACTTGTCGGTGAGCCACATGCCCATGGAACCGCCGTAGCCCGGGCCATCGGTGACGAGGTTGTAGCTGGGGACGATGTAGGCCGCCTGGGCGGTGATCCACTTGGACCCCTCCTGGGCCTGGAGACCCGCGGCCGTGGCCGCGAGCAACAAAACGCATGCAGTCAGCTTCATGGGCATCTCCTCGAAAGAACTGAAAGGTCGTTTTTAGACTAGAACCCGGTTGCGCCATGTCAATGATTTTTGCTCGCCTGGGCTATGCTCGACCCTGGAGGAAACCCATGGTCACGCGGGAAGAAGCCCTTGCGCTGCTGCACGATTGGACGCCCTCGGAGCGCCTGCGCATCCACGGCCGGAGTGTTGAACTTGTCATGGAGGACCTGGCCCGCCGCCTGGGGCAGGACGAGCGCGCCTACGCCCTGGCGGGGCTCGTCCATGATGCGGACTACGACCGCTGGCCCGAGGAGCATCCCGCCCGGGTCGTGGCCTGGCTCGAGGAGCGGGGCGAGGCCGAGGTGGCCCGCGCCGTGGCGGCCCACGCCTCTGAACGCTCGGGGGTGAAGCCCGAGACCCTGCTGGAGCGGGCCCTGGTGGCCTCGGACGAGGTCACCGGCTTCGTCATCGCCTGCGCCCTGGTGCGCCCCCAGCGCACCGAGGGCCTGGAGCCCAGGAGCATCCGCAAGAAGATGAAGACCCCCGCCTTCGCCGCCGGCGTGAACCGGGAGGAGCTGATCGAAGGCTTCCGCCGCCTTTCGGAGCTGGTGGGCGGCACCGAGGACGAGCACTTCCAGCGCGTGGTGGACGTCCTCCACGCCAACCGGGCGGAACTGGGCCTGGAGCCCTAGGAGCCTGGACTTCATGCCCGGGCTCCGCCCGGGCATGAAGTGGGACTGCGCTTAGGGGAGGCCGGGCCCGGTTCAGAACCTGAAGCCGACGTAGACCCCGACCTGGTATTTCGGCGCCAGGGCCTTCGCGGCGTCGTCCGGGCTGCTGGATTCCGTGAGGGAGGGGGCGGAGGCGAGGGCGAAGGCGGCTTCGGCCCCGGCCACGAAGGTATTGCCGCTCACGGGGAAGGCCTTGGCGATGTTCAGCCGGGCCCAGGGCCGGCTCGTGCTGCTGCTGCCCCCGGTCATGGAGAAGCCGGAGCCGCCCACCACGTTGCTCGCCGCGTCGAAGGACATCGTCTCCATGCGGTAATCCAGGCCCACGCCGAATTCCACCGCCTTCTTGAACGTCCAGAGGACGCCCAGGGCCGTGTAGCCGTGCTTGTAGGTGGAGGACAGGCTCGACACGACCGAGCCGTAGGTGCTATCCACGTGCAGGGTCGCACTGCCTTCGGGCTGGTGGGCGAGGCTGACCGTGAGGCGTCCGGTGGCGTTCGACAGCACGTCATAGCCGAGCCGGATATTGACGAAGGTGCTCGTGTCGGCCTTGTAGCCGATGTCCCAGAGGATCGGGGCCGGAACGGTCGAGGAGCCGGACGAATAGCCTTGCTGGCCGACCGACAGGGTCGCTTCGAGGCCAGAGGCCGCCAGGGGCAGCATTGAGCACAGAGCCAGGGCAGGGAGAGTTCTTCTCACCTAAAACCTCATTGAATGGGATGTAGGTATTTTCCTACATCCGCGGCCCGAAGGCAAGAGCCGAGAAGGCAGGGGACCGTCCGTCCTCAAAACCAGCCAGGAGCCTTCTACGACTGGGTCAGGCTCCTAGAGTTCCCCGTATTTCCGCGCGTTGCCCCGGGCCTTGTCGGCGGGGTAGCGCTGGGCGTTGATGGCCATCTTGTCGCTGGCGGCCTCCACCAGGTCGAAGTGGAGCTGGTCCGCCAGGCGCACCAGGTACAGCAGCACGTCCGCGGCCTCCTGCCGCACCCGCTCGAGGCGCGCGGGGTCCAGATCCCGGCTCTCCGGGTCCGTGAGCCACTGGAACTCCGCGGCCAGCTCGCCGGCCTCCCCCGTGAGGGCCATGGCCAGGTTCTTGGGGGTGTGGTACACCTCCCACTCGCGCTCGGCGGCGAAGGCCCGCAGGGCCCCGGTCAGGTGGGAGAGGGAATCGGCCATGGGCCCATTATCCCTCCAAGTCCCCCTCCGCGCAGCCCGGGGCCAGGGGCAGATGGAGCGAAAGCACGGCGCCCTTGGACCCCGGCTCGGCGGAGATGGCCCCCTTGTGGGCCCTCGCCACGGCCTCGCAGAGGGCGAGTCCCAGGCCCAGGCCCCGCTGCTGCCCGCGCGCCTTCGTGGACACGTAGGGATCGAAGATGGTGGGCAGGAGCTCCGCCGGGATGCCGGGGCCCTCGTCCTCCATGCGGATCCGCACATAGCAGCCCGGGGGCAGGCCCAGGGCGTTTCCGGCCTCCAGGCGCACCCGGGCGGTGGATACCTGGAGACGGCCCCCTCCGGGCATGGCCTCCCGGGCGTTGTCGGCCAGGTTGCGCAGGGCCATGCCCAGATTGGCGGGATCGTGCGGCACGTCGCCGGAGGCCTCCAGGCGCAGTTCCAGGGTCACCGGGGAGCCGGCGAGGGCATCCCCCACCACGTCCCGCACGAGGTCGTCCAGGGGACCCGCCTGGCGGGGCTGGCCGATGCCCCCGGCCAGGGACAGGAGGCGCCGGGAAAGGTTCCGGGCTTCCTGGCCGCTTTGCCCGGCCAGGGCCAGCACCTGGGCGGCTGGGGCGTCGGGGGGCAGCATCATCTGGGCCGTTTCCAGGGAGGCCAGGATGCCCTGGAGGAGGTTGTTGTAGTCGTGGGCCACGCCCCCCAGGAGGATGCCCAGGCCCGCCTTGTGGCGCATGCGGGCCATCTCGGCCTCCAGCCGCTCCTTGGCCCGCATTTCCCGCTCCGTGCGCAAGCGCCGGGCGCAGGCCAGGAGGGCCGCCTCCAGGCGTTCGCCCAGGATCGGCTTGATCACGAACCGTTCCGTGCCCAGATCGATGGCCCGGAGCATGTATCCGGTGCTTTCGAAGGCCGTGGTGATCACCACGGGCAGCAGCCCGCCCTCCGCCCGGATGGCCTCGATCATGGCCAGTCCGTCCATGAGCGGCATCTGGATATCGGTGACGAGGATATCCGGGGCGGCTTCCCGCCAGGCCCGCAGGCCCTGGGCGCCGTCCGGGGCCGAAAGGAGGCGCCCCACCCGGCGGCGCAGGAAGATGGCCAGGCCCTCCCGGGCCAGATCCTCGTCCTCCACGTGGAGGACCGTGAGGGTCTTCAGGAAGGCCGCATCGCGGTCATCGGGAGGGGGGAGCATGGGGCCTCCGGTGGGTAGGGGGCAGCCGGGCCGGGTTCCATCAGGATAGCTCCGGCGGCCCCGGACCGGTTACACTCGTGCCCTGCCGACCGAGGACACGCCGTGCACGTTGCCGGAAATGCCCGCGCCGAGGGCCGCGAGGTCCGCCGCCTGGCGTGGCTGGTCGCAGCCGTGCTCCTGCTGAACGTGTTCGTGTACGCCCTCGTCCTGGCGAGCCTCTCCGCCCTGCGCCGGGAGCGGGAGCGGAGCACCGCCTTCTCCACCCAGAACCTGGCCCGGACCCTCGCCCTCAGCGTATCCCGCACCCTGGACAAGGTGGACGCGGTGCTCCACGCCTCGGCGGGGGAAGCCGAGCGGCAGCTGGCCTCGGGGGGGCTGGACCGCCCCCGCATGGAGGCCTACCTGCACCGCCAGAGTCGCCTGTTCGGCGAGGGGGCCGGCCTCTACATGGCCGACGCCTCGGGGCGGGTGGAAGCGGCCTCCGGGGCCGGGACCGGGCCGGGGCCTGAACTGGGGGACCGCCCCTACTTCCGGGCCCTGGCGGCCGACCCCGCCGCGGGCATGGTGATCTCGGAGCCCCTGCTGGGCCTGGTCACGGGCGGGAGGGTCCTGGTCCTGGCGCGGCGGGTGGAGGGTCCCGGGGGGGCCTTCGGCGGGGCGGTGCTGGCCAGCCTGCCCTTGGACGGGATCCGCCGCTCCTTCGCCGAACTGGACCTGGGGCCCCACGGGGCCATCTCCCTGCGGGATGCCGGGGCGCTCATCCACGTGCGGGTGCCGGAACTGGAGGCCGACCGGCTCGGGAGCCGGGAGACGTCGGAGACCCTGAAGGCCCTGATGGCCCGGTCTCCCGAAGGGGGGACGTACACCGCCAAAACCCCCGTGGACGGGGTGGACCGCACCATTTCGTACCAGCGGATCCCCGGGCGGCCCTACTACGTCTTCGTGGGCCAGGCCCCCGCGGACTACCTGGCCACCTGGCGCCTCCAGGCCCGGGGCGGCGCCGCCCTCCTGGCCCTCTTCACCATCGCGTCCCTGGCCGTGGCCCGCCACGCGCACCGCACCCGGCGCCGGGACCGGGAGCAGGAGAAGCGCTTCCGGTCCATGATCGACCATGCCCCTGACGCCATCGTCCTCTACGACCTGGACGAGGACCGCTTCGTGGACGCCAACCCCCGGGCCGAGGTCCTCTTCGGGTGCTCCCGGGAGGTGCTCCTGGCCTCCAACCCCGGCACCTTCCAGGCGCCGGACCAGCCCGACCTCCGGGACATGGCCACGTCCGTGGCCGAAAACGGCGCCCAGGCCGGGGTGGGCTGGGCCCTCGCCTTCGAGCAGGCCGTGCGCACCCTGGACGGGCGGGACCTGAGCTGCGAGGTCAGCCTCGTGCGCCTCCCGGCGAGGAACCGGCGCCTGATCCGGGGCAGCTTCACGGACATCACGGAGCGCAAGCGCCTGGAGGCGGATCTGCGCCGGCACCAGGACGAGCTGGAGCACCTGGTGGAGGAACGCACCCGGGAGCTGGACGAGACCGTGCGCCACCTGGCCGCCGCCAAGGCCGCCGCCGAAGCCGCCACCCGCGCCAAGAGCGAGTTCCTGGCCAACATGAGCCACGAGATCCGCACGCCCATGAACGCCATCATCGGGATGAGCCACCTGGGCCTGCGCACGGGCCCCGAGCCCCGGGTGCGGGACTACCTGTCCAAGATCCAGCGGGCGGGTCAGACCCTCCTGGGCATCATCGACGATGTGCTGGACTTCTCCAAGATCGAGGCGGGCCGGCTGGACATGGAGCGCCGGGCGTTCCGGCTCCTGGATGTGCTGGAGCAGGCCGTGGCCGTGACCTCCCCCCGGGCCGCCGAGAAGGGGCTGGAGCTCCTGCTGGATCTGGCCCCGGATCTGCCGGAGGCGGTGGTGGGCGATCCCCTGCGCCTGGGCCAGGTGCTCACGAACCTCTGCGGCAACGCCGTGAAGTTCACCCCCGCGGGGGAGGTGGTCCTTTCCGCGGCGGTGGCGGACAAGGGCGGGGAGGGCCCCGTCCTCCGCTTCCAGGTGCGGGACACGGGCATCGGCATGGAGCCGGAACGCCTCGCCGAGATCTTCCACCCCTTCACCCAGGGGGACGCCTCCATCACCCGGCGCTTCGGAGGCACGGGCCTGGGCCTGGCCATCAGCCGGCGCCTGGTGGAGGCCATGGGGGGGAACCTGGATGTGGAAAGCGAGCCCGGCCGGGGCAGCGCCTTCTCCTTCGAGGTGAGGTTCGGGCCGGCCCCGGGGACCTCCCCCCCCGCGCCGGAACTGCCCGCCGGGCTCCGGGCCCTGGTGGTGGACGATAACCGGGCCTGCCGGGAGATCCTGGTGCGGATGCTGGCCACGCTGGGCGTCCAGGCCGACGCCGCCGCCACCGCCGGGGAGGGCCTGGCGCGCATGGCGGGCGCTTCGTACGGAATCGTCCTCCTGGACTGGCGCATGCCCGGCACCGACGGCTTCCAGGCGGCCCGCATGATCCGCGCCTCGGGGGGGATGGTGCCCCGCATGCTCCTGGTGACGGCCTACGGGGAGGAGGAGACCCGGGGCCGGGCCCAGGCCGAGGGCATGGACGGGGTCCTCGCCAAACCCGTGACCCCGGCCGCCCTGCGCGGGGCCCTCCTGGATCTCCTGGGGAAGGGCGCCTCCCTGCCGGCGGCCCAGGCCCCCCCCGATCCCGCCGCGGCCCATCCCGCCCTGGCGGGGGCCCGGGTGCTGCTGGTGGAGGACAACGCGTTCAACCAGGAGGTGGGCCGGGAGCTGCTGGAGGCCGCCGGCGTCCGGGTGTCCCTGGCCGCCCACGGGGGCGAGGCCCTGGTAATGGCGC
>DATGXY010000041.1:0-38269 GCA_035298525.1 Holophaga sp.
ATTCGGTTGTCATGCCGGTAACCAACCCGCGGATATCAGACTGATCAACCGGCGGAATGCCGTCCGTTCTGCTCCCCATGCACTGCCGTGAAAGAGAGGCCTGGCACCCTTGACAGGCCAATACATATCAGGAGCCTGACCAAGTAATAGAAGGCCCCGCGATGATGGCACCGGGCCAGCAAATCAAGGAAAGCGAGGAAAGCCGTCTAGTCGGTTCCAGCCAGGCGCTGGCGCAGTTCCTGGACCAGTTCCCCGGCCAGGGCGGGCACCTCCGCCATCTCCTCCGGGGTCAGGCCGTCCAGGTGGATGCCGCAGGCCACGCATACGGATACGCCCAGGGCCGCGGCGAGGCCGCCGGCGATGGCCCGGGCCAGCTCGTCCTCCTTGTGCCCGAGGAGGGTCAGCACGGAGACGCTGGAGGAGGTGCGGGCCGGGTCCGACAGGCTGGGGCGGGGCTGGGCCAGGGCCACGGCCCCGATGTGCTCCCGGTCCCCGCCGGCCAGGGACAGGCTCAGGTCCCGGCCCATGCGGACGCAGGTGAGGCGCAGGACGACGCGCCCCCTGCGGGCCGTCCAGCCGTGGGCCGAAAGCTCCATGTCAGCCCTTCCAGCGCCGGAAGCGCTCATATTCCAGGCCGAACTCGGCCATGACCTTGCCGACGATGTGGTCCTCCATGTCCGCCACGGAGCCGGGGCCGTGGTACGAGGTGAGGACGGGGGGCATGATGACGACGCCCTGGGTGGCCAGGTCCAGCATGTTCCGCAGGTGGATGACGCCCAGGGGCGCCTCCCGGGCCACCAGCACGAGCTTGCGCCGCTCCTTGAGGGTGACGTCCGCCGCCCGCAGGAGGAGGTTCTCCGAGTAGCCGTGGGCGATGCCGGCCAGGGTCTTCATGCTGCAGGGGAGCACCACCATGCCGGCGGTGCGGAAGGTCCCGCTGGCGATGCTCGCCCCGATGTTGCGCAGATCGTGGGCCTCGGTGGCCAGGGCCTCGAGCTCCCCCGGCGCGATGGCCGCCTCGTGGGCGAGGGTCCGCCTCGCCCCCTCCGTGACCACCACGTGGGTCTCCCACCCGGCCTGGCCCTGCATGGCCTTCAGGAGGCGGACCGCGAGGTTGGCGCAGCTCGCGCCGCTGACGCCCACGACGAGGCGCCTGGGTTCCTGGTTCATGGTTTCCTGCCTTGGGAAAGGCCGGGAAGGGTCGCCCCTCCCCGGCCGCGTCCGTGGAACGGGTTCAGCGCACGAAGAAACGCACCCACATGGCCGAGATGGGCATGGCCAGGAAGAGGGCGGGGAGCATGTTGGCGACGGCGAAGGGCTTGATGCCCGCGATGCGGAAGCCGGTGGCGACCATGATCAGGCCGCCGCAGGCGGAGAAGTCGGCGATCATGAGCGGCGTCGTCATGGGCAGGATCTTGGTGGCCAGCAGGAAGAGGGAGCCCTGGATGACGAACTGGGGCAGGGCCAGGGTCGCCACGGAATAGCCCAGGGCGGTGGCGAAGATGGCGGAGGTGAACAGGTCCAGGAAGGACTTCACCATGAGCAGGGAGGTATCCCCGGTCATACCCTCGTTCATGGCCCCGAAGATGCCCGTGCCGCTGGCGCAGAACAGGACGAGGATGGCCACGAACTTGCTCAGGAACTCGTCGTGGGGAAGGCTGGCGTCGGCGGGCTTGGCGATGCGGTCGATGAAGCCGCGGGTCTTGCCGGCGAACTTCATGATGGCGTCCTCCAGGTGGAGGAGCTCGCCGATCATGGTGCCCACCAGCAGGGCCAGGATGACCGCCGGCAGGTACTTGACCTTGACGATCATGGCGATGCCCATGCCCATGGAGGAGACGCCGAAGACCAGCGGCATCTTGGTGCGGAGGTTCTCGCTGATGCGGCTGCCCAGGGAGGCGCCGGTGAGGCTGCCCACGATGACGGAGGCGCCGTTGACGAAGGGACCGATCATTTGGTTCTCCTACTGGAGGAAGCGGTTGAAGTCGACATCGAGGAACTGGGCGCGCTGGAACCTCGCCTTGAGCTCGAAGGGGACGGTGGCGTCGAAGATGGCCTTGGTGGTGATGCCCTTGCCGCGGATGGAGGGGCTCATCTCGGGGCACTGGGACGGGTCCAGCGGGTGGCAGCGGACGCCGGGGATGGCGACCACGTCCGTGTCGGCCTGGAAGCGGGTGGTCATGGCCCACAGCACGTCGTTGGTGTCGAAGGGATCCACGTCCTCGTCCACGAGGATCACGTGCTTGAGCTCGGAGAAGGCCGAGAACGCGAGGAGCGCGGCCTGGCGCTGGCGTCCCTCGTCCACCGGGATGCGCTTCTGGACCTGCATCACGGCCAGGTACTTGCCCCCGCCCGAGGGGTGGGCGTAGACGTTCTTCAGGAGGCCGGGGAGGGCGCGGTTGACCATGGTGATGATGCTGGCCTCGGTGGGGATGCCGGCGAGGCTCACGTGCTCCTCGGAGGGTCCGATGCAGGTCTGCATGATGGGGTCGACCCGGTGGGTCACCGCCTTGACCTTGATGACCGGCAGGCTCTGGTTGGCGGGGCCGTTGTAGCCCGGGAATTCGGGCATGGCCTTGCCCGTGTTGGTGTTGACGTCCTCGACCATGCGCACGTCGGGCATGAGCTCGCCCTCGATGACGATCTCGGCCCTGGCCAGGGCCTTGGCCTTGACCGTGAGGCAGTCCACGAGCTCCACGGGCCGGTTGCGCAGGGCCCCGGCGATGGTGACCTCGTTGAAGCCCAGGGGGGTGCTGGGGGGCTCGAAGCAGGCGGCGATGTACACCGCGGGGTCCAGGCCGATGCTGATGGAGATGGGCTGGGGCTTGCCGGACTTCTCGGCCTTGATGCGGAAGGCGTCCAGATGCCGCCCGGGGACGAAATACATGGAGATGGTGTCGGGCCCCTGCACGCAGAGGCGGTGGATGGTGACGTCCTCGTCCCCGTTCTCGGGGTCCTGGCCGTAGCAGAGGCCCATGGTGATGTAGGGGCCGGCGTCCTCGGGGGTGTTGGTGGGGGCGGGGATGAGCTTGCGGATATCGAACCCGGGGTCCGTGGCCCGGTGGACCACCTCCTGGCAGGGCGCGGCCCCCTGGGGGACCTTCACGGGCTCGATGGGGTGGTTGAGGGCCTCGCACATGTGGAAGCCCAGGCGATCGGGGGTGGTCCCCAGCAGCAGAGCGACCCGGCGGCGGTCGGCCAGCATGCCGATGTTCACCCGGGCGCCGGGATAGCCCTTGATATTGGTGAAGAGCATGGACGGGCCGGCCTTGGTGGGACGCATCACCGTCCCGCCGGCCCCCACATGGCGATAGACACCGGACAGCTCGGCGTGGGGATCCACCTCCACCCCGGTGGTGAGGAGCTGGCCCTCGTGCTGGGCGAGGAGCTCAAGGGCCGTCCGGAGGTCGTGAACCTGGGACGGCGCCGCATTGGCTTGGGTCATGGGATTCCTCCTTGGTTGGGATGTCCCATGAGATCCGTTCCCGCGGCGGAGCGGAAATACCGTTTATCTCTGCCCTCCATCGCGCTTTGATATGGAGGCCCGGAGCCGCGTCAGCCCTGCACCACCGCCTCGATGACCTCCTGGGCGGCGCGGGTGAGGTAGCGCTCCTTGAGGTGGAGGAGCACGGGCTGGAATCCCACCCCGGGAAGATCGATGGCGTGGATCGGGTAGCGCCGCGCGATCTCGAAGGGGACCTCGTTGGAGGGCAGCAGGAAGGCCGCCTCCAGGCCCCGGTCCAGGCTCGCGATCAGCGTGCGCACGTCGGGCGTGTCCAGCACGATGTCGGGGCGGAGCTCCATGCGCTGGAACTCCTTGAGGAGCAGCTCGTACGTGCCGCCCCCCTGCCAGCGCCGCAGGCAGGCGATGGGGATGCCCTCCAGGTGCTCGACCCCGAGGCAGGGGGGCAGATCGGGGCGGTGGAGGGCGGGATGGAAGACGACGGAGAAATTGTCGGCGGAAAGCAGGTGCGTCGTGCAGCCTTCCGTGTCCACGGGCATGAGGAGGATGGCGAAGTCCAGGTCCCGCTCCCGGACGTGGGCCCCGAGGTCGCCGCTGTCGCTGACGAGGAGGCTGAAGCGGACCCTGGGAAGCCGCTCCCGGAGCCTGGGCAGGACCTTCAGGAGGTTGGAGACGCAGGTGCTGGAGGCGCCGATGCGCAGGACGCCGGAGGTCCCGTCCGCGGCCTGCTTCACCTCGGAGGGGATCTCCGTGAGCCGGTCCAGCACCGCCCTGGCCCGTTCGTACAGGACGCGCCCCGCCTCCGTGATCTGCCAGGCATGCCCCTCCCGGATGATGAGCTGCACGCCCAGGTCGTCCTCCAGCTCCTTGAGGCGCTGGCTGAGGGGCGGCTGGGACATGTTCAGGAGCCGCGCCGCGCGGCTGATCTGGCCCTGCTCCACGATCGTGCAGAAGTACTGCAGGCGCTTGAGGTCCATCGCTCCTCCATATCAGGCGGAACTGTTGCGCATCGCCAAACGGTATTGGTGCCTGGCCGCGTTTGGGGATGAAGTCCAGGGTATCGCATTCCGCCTGGATGGTGGCTCCCCGCCGCGGCCCGCGCCGGGGCCCCGCCGTCCGGGACATCGTCCACCCCAACCTCCCGGAGCGCCCATGCGCCGCAACCTCCTCCTCGTCACGGGCGCAGCCCTGCTGCCCCTTTCCGCCCAGGCGCCCAGCGTCCAGATCTACGGAACGCTGCTGCCCTTCCTGGATTCCGCCTCGACCACCGGGGCCACGGCTCCGGGGCTCTCCCCCGCGACCGGCGGCGCCAGCCAGGTCGCGGCCGCCGCCTACACCGGCCTGGACCTGCCCGCGCGCAGGCGCATCACCTCGGGCACGTCGAACCTGGGCTTCCGCGGGGCCGTGCCCCTCTCCGCCGACCTCAAGGTGGTCTGGCAGATCGAGAGCGCCGTGAGCCCCGACGGCGACGCCCCCAACACCCTGGCGGGCCGCAACACGCGCCTGGGCCTGGAGGGCGCCTGGGGCACCGTCTTCTACGGCAACTGGGACACGCCCTACAAGTTCCCCCTCCTGGCCGTGGGGCCCCTGCGGGGCCTGAGCCCCTTCGACAACAACCTCACCGCGAACCCCGGCTTCAACGTGCCGGGCACCACCACCCAGTCGGGCCGCGCCAACGGCAAGGCCGACGCGGCCTTCAACCGCCGCCAGGGCAACAGCGTCCAGTACTGGAGCCCGGATCTCTCCGGGTTCTCCTTCCGGCTCGCCTACAGCGTGGGCGAAGGGCGCACGACCGCCACCGCCGCCGTGCCGTCGGTGAACCCCGAGGTGGTCTCGGCCCTGGCCAGCTACCGGCAGGGGCCCCTCACCCTCAGCGTGGGCTTCGAGCAGCATTCGGACTACTTCGGCCTGGCGCAGCTGGGGGGCGCGGCGGGGGCCACCCTCACGAACGCCTCCAGCCGGGACACGGGCGTCGAGGTGGTGGGATCGTACAGCTTCCCCACGGGCACCCGGGTCTCCCTCGTCGCGGAGCAGCTGGAATACAGGACCGATGACACCGTGGCCGGGAACATCAACGCGTACAAGCGGGCCGCCTGGTACGCCCTCGTGCAGCAGCGCTTCGGGCAGCACCAGGTGTGGGCGGCCTACGGCAGCGCCGCCGCGGGAAGCTGCGGCCGGGTGGGGGGCGGCGCCGCCACCACCAGCGGCCTGGGCGGCGCGGAGTTCTCCGCCGGCTACAGCTACAGCCTGGGCAGGAGCACGGACCTCTATGCCGCCTTCTACGGCATGAACAACGATCGCTCCGCCCAGTACGCCGTCTTCCCCAGCCCGGGCAACGTCGCCCCCGGCGCCGATACCCGCGGCTTCGGCGTGGGCCTGCTTTTCACCTTCTGATGGGCCGCGAACCCGCCTACGCCGGGGGAGGGGCCCGGCCTCCGGCCCTTCCCCTCCCCTCCAGGCCGGGTCCCCCGGGGGCCGCGGAATGCCTGGAGGCGGCGGCCGGGGGTCCCTGGCCCGCCCTCTCCAGCCTGAGGGGGGACGCCCGTTTCATGCTCCTGGCCCTCCGGGAGGGCCTGGCGGGGGCGGGGCTCTCCAGTCCCAACCCCCCCGTGGGGTGCGTGCTGGCCAAGGCCGGGGTGATCATCGGGGCCGGGGCCCACACCCGCGCGGGCGAAGCCCACGCGGAGATCGCGGCCCTGGCCGACGCCCGGGGCCGGGGCCTGGACCCGGCGGGGGCCACGGCCTTCGTGACCCTGGAGCCCTGCTGCCACCACGGGCGCACCCCGCCCTGCGCCGACGCCCTCGTGGAGGCGGGCGTGGTCCGGGTGGTGTCGGGGGCCCCGGATCCGGATCCCCGGGTGGCCGGCGGGGGCCTCCGGCGGCTGAGGGAGGCGGGGGTGGAGGTCTCCGGCGGGGCCCTGGAGGCCGCCTGCGCCGCCTTCCACCGCCCCTTCTTCAAGCGGGTGGCGACGGGCCTGCCCTGGGTCTCCTTCCTGCGCCTGCCCCCGCCGGAGGGGCCGGACCCGGCCTTTGCCGCCCTCCGGAACGCCTACCGCCGGGTCTCCGAGGCCGTGGTGACGGACCTCCCCACGGTGCGCATCCAGGGGTTCGCCCCCGGGGATCCGTGGCCGGAGCCTCCGGGACACCGGGTCCTGAGGGGCATCGTCCTGGACCCCGAGGGGCACCTGGGCGCGGACCATCCCGCCTGGGAGGGACCCTGCCCCCTGAGGGCGGTGAGGGAGGCGGGGAGGGCCCCGGCCGGGGTGCCGGAACTGCCTTGCGGGCCGGGGGAGGATGGCCTGGATCTGGCCGGCCTCCTGGCTCGCCTGGGGGACCTGGGGGTGGGGCGGGCGGTCTTCGAGGGGGGGGAGGCCCTGGCGCGCAGCCTTCTCCGCCGCCGCCTGGTGGACGAGATCGTGGCCTTCCGGCCCGCGGGGCACCCCCGGGGGCCCCTGGGCTGCGGGCTCCCCTGCGAGGGCGGCCTCATGGCCCGGTTCCCCGCCCTGGGGGGGGCCTGGGAGATCCATCGCCTCCAGCCTGAAGGTCGAGCGAGCTAGCGAACCGGCCGGGGCGCCCTGAGCCCCGGCGGCTCCCCGGGTTATCCTGGAGGACTGGAGTATCCATGCCCCGCTTTTCCAAACGATCCGGCCGCGAAGTCCTGGAAGGCCACGTGCGCCTGCCGGAATGGATCGTCAAGGAACGCACGAAGCTGGCGGACCTGCACGCCATGAAGACCGGCCTCCGCCAGTCCGACCTCCACACCGTGTGCGAGGAGGCGAGGTGCCCCAACCGCTCCCACTGCTTCACCCACGGCACGGCCACCTTCCTGCTCATGGGGGACACCTGCACCCGGGCCTGCGGCTTCTGCTCCATCCGGAGCGGCAGGCCGAACCCCCTGGATCCCCGGGAGCCGGAGGAGACCGCCCTGCGGGTGAAGGCCCTGGGCCTGCGCTTCGCCGTGCTCACCTCCGTGAACCGGGATGACCTCCCCGACGGGGGCGCCGCCCACTTCGCCCGCACCATCCGGGCCATCCGGGCCCACAACCCCGGGGTGGGGGTGGAGGTGCTCACCCCCGACTTCATGGGGGACCTGGAGGCGGTGGCCGAGGTGGTGGCCGCGGGGCCCGCGGTCTTCAACCACAACACCGAGACGGTGCCCAGCCTGTACCCGGAGGTGCGCCCCGCGGGACGCTTCGAGCGCTCCCTGAAGGTCCTGGCCAAGGCCAAGGAGCTGGGCTCGGCCCTCTTCGGATCCGCCTTCTCCACCAAGTCGGGCCTCATGCTGGGCCTGGGGGAGACGGAGGCGGAGCTGCTGGAGGTCTTCCAGGCCCTGCGCGGCGCGGGGGTGGACATCCTCACCCTGGGCCAGTACCTGCGGCCCACCCGCCACCAGCTGCCCGTGAAGGCCTACGTGCACCCCGACGCCTTCGCCGGGCTGGGCCGCAAGGCCAAGGCCTTCGGCTTCCGGGCGGTGTACGCGGGGCCCCTGGTGCGCTCCAGCTTCAACGCCCACGAAGTGAGCTCCATGGAAGGGATCTCCATCGCATGAACGCCCCCCTCCGACCCTGGGACCTGCCCGCCCCCGAAGGCGAGGGGCTGCCCTCCGCCTATGGCCTCCTGCCCGAGGACCTGGAGGGGATCCCCGGCCGGGCCGCCCACGCCTTCTCCCGCATCCAGCGCCCCTGGACCTGGCGCGAGGACGGCCTGCACCTGGCCCGGGCCGCCCGGGAGTGGCTCGCCGCGTCCACCGACCTGGGCCTGCCCGTGCTGGAGGAGCGCCACCCCAGCGAGGACGGGGCCACCAAGGTGGTGCTGCGCCTGCGGGACGGGGAGCGCATCGAGGCCGTGCACATGCCCCGGGAGGTTCGCAATCCGCGGGTCACCCTCTGCATCAGTTCCCAGGTGGGCTGCGCCATGGGCTGCACCTTCTGCGCCACGGGCGCCATGGGCATCCGCCGCAACCTCTCCCCGGGGGAGATCGTGGGCCAGGTGCTGGCCCTCATCCGGACCCTGGGCCCCGAAAGGCCCCACGCCCTCACCCTGGTCTTCATGGGCATGGGCGAGCCCCTCCACAACCTGGACAACGTCCACAAGGCCATCCGCATCCTCAACCACCCCGACGGCCTCAACATCTCCACCCGGCGCATCACCGTCTCCACCTCGGGGCTGGTGTCGGGCATCGAGCGCCTCTCCCGCATGAAGCCCCGGCCCTGGCTCGCCCTGAGCCTCAACGCCACCACGGACGAGGCGAGGGGCGCCGTCATGCCCGTGAACCGGGTGTGGAACCTGGCCCGGCTCCGCCAGGCCCTGGACGACTGGACCCTGGCCCCCGGGGAGAAGTTCCTGCTGGAGTACGTGCTCATGGACGGGGAGAACGACAGCCTGGAGGACGCGGACCGCCTCGCGGACTGGCTCGGCGATCTGCGGGCGGGACACAACATCAACCTCATCCGCATGAACGAGCACCCCGCCTCCCCCTTCCGCCAGCCCCCCCAGGAGCGCCTGCAGGCCTTCCTGGAACGGCTCCGGTCCCGGGGCTGCTTCGTCACCGTGCGCAAGAGCCGGGGCCGGGACGTGCAGGGGGCCTGCGGCCAGCTTCTCCAATAGGGCTTGCCGGCGGACGGCCGAGACCCCATATTGAGTCGCGTTCTCCCTCGCTTGGTGCCCGGCCTCCGGTCGTGGTAGCCTCCTCCCCGACCAGCCTTGGGGACTTCAAATGACTCCTTCGGAAGACACCACGCCCATCTGGGTCCCCCCCGTCGAGGCCCTGCGCCCCGACGGGTCCCCCCTCTTCATGGATCCCTACTTCGAGGATCCGTACAACCCCGACCCCTACGCGAAGATGTAGATGAGGATCCTCCTCGCCTCGCGCAACGCCGGGAAGCTGCGGGAGTTCGCGGAGCTCCTGCCCGGGGCGGACCTCGTCCCCTGGCCCGCGTCGGCCCCGGAGATCCCCGAGGACGGCGCCTTCTTCCAGGACAACGCCCTGCAGAAGGCCACCTTCGCCCGTGCATGGTGGGACGGTCACGGCGGCGAAGCCGTGGACGGCGTTCTCGCCGACGATTCGGGGCTCTGCGTGGACGCCCTCTGGGGCGGCCCCGGGGTCCTCAGCGCGCGCTTCGCCAAGGGCCTCGCCCAGGACGCCAAGAACCGGCGCCTGCTCGAACTCGTGCCCGAGGGGGCCCCCCGCACGGCGCGCTTCGTGTGCGTCCTGGCCTGGATCCCCCGGGAAGGCGCGCCGCGGACCTTCAGCGGGTCCGTGGAGGGGCGCCTGGCCCTGGAACCCCGGGGTTCGGGGGGCTTCGGCTACGATCCCCTCTTCGCGCCCGAGGGCTTCGACCTCACCTTCGGCGAGCTGGGCGCGGAGGTGAAGCACGGCCTCAGCCACCGCGGGCGCGCGGCGCGGGCCTTCCTAGCCTTCGTCGCCCCAGGCGCCCTTCTCCCGTAGGGCCACGGCGGCCTGGTACGCGGCGAGAACGGCGTTGCGCACCCGCTGGTAGCCGTTCTCCGTCACCTTGGTGGCGAAGCTGAGGGTGGAGATCACGTACCACCCCTCCCCGTTGGGCAGGGGCTGGGGCGCCGAAACCTGGATCTGGGGGGGCAGCACGGCGGAGGAGCTGTCCTCCCGCAGCCGCGTGGCCACGCGCTCGGACCAGGCCTGGAGGCGGGGCGCCGTGGCGGCGCCGGCGGCCTCGTCGGCCACGAGGACCCGGCCGTAGAGAGTGAAGTTCAGCCGGAGCTGGGGCAGGTCCACGGCGCTGTTGAGGAAGCCCGCCATGGAAGCCAGCTGCTGGAAGTCCTTCTGGATGGCGAGCAGCTTGGTGCTCGCCTGGGGCGTGGGTTTCAGGGCCATGCCCCATTATGCACCTTGCGCGCCCTGGTGCCTCCTGGGATGCTTGACGCCTACATCGCGTGCTGGATGTTCGGGAAGCAGGTGCGAAACCTGCGCTGCCCCGCAACGGTATGCACCCCGGTTCCAGAACCTTGGCTCCGGGAGACCTCGCTGGTGCCACTGGGGCGGATCCCCGGGAAGGCTCCAGGGGCGCCGAAAGACGCCCGTCGCGTGCGAGCCCGGAGACCGGTCCAGTGCTAACCCACACCGCCGAGGGGGCGGTACGGGGCCCGTTCGCGGGCGACCCTGCCATTCCCCGAGGCCCTCATGCGCGGAGCATGTCATGGGTCCCATCCCCACCCTTCTCCTGGCCCTCGCGGCCCCACCCGCCGTCACGGCGGAGCCGCCCCCGCCCAGGAGCGAAGCCGCTGCCACCGTCACGGTCACCGCCGAGGCCTCCCCCGTGGAGGTCCTCCAGACCCCCCACCCCGTCAAGGTGATGGACAGGGAGGCCATCCTGGCCACCGGCGCCCGCACCCTGGACGAGCTCCTCCCCTCCCTCCTGCCCGGCCAGATCCAGGCCTACGGGGGCCCCGGCAGCGCCGCCAGCCTCTACCTGGGCGGGGGCCGGGCCCGGGACGTGGTGGTGCTACTGGACGGCATCCGCATCACCGACCCCACCAGCCTCAGCCCCAACTTCGCCGATTTCGCCCTGGAGGGGGTGGACCGGGTGGAGGTGCTCCAGGGGCCCGCCAGCACCCGTTACGGCAGCGACGCCCACGGGGGCGTGGTGGCCCTGTACAGCGCCGCCCCGGCCAGGCCCGGCTTCGGCCTGGAGGCCCGGGGCGCCGTGGGCGACCGCGGGGTGCGCCGGGGCAGCGTCGCCCCGGCCTACGGCTGGAACGGGGGCTGGCTCAAGGCCAGCGTCTCGGGCGCCCGGGAGGAGGCCTCCATCGACGCCGCCGACCCCTTCCGCACCGCCAGCGGCAGCCTGAACCTGGGCCAGCGGGTGGGGGAGGACGGCCTGCTCTCCCTCACCTGGCGGGGCCGGTACCGGGGAACCCCCCTGCCCTTCTCCGGGGACTACCTGCCGCCCACCTGGGCCTACACCCGCGTCTTCGACCCCGCCCGGGGCGAGACGGAGCGGGACGGCACCTTCGTGGCCAACTGGCGCCAGACCCTGGGCGCGGCCTGGGCCCTGGACGCCAGCTTCGGCCACGTGGCCCAGGAGCGCACCGAGCCCGGCTACGGCCAGGGCCTTCCCGACGATCTGTACCGGGGCCAGCGCAACCAGGCCGTGGCCAACCTCACCTGGGCCCCCAAGGCGGGGGTCGGCGCCTCCCTGCAGCTGGACCACGCCTCGGAATCGGCCTCCTTCGCGGGCCTGGAGGCCCGGGTCCGCCACAACGCCCTGGCCCTGGAGGGCACCTGGGACATCAGCTCGGAGCTGCGGGGCGTGGCCAGCGGGCGCTGGCAGCGGGACACCATCGCCTTCCTTTCGGGCGCGGCCCTGCCGGAGCGCGGTTCCGGGCAGTTCGTGCACAAGGCGGGCCTCAACTGGACCCCCCGGGAGGGCCTGCGGGTCTACGCCTCGTACGGCACCAGCTGGAACACCCCCGATCTCTCCGCCCTCACCCACAACCTGGCCGGGGGCTACGGGGACCTGGAGGACGAGCGGAGCCACGGGGGCCAGGCCGGAGCCAGCCTCCGCCGGGGCGCCTGGACCTTCAAGGTGGAGGCCTCCCGCACCTTCTACGATCGCGTGGTGGCCTACCAGAGCCTGGGGGGCTACCAGTACAAGTACGTGAACGGCATCGACCTGCGCGTGCAGGGCCTGGAGGCCTCCGCGGCCCGGGAAGGCACGGGCTGGCGCCTGGAGGCCTTCGCCCGCAGCCAGGAGGCCCGGAACACGAGCCAGCCCCTGGAGCGCCAGTTCACCACCAGCGGCGCCACGGGCCGGCCGTTCTTCTCCGCCGGGCTCCGGGGCGAGGCGGCCTGGGGGGCCTGGCGCGTGGCGGGGCGCTGGGCGCACACGGGGAGCAGCTACCAGTACTTCGATGACCTGGGCGCCGTGGACGGACTCCGCACCCGCTTCAACGATCTGGCCTTCTCCCTGGGCCGCTCATTGGGCCGGCACCTGTCCTGGACCCTGCGGGGGGAGCACCTCCTGCAGAAGACCTGGACCCGCCAGGACTGGCTGGACGGACGCATGCTCCGTCGCAACGATGCCTACCTGGTTCCCCTCTTCCCGGCGGCCGGCCGCACCTTCATCCTCGAATTGAAGTACCGTTCCTGACATGCGCTTCCTCGTCCTCCTCCTGTTCGCGGCGTCCCTCTTCGGAGGGGCGCCCGGGCGGGTCGTGAGCCAGACCGTAGGAACGGACGAACTGCTCGTGGCCCTGGCCGCGCCCGGCCAGATCGCCGCCCTCAGCCACCTGGCCCGGGATCCGGCCTTCACCCCGGATGTGCAGGCCAACAAGCCCTACCCCTGCCTCCGGACCGGCACGGCGGAGGATGTGCTGGGCTTCCGCCCCGACCTGGTGCTGGCGGCCTCGTACACCGCCCCCGAGACCCTGGCCCTGCTGCGGCGGGCCAAGGTGAACCTGGTGGTGCTGGACCGCTTCGAGACCCTGGAGGACCTCTTCGACGCCTGCCGCCGGGTGGGGGCCGCCCTGGGCCGCCAGGCCCGGGCCGAGGAGCTCGTGCGGGCCTGGAAGGCCCGCATCGCCGACCTGGACCGGCGCCTGCGAGGGGTCCGCCCCGTGCGGGTGCTGGCCGTGGGCGCGTACCCCTTCACCGCCGGCAGCGGCACCACCTTCCAGGACATGTGCGACCACGCCGGGGCCCTGAACGTGGCCGCGGAGCGGGGCCTGAAGGGCCACCAGCCCACCCCCGCCGAGCAGCTCCTCACCTGGGACGTGGAGTGCCTGGTGACGGACCGCTCCGAGAACATGAGCGCGCGCCTGCGGTCCACCCCCCCCTACAAGTTCATGGCGGCCCTGAAGAAGGGCCGCATCGTGGAGATCCCGGGTCCCCTCATGTCCGCCACGGGGCCGGCCCGCATCGAGGCCTACGCCTGGCTGGCCCGGGCCCTGCACCCGGAGCGGTTCCCGTGAGGAAGCGGGCCTTCGCAGCCCTCGCCCTCCTGCTGGGGGCCGCCATGCTGGCCTCCCTGGCCCTGGGGGACGCGTACCTGGCGCCCCGCCAGGTGCTGGACGCCCTCCTGGGCCGGGGCGGGGACCTGGAGCGCACCATCGTGTGGGACCTGCGCCTGCCCCGGACCCTGGTGGGCGCCGCCGTGGGCGCGGGCCTGGCGGCCTCGGGCGTGGTGATGCAGGCCTTCTTCCGCAATCCCCTGGCCAGCCCGGGCCTCCTGGGCGTGAGCGCGGGGGGGGCCCTGGGCGCCGTGGCCGTGCTTGCCCTGGGGACCTCCGCGAGCCTCCTGGCCCTGCCCGCCGCGGCGATCCTGGGGGCCTTCCTGGCCACGGGGGCCGTGATGCTCATGGCCCGCCGGGGGGCCAGCCCCGAGCACCTGCTCCTCACGGGCGTGGCGCTCAACGCCTTCTTCGGCGCGGGCACGAGCTTCCTGCTCTCCCTCTCCGCCGGCAAGTTCCAGGTGAGCGGCCAGATCCTCTTCTGGCTCATGGGGGGCATCGAGAACCGCACCTGGGAGCACGTGGCCATCGGCGTGCCGGGTATCCTCCTGGGTTGCGTCCTCCTCCTGCCCCTGGCCCGGCCCATGAACCTCCTCAGCCTGGGCGAGACCTCGGCCCAGACCCTGGGGGTGGACGTGGCTCGGCTGCGCCGGCGCATCATCGTCCTCTCCACCGTGCTCACCGCCCTGGCCACGGCCGTGGGGGGCGTGGTGGGCTTCGTGGGGCTCCTGGTGCCCCACCTCCTGCGCCTGGCCATCGGCCCCGACCACCGGCGCCTGCTGCCCCTGTCCATGCTGGGCGGGGCGGCCCTCGTGCTCCTTTGCGACCTGCCCATCCGCTTCGTGGCGGGGGGCATGCGCCTGGGGGTGGTCACCGCCCTCATCGGGGGCCCCTTCCTGGTGTGGATGCTGCGGAGGCGCCCGTGCTGAACCCCGTCCTGGAGTCCGAGGCCCTGGAGGTGCCGGGCCGGCTCGGGGGGATCTCGCTGGCCCTGGAGCCCGGCGCGGCCGTGGCCGTGGTGGGTCCCAACGGCGCGGGCAAGTCCACCCTCCTGCAGGCCCTGGCGGGCCTGCTCCCCGCGAGGGGCCGCATCCGCTGGCGGGGCCGGGACCTGCACGCCATCCCCTTCCTGGAGCGGGGCCGCACCCTGACCTGGCTGGGCCAGGAGAGCCACGCGGACTTCGCCTTCCCCGTGCGGGAGGTGGTGGCCCAGGGCCGCCACGCCTGGGGCGACGACGACGAAGGCGTGGCCGCCGCCATGGAGGCCCTGGACATCACGCACCTGGCCGCGCGGCCCATCACCGAGCTGAGCGGGGGCGAGCGGCGCCGGGCCTTCCTGGCGCGGTCCCTGGCCACGGGAGCCCCCATCCAGCTCTGGGACGAGCCGGCGGCGAACCTGGACGTGCGCCACGCCCTGGAGGTGCTGCGCCTGGCCAGGGGCCTCGCCGCGGGGGGCAGCACGCTCCTGGTGAGCCTCCACGACCTGCGCAACGCCTTCCGCTTCGACCGGGTCCTGGTGCTGGACCAGGGCCGCCTCGTGGGCGACGGGACCCCCGGGGACGTCCTCACCCCGGAGCTCATCGCCGCCGTCTTCCGCGTCAAGGCCGAGGCCGGGACCGGCCTCGGCCTCGAACTCCTGGAATCCTAGGAGCCTTCTTTCTGGCCCTTCGCCAGCTTCAGGGCCGCCAGCACCCGCTCCGGCGTGAAGGGGACGTGGGTCACCCGGGCGCCGGTAGCGTCGAAGACGGCGTTGGCCAGGGCCGCGGCCACGGGCACCACCGGGGGCTCGCCGATGCCCTGGGTGGGCATGGCGGGGTTCTCCGCGAAGACCACCTGGATGCGGGGGATGGCGGGGAACCGGGGCAGGAGGTAGGTGTCGAAGTTGCGGTCCAGGATCCGGCCGCCCTTGAAGCGGATCTCCTCGCTGAGGGCCTGGCCCACGCACATGGTGATGGCGCCCTCCACCTGCTGGCGGGCCCCGTCCGGGTTCACCACCAGGCCCACGTCCACGGCCTCCAGCACGCGCAGCACCTGCACCTTGCCCGTGGCCTTGTCCACGGCCACCTGGGCCACGCAGACCACCTGGGCCTGGCGCCAGGCGCCGCAGGCGATGCCGATGCCCCGGCCCGTGGGGCCGGGGGCGGGTTCCCAGCCGAAGGCGTCCACGGCCTGGTCCAGGAGACGCAGCAGCCGCGCGTCGTTGGCCAGGCGGCGGCGCCAGGTCACGGGATCCACCTTGGCGCGGGCGGCCAGCACGTCCAGGTGGCTCTCCCGGGCGAAGGCGTTGGTGTGGGCGCTGGGGGCCCGCCACGCGCCCACCTGGAAGGGGTGGGCCTGCACGGGGGAGGCCTGGTAGCGGTTGGGGGAGAGGTCGTAGGCGAACTCGGCCTCGCCCAGGCCGGCCCCCACGGTCTGGTAGTCCCAGAAGGCGATGCCGCCCCCGGCGTCCACGCCGGCGCGGATCTTCACGGCGGCGGCGGGGCGGTAGGTGTCCAGGAAGAGATCCTCCTCCCGGTTCCAGGCCACCTGGATGGGCACGCCGGGCACCTGGCGGGCGATGCGGGCCGCCTCCAGGGCCTCCGGGTTCACGAGCTTGCCGCCGAAGCCGCCGCCCACGAAGGGGGTGATGATGCGCACCTGCTTCACGGGCAGTTCCAGGCTCCTCGCCACCTCGTCCCGGATGACGAAGGGGGACTGGGTGGAGGCCCAGACGGTCATGCGCCCGTCCTCCCACTTGGCCACGGACACGTGGGGCTCGAGGCTGGCGTGGCTTTCATAGGCGTTGCGGTACTCGCCCTCCACCACGGCCGCGGCCCGCTTCTCGGCGGCCGCCACGTCCCCCCGGGAGATGAACGTGCGCAGGCCGGTGGCGGCCTTGTCCGCCAGGTGCTGGTAGATGCGGACATCGTCCACGTCCGGTTCCTGGCCCTCGAAGGTGCCCTTCACCAGGCCGAGGGCCTTGCGGGCCATGTCGGGCTGGGGATGGAGGACGGCCAGCAGGGTGCCTTCCCGCACGATGCGAACGCCGGGGATGGCCTCGGCGGCCGACGTGTCGGCCTTGGCCAGGGTGAGGCCGTGGGCCGGGGCCCGGAGGATGCAGGCGTGGAGGGTGCCGGGCATGCGCAGGTCCGCCACGTACTTGGCGGCGCCCGTCACCTTGGGGCGGGCGTCCTTGCGGGGCACGGAACGGCCGATGACCTTCCAGGTGCCCAGGGGCTTGGGCTTCACCTTGCCCATGTGGCGCTCCAGGCGCCGGCCCTTCACCAGATCCCCGAAGGTGATCCGCCGCTGGGGGGCGCCCTTCACCCAGATGGCCCCGTCCTTCATCTCCAGGGCGGCGGCCTTGGCGTTCAGCGCCTTGGCGGCCATGCCCAGCAGCACCGCCCGGGCCTCGGCGGCCGCGCCCCGCAGGGCGGGGGCCGTCTGCCACATGGTGAGGGAGCCGCCCGTGGCGTTGTCCCAGGGGCAGAGGTCGGTGTCGCCCAGGAGCATGTCCACCCGGGCAGGATCCAGTTCCAGTTCCTCCGCCACGAGCATGGCGAGGACGGTCATGGCCCCCTGCCCCAGCTCGGCCTTGCCCACGAAGCAGCCCACGCGGCCGTCGGCGCCGATCTTCAGGTAGGCGTTGAAGTCGTCGGGGTAGGCCCCGGGCCGGGGCGCCTCGATGGGGGCGGAGCCGGCCTGGCCGGAGAAGAAGAGGGTGAGGGCCCCCGCAGCCGCGCCCTGGATGAAGGTCCGCCGCCTCATTTCGCACCTCCCCGGGCCTTCCCGGCCGATTCGACCGCGTCGATGATCCTCACGTGGGCTCCGCAGCGGCAGAGGTTCCCCTCCAGGGCCTCGACGATCTCGGCCCGGCTCGCCCGGGGCTTCTTCGTGAGGAAGGCCCAGGCCGCCATGATCATCCCGGAGGTGCAGTAGCCGCACTGGAAGGCGTGGTGGTCCTGGAAGGCCTTCTGGACCGGGTCGAGCCGGCCTTCCTTCTCCAGGCCCTCGATGGTGGTCACGGCCTTGCCGGCCACGTCCCCCAGGGAGGTGGAGCAGGAGGGCACCGCGTCCCCGTCCACCACCACCGTGCACGCCAGGCAGAGCCCGGCCTCGCAGCCCACCTTGGTGCCCGTGAGGCCCAGTTCGTCCCGGAGGACCCACACCAGCATCCGGTCCCGCGGACTCCTGACCGTCACGGACTTGCCGTTGAGCGTAAAGGACGTGGGGGCGTCCATGGGGACCTCCTGGATACGGAAGCCTCCATCATAGACCCGTCAGCGCCGGAGCAGGTGCTCCTCCAGCGGCCTTCTCCGGTCCCAGCCCGCCGTCTGCAGGACGGGGACATCGGGCTCCTCCTGGGGCCACCCGATGCACAGGTAGCCCACCCAGGCCCAGGTGGGGGGCAGGTCCATGGCCTCCCGGAGCCGCTCGGGCTCGAGGATGCTCACCCAGCCCACGCCCACCCCCTTGGCCCGGGCCGTGAGCCACAGGTTCTGGATGGCGCACACCGCGGAGTCCCGCAGGGTGACCGGCTGGGTCTGGCGGCCCAGGCCGTGGCCGGTCTCGGGCTCCGTCTCAACCGCGACCAGGAGGTGGACGGGGGCCTCCCTCAGCCCCGCCAGCTTCAGGCCCCGGTAGAGCCGGGCGCGCTCGTCGTCGTAGATGGCGGCGGCGGCCTCGTTGGCGCGCTGGAACTCGTCGATCACCGCCTGGCGCCGGGAGGGGTCCTCCACGAGGATGAACCGCCAGGGCTGGCTCAGGCCCACGGACGGCGACAGGTGGGCGGCGCCCAGCAGCTCCAGCATGAGCTCCTCGGGCACCGGGTCCGTGCGGAACCTGCGCACGTCGCGGCGGAGCCTGAAGAGCTCGCGGAGCTGGTCCTGGAATGGGGCGGGGAAGGCGGGCATGGGCGGAGGCCTCGGTCCCTGCGGAGGGGCGGGGCCTCCAGGATAGCGGCTACTCGACGGTGATGTCCCCGTTGACGGTCTGGAGCTTCAGCTGGCCCTCGCCGGTGCCCAGGGTGGCCTCCACCCGGCGCCGGCCGGCCTTCACGTCCCGGGCCCCGGGGGCGGAGATCTTCAGCTCGCCGTTCACGGTGGTGGCCTCCAGGCGGCCCTTGAGGCCCTTGGCCCCGAGGGTGATGGCGCCGTTCACGGTGCGGCCGGAGACTCCGGCCTGGAGCCCGTGGGCCCGGATGGAGCCGTTGACGGTCTCGGCCTTGAAGGCGCCGGAGACCCCCTCCACGGTGATCGCGCCGTTGACCGTGCGGCATTCGGCGGAGCCCCCGATCTCCCGGGCCTCCACCTCGCCGTTGACCGATTCCAGCACGACCCGGGCGCTCCTGGGCACCTTGAGGTCCATGTCGCAGGTGGGGCCGTTCTCGGTGTGCTTGGGGTGCTCGACGCGCACATCCAGGCCGCCCTCCCGGGGCTCCAGGATCACCTTCACCTGCTCGCCCTTGCGGGCCGGGGTGAAGGCCCCGGTGAACTCGGCCTCGGGCCGGTCCCACACGGTGACGCGGATGTGGCCGTTCACGTTCTTCACCCGCAGGGGGGCGTGGGCGGCGAAGGGCAGGGTGCGCACCTCGGTGGCCTTCACGCCGGGCGCGGGCTGGAGGGTCACCGTCTGGGCCGCCAGGGGCAGGCAGAGGATGAGGGCGGCAAGGGGGCGAAGCGGGTTCATGGTCCCTCCGATCGCCTCAAGTTACGGGGCAGTCGGCCGCCCGTTTATCGCCGGGCCAGGACCCGGTCCAGGCCCAGGGGGCCGGCCAGGGTGGTGAGGAGGATGGCCCCGATGATGGCCGCCTGCACGGTGGGGGACAGGAGGGGCTCCCCCCCCAGGGCGAGGCTGCCCCCCGCCGCCACAAAGATGAGGCCCACCTCCCCCCGGGGCACCATGCCCCAGCCCACCACCCAGGGGCGCAGCCCGCGTCCGGCGGCGAAGCCAGCCGCCAGCTTGCCCAGGAGGCCGAGGGCCGCCAGGACGCAGGCGAAAAGGAGGGTCCGGGGGCCCGCCAGGACGGCCAGGTCCACCCGGGCCCCCATGAGTACGAAGAAGAGGGGGGAAAGGCTCACCACCAGGGGCTGGACCAGGTCCTCCAGGCGCTTGAGCTCCCGCTCCTGGAGGGTGCGCACGTGGGCGGGCTCCAGGATGAGGCCGGCGGCGTAGGCCCCCACGATGGGGGCGAGGCCGGCGAGGTTTCCCAGCCAGGCCATGAGGAAGGCGAAGCCCAGGGCGGAGGGGAGCAGCACCTGCTGGCTGCGGAACCGGTTGGCCAGGCGGAACAGGTGGGGGGTGGCGAAGCGCCCCAGGCTGAGGGCCGCGGCGAGGAAGGCCAGGGCCAGGGCCAGCTCCCGCCCCAGGTGGCCCCAGGGGAAGGTCCCGGCGCCCCCGGCGGCCTCCACGGCCCCGCTGACCCCGGTGAGGACCAGGAGGCCCAGCACATCGTCCACCACGGCCGCGCCCACGATGACCCGCCCTTCCTCCGACCGGGCCGCCCCCCGCTCCTTCAGCACCTGGGCGGAGATCCCGATGGAGGTGGCGCAAAGGCAGGCGCCGGCGAAGAGATCCACGAGGAAGGGCGTGCCCGGGGGCAGGAGGAGGCGGGCGCCCACCAGGCCCGCGGCCATGGGCAGGACGACGCCCAGCACGGCCACCCGCAGGGCCGGGGCCCCCACCCGCATCATCTGGGGCAGGGTGGATTCCAGCCCCACGGCGAACATGAGCACCACCACCCCCAGGCTGCCCAGGAGATCCAGGGCGGGGTCGGCGCCGATGCGGGGAAAACCGGGGAGGAACCGGGGCAGGGCCCCCAGGAGGAGCCCCGTCGCCAGTTCGCCGGCGACCGAGGGCATGCGGAGGCGAACGGCGATCTCCCCCCCCACCTTGGCCGCCAGCCAAAGGAGGGCCAGGAGGGCCAGCGTGGGGGCGAGGTTCCCGTGCACGGGGACCTACGCGAAGAGCTTCAGGGTTTCGTCCAGCTTCCGGATGACCGTGAGGATCCTGAAGGGCTCGACGGGCAGGTAGTCCACGGCGCCGGCGGCCAGGGCGCGGTTCCGCTTCAGGTCCTCGTCCTCGTCCGTGCCCACGAGGACGATGGGCACCGGGCACTTCTCCTGCTCCACGATCTGGCGGGTGAACTCCAGGGGGCTCGCCAGGCGCAGGTGGTTGTGGACGAGGATGAGCTTCACCCGCCCCCACCCGGCGTCGCCGGCGCCGAAGGGCTTCAGGAGGGGCTTCACCTGGCCGGTGATGTAGTCCAGGCTCAGCACGCCGAACTTGCGGCCCAGGGCCTCGGACATGTGGCGGGCGAAGTCCTCCCGCTCCGTGACGACGAGGACGGCGGGGTCGCGGTCGATCCACATGCGCACCCCCGGCAGGGTGGCGCCCCGGGAGGGCATGCGGCCGGATTCCAGGCTTTCCCGGTCCCGCTGGGCCTGGAGGCGCTGCTGGGTGTCGAGCCAGGTGCGGTACTGCCCCAGGAGGGTCTTGTCCACCCGCTCCGTGAACTTCATGCCCACCACGTTGGCGCCGAAGTAGGCGACCCGGGCGGAGGCGGTGAGGAGCATGCCGTCCTCGAGGGCCAGGTCCAGGGTGGACTCCTCGCCCATGCGGAGGACGTCCTCCACCCGCCGGGAGGAGTCCCTCAGGGCCAGTTCGAAGCCGTCATGGCCGAAGCCGCGGATCTCGCCGTCCAGCACGTCGTTGCGGCTGTTGCTGAAGGTGACGGGGGTGGCCGTCTCCGGGGCGAAGTGCACGAGGCGGTTGTCGTCGGTGCGGCGCAGGGTGCGGGGCAGGGTGAAGGCCGCGCAGGGGACGCCTTCCAGGTCCGCGGGGCCGATGAAGGCAACCACGGTCTCGAACCGGAAGCCCCGGTCCTCCAGCGTCATGGAGACGCTCTCCTCGGGGGCCATGTGCCAGGCTTCCAGGTCCTGGGGCCCCAGGCGGACCCCGATGCGGCCCGCCTCCTGGAAGAGGATCTGGAAGAGCCCCCGCTTGTCCCGGCAGCCCAGGGAGACCTTGGCCCCGGCCTGGCAGAGGCGCTGGAGCGCCATGCGTATGGACCAGGTGTCTTCGATGGTGCGGACGGGGTCGGGCATCGCGTCGTGGCTCGGGGCGGGATCCCGGGAGGGGAGGCCGTTCCCCAGGAGTATACCTGCCTTCCCCTGATGCTAGATCTGTTCCGCGGCGGCGTCGGCGGGGGAAAGCCAGCGCCCGAGGGCGGCCTTCAGGTCCACGATGGTGATGGGCTTGGGGATGTAGTCGTCCATGCCCGCCTCCAGGCACCGCTCCCGGTCGCCCTGCATGGCGTTGGCCGTCATGGCCAGGATGGGCGTCCTGCGCCGGCCGGCCTCCCACTCCCGGATGGCCCGGGTGGCCTGGAACCCGTCCATCTCGGGCATCTGGCAGTCCATGAAGACCAGGTCGTAGGTGCCGGCCTTCACGCGCTCCAGGGCCTCCAGCCCGTTGGAGGCGACCTCCGCCGTGAAGCCCAGCTTCCGGAGGATGGCCACGGCCACCTTCTGGTTGACCGCGTTGTCCTCGGTGAGGAGGAGCCGGGCGGAGGACACGGCCCCCTCCGCGGGCGGCGCGGCCTGGGCCACCGCCGGGGGCTCGAGGACGTCCAGGTTGCGGTCCAGGAGGGCCTTGAGGTGCGTCTTGCGCATGGGCAGCGGCAGGAACTCGGTGACGGGGAGGGAGGTGGGCTTGCGGGCCTCGTCCTGCTCGTAGAGGGAATGGGCCATGACCAGGCGGAGCCCGGCGAGGGCCGGGTCCTGGCGCGCCTCGTGGAGGAAGGCCATCATGGCCTCGCCGATGCCGCCCTCCGCGCCGAAGATGAGCAGGCAGCGCTCGGGGGCCGTCCCGGCCTCCTCCCTCAGGGCCGCGAGGCCTCCGGGGCCCGCGGGGATGCGGCGGCTTGCGAAGCCCCACTCCCGCAGCTGGCCGTCCAGGATCCCCTCCGTGGCCGGGGGGAGCCCCGCGAGGCAGAAGCGGAAATCGGCGCCCCTCAGGCCCGCGTCCTGGGAACCCTCCTGCAGGGCGAACCGCGCGGTGAACCAGAAGACGCTGCCCTCGCCCTGGACGCTGTCCACGCCGATCTCGCCGCCCATGAGCTCGGCGATGCGCTTGCAGATGACGAGCCCCAGGCCCGTCCCGCCGTACTTGCGGGTGGTGGACGAGTCCCCCTGGTAGAAGGACTGGAAGAGCCTGCCGGCGACATCCTTGGAGAGGCCGATGCCCGTGTCCCGGATCTGGAAGCGCAGGACGACGGAGCCCTCCTCCTTCGCCTCCAGCAGGACCCGGATGGTGACCGAGCCCTCCGCCGTGAACTTGAGGGCGTTGTCCGTGAGGTTGGAAAGGACCTGGCGCAGGCGGATGGGGTCGCCCATGAGCCTCGTGGGGACCGCGCCCTGCACCCAGGTGGCCAGCTCCACCCCCTTGCCGTGGGCCTTGAAGCCCAGGATGGCCAGGAGATCGTCCAGCAGGCCCTGGAGGTCGAACCCGATGCGCTCCAGCTCCATCTTGCCGGCCTCGATCTTGGAGAAGTCGAGGATGTCGTTGATCAGGCGGAGCAGGGTCCCGGCGCTGGTGCGGATGGTGGTGGCGTAGTCCATCTGCTCGCCGGAGAGCGTCGTGTTGAGCAGCAGCTCCGTCATGCCGATGATGCCGTTCATGGGCGTGCGGATCTCGTGGCTCATGTTGGCCAGGAATTCGGACTTGAGGCCCGCGAGCTGCACGGCGGCGTCCCGGGCCTGGCTCAGCTCCCAGTTCTTCATCTCCAGGTCCAGGGCCGCCTGGGCCAGCTGGGCCTCGCTGCGCTTGCGCTCGGTGATGTCGTGGAAGAGCCAGAAGTGGCCGAAGAGGTCGCCCGCGGCCGCCGAGATGGGGATGAAGTCCATGGAGAGGACCCGGCCGTCGGCGAGGGGCACCTCCAGGCCCGTGCTCACCTTGCGCTCCGCCAGCAGGGAGGACTGGATCTCCAGGAAATCGGCCGGGTACTGGAAGGCCGGGAGGGCCATCTCCATCAGCTCCGGCGCCTCGCTCCCCGTGAGCATGTGGGGGGCGACGGGGATGTCGAACATGCGGCAGAAGGGCTCGTTGAGGAGGGCGATCTCGCGCTTCTCCGTCTCCACGAGGATGGCGCTCTGCATGTTCTCGATGAGGGCGCTGAGCCGGCTCGTGAGGGTGGCCAGGGCCGCCTGGGAGCGCTTGCGCTCCGTGATGTCGTTCATGGTGCCCGAGACCCCGATGACCTGCCCCTCCGCGTCCAGGGTGATGCGGGTGTACATCTCGGCCCAGAAGTACTGGCCCTCCCGGGTGCGGAACTGGAACTCGCCCTTGACGGTGTCGTTCCCGGTCTCCATGGCGTACGTGAGCATGTTCAGGTAGCGGCCCTTGTCCAGGGGGTGCATGTGGCCCAGGAAGGGCTGGCCCAGGCTCTCCTCCACGGCGAAGCCCGTCAGGGTGCGCCAGGCGGGGTTCAGGAAGGACCAGCAGCCCTCCCGGTCGATCTGGAAGAGCACCTCCCGGAGGTGGTTCACGAGGGACTGGTACCGGGCCAGTTCCGTCCCTTCGGACAGGCCGGAGCGCAGGCGAGCGTCCACTTCCCCCAGGAAATGGTCCCAGGCCTGGCCTCCCGGAAGGGGAGACCCGGAAGCCTGGAGGTTGGCCAGGAGCTTGTCGAGGGTGGGGTGCAGATCCATGGGGGCGCGGCGCCGGGGAACCCATCCATACTATCGGTAGGGCCCGGGAAAGCCACGGCGGCCCCCCGCGCCCCAAAAAAATTTCTTGTTTTTTTCGCTTTTCGCATCCATCCTTGGAGGGTCGGGTTCCAGCCCCCTCGAAACCCCCCGCCGACTTCCGGAGTGATCCATGGCTACCGCCAACGAGCAGGACGACCGTCTCAAAGTCTTGAACCGCACCCTGGCGGACATCGAACGGTCCTTCGGCAAGGGCGCCATCATGAAGCTGGGCGAGACCCTCAACATGGATGGCATCGATGTCATCTCCACCGGGTCCATCGCCCTGGACGCGGCGCTGGGCGTGGGCGGCGTCCCCAAGGGCCGGGTGGTCGAGGTGTACGGCCCTGAAGCGAGCGGTAAGACGACCCTGGCCCTCCACATGGTGGCCCAGGCCCAGAAGAAGGGCGGCCTGGCCGCCTACATCGACGCCGAGCACGCCCTGGATCCCGATTACGCCCGGAAGCTGGGCGTGGATATCGACAACCTCTTCATCAGCCAGCCGGATAGCGGCGAGCAGGCGCTGGAGATCTGCGATCAGCTGGTGCGCAGCGGCGCCCTGGACATCATCGTCGTGGACTCCGTGGCCGCCCTCGTGCCCAAGGCCGAGATCGACGGCGAGATGGGCGAGATGCAGGTGGGCCTCCAGGCCCGGCTCATGAGCCAGGCCCTGCGCAAGATGACCGCCTCCATCAGCCGCACGAACACTTGCGTCGTCTTCATCAACCAGATCCGCATGAAGATCGGCGTCATGTTCGGCAACCCCGAGACGACCACGGGCGGCAACGCCCTCAAGTTCTACGCCTCCGTGCGCCTGGACGTGCGTTCCATCCAGAGCATCAAGGGCAACACGGGCGATCCCCTCGTGTCCGCCAAGGACGAGGATTCCTCCGTCATTGGCAAGAAGACCAAGGTGAAGGTCGTCAAGAACAAGGTCGCCCCGCCCCTCAAGGTCGCCACCTTCGACATCATGTATGGCGAAGGCATCAGCCGCATGTCCGAGCTGGTGGAGCTGGGCACCCAGCTGGAGATCATCCAGAAGAGCGGCTCCTGGTATTCCTACAAGGATTCCCGCCTGGGCCAGGGGGCCGAGAACGTGAAGAAGCTCCTCATGGACAACCCCGAGCTGGCCGACGAGATCGAAGGCCTCATCCGCTCCAGGGTGGGCCTCCGGGCCTGATTCCACCATGGCCTGACTGGGCTTTGCCGGGCGTGCGGGGGGCATGCCAAGGCAACGTCCAGCCAAGGCCGCCAGATCCCTAGACTTCATGCCCGGGCTCTGCCCGGGCATGAAGTGGGGGTGTGGGGGGACGAAGAGCGACCGAAGGGAGCGGGCGGTCCCCCCACAGGACATTTCAGACTTCATGCCCGGGCTCTGCCCGGGCATGAAGTGGGGGTGTGGGGGGACGAAGAGCGAGCTAAGGGAGCGGGCGGTCCCCCCACAGGACATTTCAGACTTCATGTCCGGGCACTGCCCAGGCATGAAGGGGGGGTGTGGGGGGACGAAGAGCGAGCGAAGGGAGCGGGCGGTCCCCCCACAGGACATTTCAGACTTCATGTCCGGGCTCTGCCCGGGCATGAAGTGGGGGTGTGGAGGGACGAAGAGCGACCGAAGGGAGTGGGCGGTTCCCCCACAGGACATTTCAGACTTCATGTCCGGGCTCTGCCCAGGCATGAAGGGGGGGTGTGGGGGGACGAAGAGCGAGCGAAGGGAGCGGGCGGTCCCCCCACAGGACATTTCAGGGCCTGTTCGCAAGGGAGAAGGCCCCGGGACGGCGCTAGGGCCGCAGTTCCGCCACGCCCAGCTCCTTCATGCGCTCCAGGGCCTCCCGGGCCGTATCCGTGTCCCCGCTCTTCTGGCAGGCCCGGCGGAGCTCGGCCCACCACTCGCCCCGGTACGGGGCATAGCGCAGGGCCAGGCGCCAATGGCGGGCGGCCTCGCCCCAGCGGCCCAGGGAGGTTTCGCAGAAGGCCAGGCGGCCCCAGCCCTCCGTCTGGTCTCCCTGGAGGCGCAGGCTCTCCTTGAGGGCCTCCGCGGCCTCGGCGTATTTCCGGTCCGCCAGGAGGCTCCCGCCCAGATTGGCCCAGGCGAGTCCGTAGTCCGGCCGGGCCTGAACGGCCCGGCGGAAGGCGGCATGGGCCTCGGGGAAGCGGTTGAGCAGATCCAGGGTGGCGCCCAGGTTGTTCCAGGCCTTGGCGTGGGTGGGGTCCAGGGCGGTGGCCCGCTGGTAGGCCCCCAGGAGGGCTTCCAGAAGACCCGGTTCCTCCGGATGGGCGCGGAGGCGGCCGTCCAGGGCCGTGCCCCGGGCGTACCAGGCGCCCGCTTCCCCGGGGGAGGTCTCCACCCAGGTGCGGGTGAGGGCGTCCCAGGCGGCCAGGTTGCGGGGATCCTCGCTGAGGAGATCCGTGAAGTCCATGCGGAGGCGGTCCTCCACCACCAGGGGGCAGGTGAGGGCCCCGGCCCGGGCCTGGGCCAGGCCCAGCACCCAGGACACGGGCACGGCGAAATCGAAGGCGCCGCCGCTTCCCAGATTGAAGGTGGTGATGCCCAGGAGGAGGCCGTCCTCCGTGAAGAGGCCGCCGCCGCTGCTGCCGGGACGGTTCCGGGTATCGGTCTGGATGAGGCGGTCCCCCCGGAAGGTCCAGAGGGCCGTGATGCGGCCCCGCCGGGGGCTGGGGGCCGCGCCGCCTCCGTAGCCCAGGGCCAGCACGGGAGCCCCCTCCCGGAACCGGTCCGGGGGCGCGGGTTCGGCCGGGGGGAGGGTGAGGCCGGACAGGCGAAGGAGGACCAGGTCCCGGTCGGCGGCAAGGCAAAGGGCCGAAGGCTCCCAGGAACGGCCGCCACCCTGCACGAAGACCCGAAGGGCGTTGCGCACCACGTGGGCGTTGGTGGCCACCAGGTCCGGGGCCACCACGACCCCGCTGCCCAGGGTCACCTGGCCGGGGCCCGTTTCAGCCCGGATGAGGACGAGGCTCTGGAGCGCCCGGGCGGGGTCCGCCACCAGGGTGGTGGCGGCGAGGCAAAGGGCCCAGCCCCGGGGCCTCAATCGTCGCTCTGGACGCCGAGGCTGAGGCCGCGCAGGTGGGCGGGAACGGGGCTGCTGGCCTGGCCCGAGAGGGCGCCCGGGTTGGCCTGGTTGGCGAGGGCGGCCGTGCTGGGCCGGGGGGCGGGGGCTCCGCCCTGGCCGGCGTTCTTGAAGAGGGCGGCCATCTGCTCGCCGGTGGCGAAGCATTCCAGGCGGTCCAGCTGGGCCACGGTGGGGAAGCCCTCGTAGCGGAGGCGGCGGGGGCCCCAGATATCCACCTGGGTGCCGTGCAGCTCGGAGATGCGGGGCAGGGTCTGGCGGAAGTAGATGCCCAGGGGCTGGCCCGTGCGGGCCACGAAGGCCACCAGGTCGCTGTCGGGAAGGAGGGCGGGCTCCCCCTCCTGCCAGGTGGCCATGCTCACGGAGCGGCCCTGCTGGGTGCGCAGGAGCCCCAGGGGGGCCGGCAGGCCCAGGGCCCGGTCCAGGTCCGCCTCCTGGGCCCGGTAGGCCTCGGCCAGGTCGGACTGGCGCAGTTCCCGCTGGGGCTGGGCCATGGGGTGGGGATCCTGGAGGTTGGCGGGCAGGATGTGCTCGTGCACCTTCTGGTAGATGGTGGCGGCGATGCGCCGGCCCCCGGCCTGGAGCCCGGCGCCGATGGCCTCCACCAGCTTGGGCAGGAGCACCTGGGGGGCGACGAGGAGGCGGTCCTCGGTGGGCACGGCCACGAAGGTGTTCTGGCCGGGGAAGAGGCCCTCCCACAGTTCGGGGAGGAGAAGACGGCTGGCGGCCTGGCCGTCCTTGTAGGCGGCCTGGTAGATGCCCGTGGCCTGCCGCTGGAAGGGCTGGTCCTTGGACAGCTCGCGCAGGTGGTCCATGGCCCGGTCCAGGATATCCTGGGGGTGCAGGCCCCAGAGGGTGAACCATGTCTCGGGCATCACCTGGCCGCAGGCCAGGATCCGCACCGCCAGGCCGTCGATGTGGGGCCGGTAATAGAAACCGTCCCGCTCGGCCGCCCAGAGGGGCACCACCTGGGGCCGGAGATCGAACTGAGCGTCCACCCAGTCGGGGGGAAGGGGCCAGCCCTTGCGCACGGTCTCGGCCAAGGCATCGGCCCAGCGGACGCGCTCCTGGGCGCGCAGGTGCTGGAACTCGGCCTTGAAGGGCGCCAGGCCCTCCAGGTCGGCGGAAAGGCCCCGCTCGGCCAGGAGTTCGTCCAGGGCGGGCAGGGGGGTCTTGTCTTGGGAGCCGAAGAAACGGGAGAGGAAGGCCATGGTTCTTTCCAGACGTGGGTTTCCGATTTCAATCCGTGGAGACCCTCCAGTTTGCCTTAATCTGGATCCATGAAGGTCACGGATTCCCTGGACAGGCCGCTTCGGGCCCTGCGCATCTCGGTCACGGACCGATGCAATTTCCGGTGCCCATACTGCATGCCCCGGGACAGGTTCGGCGCGGACTTCCGTTTCCTGGATCGGAGGGAGGTCCTCACCTTCGAGGAAATCATACGCCTGGCGCGCATCTTTGTCTCCGTGGGGGTGGAGAAGGTCCGCTTCACGGGGGGCGAGCCCCTCCTGCGCCAGGACCTGCCCAAGCTCATCGCCGGGGTGGCCGGCCTGCCCGGGATCCGGGACACGGCCCTGACCACCAACGGGTCCCTCCTGGCGGCCCTGGCCCCCACCCTCCGGCAGGCGGGCCTCCAGAGGCTCACCGTGAGCCTGGATTCCCTGGATCCGGAGCGCTTCGGCGGCCTCTCCGACTCCTCCGTGCCCCTGGACCAGGTGCTGGCGGGGCTGGAGGCGGCGAGCCGGGCCGGCTTCGCCCCCATCAAGCTCAATTGCGTCCTCCGGCGGGGGGTCAACGAGGCCGATATCCTCCCCCTGGCCGCCTTCGCCCGGGAACGGGGCCACGTGCTGAGGTTCATCGAATACATGGACGTGGGCACGGGCAACGGCTGGCGCATGGACCAGGTCGTTCCCGCCCGGGAAGTGGCCCGGCGCATCTCCGAGGCCTGGCCCCTGGAACAGGCCCCCGGCCAGCACGGCCACTGCGTGGCCCAGCACTGGCGGTACCGGGATGGCGGCGGGGAGCTGGGCCTCATCGCCAGCGTCACCGAACCCTTCTGCAAGGGGTGCGACCGGGCCCGCCTGTCGGCGGCGGGGATCCTGTACACCTGCCTCTTCGCCAGCCGGGGCCTGGATCTGAAGGGCCCCCTGCGGGCCGGGGCCACGGACGGGGAGATCCTGGCCCTGGTGGAGGCCTGCTGGAAGGTGCGCGCGGATCGCTATTCCGAGCAGCGCACGGAAAGCACGGCCAACCTGCCCCGGGTGGAGATGTTCCACATCGGCGGATGAAAAAAAAGTTACGACTGCTACCCTAGGGGCCATGACGACGCCCAAGAACACCTTGGTGGCCAGGCTCCAGAATGCGCGGGGGCTCTCCTCCAGCCAGCGGCGCATCGCGGACTGCGTGCTGGCCCGCATGGGCGAGGCCGCCTTCTGGGGCGTGGAGGAGATGGCCGAGCACAGCCAGAGCAGCGTGGCCACGGTGGTGCGCTTCGCCCAGAAGCTGGGCTACACGGGCTTCCTCGAGCTGCGCCAGGCCCTGGTGGCCCAGGCCAAGCGCCGGGACAAGGGGGGGGAGCGCCTCTTCCAGGCCCCGGAGGAGGCGGCCGCCACCCTCCTGGAGGTGGCCCGCCGGGACGTGGCCAACATCGAGCAGATGATCCACGGGGTGAACGAGGCCCTGCTCCAGGAGGTGGTGCGGAGCCTGAAGGGGGCGAGGCACCGGGTGGCCATCGGCCGGGGCGTCTCCCAGATCATGGCCGGTCAGCTGGCCTACCTCCTCACCCAGGCGGGCCTGCCCACCATCGAGGGCAGCCCCGCGGACTTCGCCTCCCAGGCCTCCAACCTGGACGCCCGGGACCTGCTCATCGCCTTCAGCTTCCACCCCTACTCCACGGAGACCCTGGACGCGGCCACGTACGCCCGGCGGAAGGGGCTGCGGGTGCTCGCCTTCACGGACAAGCTGGGGGCCCCCATCGCCCGCCTGGCGGACGCCACCCTCCCCGTGGCCGGGGAGAACCTGCTCTACTCCCACTCCCTGGCGGCCTTCTCCGTCCTGTCCCACGGCATCGCCACCGCCGTGGCGGCCTCGGACCGGGAGCAGATCATCCAGCGGGTGCGGGAGGCCGACAAGGTCGCCCGGGCCCAGTTCGTCAAAGACGGCTGAGCACGTCCTGGAGGCAACCCTCCCAGGTGTCGTCCGAGGTCTCCTCCAGCAGGAATTCCACGGCGTTGCCCGCGGGCCGGCCCTCGGGCCGGGCCGACCAGGCCTCGAAGACCGCGTCCAGGCCCGAGCGGTCCAGGGGATTGGCCCGCAGCTTGTGGGACTTGCGCATGCGGTCCGTGTCGGGGCCCTTCATGGAGAGGCCCTCCCGGGGCGCCGCGTGGAAGGTGAACACGTGGGCCCAGGTGGTGCCGATGAGCTGGTCGAAATGGAGGAAGGCCCCGTGGTTGGAGAATGTGGCGGTCATGTTCCGCCTGGGGCCCGTCCACTGGGCCGCCCAGCGCCGGAGGATGGCTTCCGCCCGCTTCCGGTCCTGGGGGTGCTTGAGCCAGCCTTGGGCCTTCGCCAGAAAAAGTTCAAGTTCTTCCAAGGGTGCTCCCCGGGCAACATTGCCCTCCCAAATCATCCCGGAAAGAATCTAACCTGTAAGGACTTTTCACCCAAGCCCCACCCGGCATTCCGGAAACGACCATGGACCAGGCCCCTCCAGCCAAGGCGGACGGCCCCTTCGGGGGCGGTGGCTGGGCCGCGTCTCCGGCCCTCCTGGTCCTCCCCGCGTCCGGGGCCGCCCTGGCCATCCTGGGGACCGCCCTCCTCCTGCTCTGCCTCTTCGCGTTCCTGGTGCTCCGGGACCTGACCCGGGCCCGGGAGCGGGTGGCCCGGGAGCAGGAGCTGCGCCGGGCCGCCGAGGACGAGCTGAAGGCCTACGTGGATCTGCTGCCCATCGGGGTCCTCACCATCGACGCCACGGGGCACCTGGTGCTGGCCAACCGCAAGGCCCCGGACATGCTGGGCCTCACCCTGGAGGACCTGGCGCGCCTGGACTGGAGCTGCACCGAACTGACGATCATCGACGCCGACGGCGACGGGGTGGAGGACGACGAGCTGCCCTGGAACCGGGCCTTGTCCAGCGGGCGCAAGGTCACGGGCGTGGTGCTGGGGGTGGAGCGGGGCGATAGCGGCGAGTGGGCCTGGCTTTCCGTGTCCGCCCAGCCCCGCAGCGATGTGGCCGGCGCCGTGGCCGAAGTGATCTGCACCCTGGAGGATGTGACCCAGCAGAAGGCCACGGAGGCCGAGCTGACCCTGCACCACCTGCGGGACGGCCTGACCAGCCTGCCCAACCGCGCCCTCTTCATGGAACGCCTCTCCCGGGCCATCCTCCGCAGCGACCGGCGGAAGTTCTTCGCGGCCGTGCTCTTCCTGGACCTGGACCGCTTCAAGGTGGTCAATGACAGCCTCAGCCACGAGGCCGGGGACCGGCTCCTGGTGCAGGTGGCCAACCGCATCCGGGGCTGCCTGCGGCCCGAGGACACGGTGGCGAGGCTGGGCGGGGACGAATTCGCGGTGCTCTTCGAGGACATCGTCACCGTGGGCGACGGCATCACCGTGGCCGACCGCATCTCCCAGGGCCTCATGCACCCCTTCAACCTGGGGGGGCAGGAGGTCTTCACCACCTGCAGCATGGGCATCGCCATCAGCACCGGTTCGGACACGGTGCCCGCCGAGCTGCTCCGGGACGCCGAGGTGGCCATGTACCGGGCCAAGGCCAAGGGCGAGGGCTCCATCGAGATCTTCGACCCCAGCATGAACGCCCAGGCCCTGGCCCGCTTCCACATGGACGCCGAGCTCCGGCGGGGCCTGGAGCGCAACGAATTCGAGCTCCACTACCAGCCGGTGGTGGGCCTGCGCAGCGGCCGCATCGAGGGCTTCGAGGCCCTGGTGCGCTGGCGGCACCCGGAGCGGGGCATGGTCCCGCCCTTGGAATTCATCTCCCTGGCGGAGGAGACGGGCCTCATCGTGCCCCTGGGCCGCTGGGTGCTGGAGGAGGCCTGCCGGCAGGCCGGTGAATGGCGGCGCAAGTACCCCACGGACCGTCCGCGTCTCATGAACGTGAATATCTCCGCCCGCCAGTTCCAGAGCCGGGACCTCATCCACACCGTCCTGGGGGCCCTCCACGCCGCGGACGTGGAACCCGCCGATCTCAAGCTGGAAATCACCGAGAGCATCATGATGAAGGACCCCGAGGCCTCCCTGGAGGCCATGAAGGTGTTCCGGAGCATGAACATCCACCTGGTGATCGACGATTTCGGCACCGGCTACTCCAGCCTGGGGTACCTGAAGCGCTTCCCCGTGGACACCCTGAAGATCGATAAAAGCTTCGTGGACGGCCTGGGCAAGGACCCGGAGAGCTCCGCCATCGTCTCCGCCGTGATCTCCCTGGCCCGGTCGCTGGGCATGCGGGTCACCGCCGAAGGCATTGAGACCCGGGAACAAATGTTACAACTGCAGGTTTTGAAGTGCGATCAAGGGCAGGGCTACCACTTCTCCAGGCCCCTGCCGAAGGGGGCGGCGGAGGAACTCCTGGCCCGGGATCCCCACTGGGATGTTTCAACTTTTTATCAATGAACCTTCCCAGGCTATCTGCCACCTGATATTAATGTTGCACACTCCGTGCGGCACCCCCCCCTTGAGCGCCCGACAAGCGAGGCTGGAGCATCCATGATCAAGATCGATATCGCCGGCACCCTGATGCAGACCCTTCCCGTTTCGAAGGCCACGGCGCTGCAGGTCGTGGATCTCCTCACGGACCGCATGAAGAAGGCCCTCCTGGACGGCCACCGCATCGAGATCCGCGGCTTCGGCGTGTTCGAGCCCCGCCCCCGCAAGCGCGGCATGGGCCGGAACATCAAGACCGGCGCCAGCGTGGACATCCCCAAGGGGCGGAGCATCCGCTTCAAGCCCGGCAAGGACCTGCGCGACATCGACGTGGAGTAGCTACTCCTTCGGATAGACGCGCACGCTCTTCCAGGTCTTGAGCAGCACCTTGCCCGGGGGGAAGCCCCGGGGCTTGGACACGTCCGCCACCCGGCACACGTGCACCTCCACCTTGCCGCCGTCCCTCGCCTTGCTGAAGAAGGCCGCGAGCTCCGCGGCCCGTTCCACCACGGCCCGGGGGAACTCGGAGATGCGGTCGGGGTTGCGCACGATGACGTGGCTGCCCGGGGTGTTGGCCACGTGGAGCCAGAGGTCCAGGGGCATGCCCACCTTGAAGGTGAGCGCGTCGTTGTCCGCGTCCCCCTTGCCGATGAGGACCTCGAAGCCCTCCACCATGACGCTGCGGAAGGCCCGGCCCTTGCCGTCGGCCCGCTTTTCCCCGCCACCCTTGACCGGCTTTGCTTCCATCTTCCGCTTCTCCTTCAGGGGCGCCTTCTCCACCGGGGGCGGCGCCGCCTCCCTTCGTTCCAGGTCCCGGAACTGCCGCTGCAGCTCCCGTTCCAATTCGGCCACCCGCCCCAGTCCCCGCTCCGCCTTCTTCACGGCGGCGAACCAGCGCTGGGCCGCTTCTTCAGCCCTTTGTCCTTCCGGCAGCCGGATGCGGCTCCCGTCCAACAGGTCCACCTCCCCCTGGACCCCCTTGAGGCGGTAGAGCTCGGCGGCCAGGGCCTGGGCCCGGGGCCGCAGCTCCAGGCCCCTGGTGTGGCGGGCCCGGTCCTCGGCCAGGGCCTCCCGGTACCGCTCCAGGCGCTTGCGCTCGGCCACCAGCTTGCGGTCCGTGCGGGCCTGGCGGGGGGCCAGGATGAGCTTGCCGGCCCGTTCCAGGCTCCAGGCCCGGTGCCGGGCCAGGAGGGGACCCTCCCCGGGCAGCACCTCGGGCAATTCCCCCTCCAGGGCCGTCCGGAAGGCCTCCCCGAAGCGCTCCCGCCAGCGCAGGTACGCGGGGGGCTCCCCCCGGGGCTCCGGGGCCGAGGGGGGGAAAGGCTGGCCCAGACCCATGCGGGCCGGATTGAGATCAAGGCCGTCCAGGCGCACCCCGGCCCGGCCCGGGAAGGCCTGGAAGGCGAGGCGGGCCGCCTCCACCCGGCCCGTGATGGCCCGGCGCCGGAAGACGAGGCCCACCCAGCGTTCCCGGGGATCGCCCTCCACCTCGGAAAGGCGGGCCCCCTTCAGCTCCAGGGACCAGCGCCGGGAGAGATCGCCCTTGGCCTCGGCCTTGAGCTGGACGCAGGCCTCGTCCCGCTCGTGCAGGAGCCACAGCTCCGGGGAGGGGGTGAGCAGGAAGACCCAGGTCATGCCCGGGTCCAGGCCCCCCCGGCGGTCCGGGGCCCACTGGAGGCCCAGGGCCCGGGGGCCGCACCAGACCCCCTGCACGGCGCCCTCGCCGGCCATGCGGCGGGCGTTGGCCAGGGCGATGAGGAGGGGGGCGTCCATCAGAGGAGCTGGAGCAGGGCCTCGGTGGGCAGCACGACGGCGAACTCGCCGTGGAGCTCCGCCAGCGCGAGGTCGTGGAGGGTGGCGGCCGGGATCGCGCTCCCGTCGGGGCCCTCCACCGCGAAGGCGGCGCAGGCGTCCCCCGCGACCACCGTCTTGAACCCCAGGTCGCAGCTGAGGCGGGCGGTGGTGGAGACGCAGTGGCAGGTGGTGAAGCCCGCGATCACGAGGCGGTCGATGCCCCTGGCGCGGAGGTGGGCCTCCAGTTCCGTGCCCACGAAGGCGCAGTGGGCGCTCTTGCGGAACTGGGCCTCCCCGGGAAGGGGGGCCGTGGCCTCCTTGAAGGCGTTGCCGGGCTCCCCGGGGTGGAGGGGGGAATCGGGATCCCGGGAGTCGTGGCGCACGTGGACCACCTCCAGCCCGTGCCGGCGGAAGGCCTCCAGGATGGCGAGCTGGTTGGCCTCGGCCCCTGGGTTGCAGCGCTCGCCCCAGAAGGGCTCGTCCCATGCCTTCTGCACGTCGACGAGGAGGAGGGCTGTGGTGCGGGGCAGCATGGAAGAGATCCTACTCCAGTCCGGGGATCCTGGCCTCGGCCTCCGTGAAGGGGGAGGGGCCGATCTTCTCGAAGTAGGTCTTGAGGACCATGGTGGTGCGGGTGGTGACCTGGGGACCCAATCCCTTGATGCGGCGCAGGCGCCCGTGGAGGTCCAGGGGGGTCTCGGCCACCACCTTCAGGAGGAGCCAGTCCGCCCCGGCGGTGCTGTAGGCGGCGAGCACGTCGGGCTCCCGCTCCAGGGCCTGGAGGAAGCGGTCCTCGGCCGTGTCGTCCCCCCCCGCGTGGAAGCGCACCGCGACGAAGGCGACGCAGGGCTTGTTCACGGCCTCGGGGCTCACGTTGGCGCTGTAGCCCGCCAGGACCCCCTCCGCCTCCAGGCGCTTGATGCGGTCGATGACCGTGGGGCGGCTCACCCCGAGGCGCTCCGCCAGCTCCGCGTGGCTGATGCGCCCCTCCTTCTGGAGGGCGGCCACCAGGCGCCGGTTGAGGTCGTCCGTCATCAAATTCTTCGGCATGGCGGGGGCTCCTGAGACACTAGGATGTCATATCCGGGGCCCCAGGGGCCCCCGGCCGGCCAGGGGACGTCATGGATTTCAGCAGACCGCACACCGAACGCAGCTTCTTCCTCATCGCGGGCCCCTGCGTCATCGAGGGCCGGGACCACGCCCACTTCCTCGCCTCCAGCCTGCGGGACCTGGCCGAGGCCAGGGGCATCCCCTTCCTCTTCAAGGCCAGCTTCGACAAGGCCAACCGCACCTCCAAGGACAGCTACCGGGGCACCTCCATGGAGGAGGGCCTGGAGATCCTCTCCGAGATCCGCACCCGGCACGGGGTCCCCGTCCTCACGGACGTGCACGAATCCGCCCAGTGCCCCCTGGTGGCCTCGGCGGTGGACGTGCTCCAGATCCCCGCCTTCCTCTGCCGCCAGACCGACCTCCTCCTGGCCGCGGGCGCCACGGGGCGCACGGTGAACATCAAGAAGGGCCAGTTCCTGGCCCCCTGGGACCTGCGCCACGCCGTGGAGAAGGTGCGCACCGTGGAAGGCCACGGCCCCGTGTGGGTCACCGAGCGCGGCTCCAGCTTCGGCTACGGCAACCTCGTGGTGGACTTCCAGGGCTTCCCCCACCTGCGCAGGACGGGCTGCCCCGTCGTCTTCGACGCCACCCACAGCGTCCAGAAGCCCGGCGCCCTGGGCCACGCCACGGGCGGCGCCCGGGAGATGATCCCCACCCTGGCCCGGGCCGCGGCCACGGCCGTGGACGGCTTCTTCTTCGAGGTGCACGAGGATCCCGCCAAGGCCAAGAGCGACGGCCCCAACGCCATCCGCCTGGACGCCTTCGGCGATCTCCTGGACCAGCTCCTGGCCATCTGGCGCGCCAGCCGCGCCGCCACCCTCGCCGACGAGGCCGGCAGGGGCTGAGGTCCGGACCCTACACCCCGGCGGCGTACGTGAGGTTCAGGAGGGCCATGGCCCGCGTGACCTTGCCCACGCTGTTCCGCTTCGTGTTGGTGTACTGGATCCCCTTGGCGTCCAGGGCGTCGTAGTCGTAGTTGCCCTGGTGGCTCAGGTCCACGCAGAGGCAGGAGGGCTTGATCCATTCCGTGGGGATGCAGTAGCCGGGGGCGGGCACGGCGCTCACGATGACGTCGGCCATCTTCACGAAGCCCTCCAGGTGCGCGGGGTTCGTGTGCTGGTGGCAGATGATGGGGGTGCCCTTGAGGTTGGCCACCATGGCGGAGACGGGCCGGCCGATGCGGAGGCTGTCGTTGATGATGAGCACGGTCTTGCCCGCGAAGTAGTCAGAGCCGAAGCCCCGCTTGATGACCTTGATGACGGCCCGCCCCGTGCAGGGCACCATGCACACCCGGTCGATGCCCTCGGACATGCGCTTCCGGAACTTGTTCAGGTAGCCGATGTTGATGGAGTGGAGGCCCTCGATGTCCTTTCCGGGATCCACCAGGTCCATGATCTCGTCGTCCCTCAGTTCGGCGTAGCGCAGGGGATAGAAGATGAAGATCCCGTCCGTGGCCGTGTCCTGGTTCAGGTGGGCGATGAGCTTGACCACCTGGATGCCGCTTCCCACCACGTGGAGGGAGGTGCGGATGCCCATCTCCTCGCAGTCCTTCACGAGCAGATCCCGGTAGAGGACGCTGCCCGGGTCCGTGCTGCCGAGGATGACGCCCAGGCCGGGCGCCCGGCCAAGCTTCTTGACGTTGGCCTTCACCCGCTCCCGGTAGTGCAGGGCGGTCTCGACGCAGTCCAGCTTTCCGGTGGGTTGGAAGGTCATTCGGCACCTCCGGGCCATTTTATCGGGTTTATCCTGAACCCATGAAAAAGAAGGCCCTACCCGTGCAGGCCCTCCAGGAGAGACTGGCCGCCGCCTATCCCGACGCCCGGTGCGCCCTGGATCACCTGGACCCCTTCCAGCTGGTGGTGGCCACCATCCTCAGCGCCCAGTGCACGGACGCCCGGGTCAATCTCACCACCCCGGCCCTCTTCGCCCGGTACCCCGACGCCCGGGCCCTGGCCGGGGCGGACCTGGAGGAGCTGGAGGGCCTCATCCGCTCCACGGGGTTCTACCGGAACAAGGCCCGGAACCTCAAGGCAATGGCCCTGGGCCTCCTGGAGCGCCACGGGGGGGAGGTGCCCGGGACCCTGGCGGAACTGGCCGCCCTTCCCGGCGTGGGACAGAAGACCGCCAACGTGGTGCTCAGCAACGCCTTCGCCGTGCCGGCCCTGCCCGTGGACACCCACATCTTCCGGGTGGCGCGCCGGCTGGGGCTCTCCAAGGCGGGGAGCCCGGAAAAGGTGGAGGCCGACCTGTGCCGGCACTTCCCCCGGGAGGCCTGGATCGACCTCCATCACCAGCTGATCCTCCATGGACGCCGGGTCTGCGACGCACGGAAGCCCGATTGCGCCGGGTGCTCCCTCCTGGATCTCTGCCCCACGGGGGGCGGCGCCCAGGCCGATCCCCACTCGGGCCGGGTGCTGGACGCCCCCCGGGGCGCGGCGCCCGCCCCG
>DATGXY010000042.1:0-6360 GCA_035298525.1 Holophaga sp.
GTCCCGGGCCAGGTCCTCCAGGAGCCTCAGGTGGCGGGGATCGGCGCCCTGGCGGGAGCAGAGCCCCAGCACGGCCTCGCGCCGGGCCTCGTAGTTCTTCAGCTTCACGGCCAGGTCCAGGGCGTGCTCGAAGGCGTACTCGTACAGGAGCCGGCCGTTGTAGACGGGGTAGGGGTGGAGGCGGCCCACGTTGAGCCAGCTCTTCAGGGCCCCCGCGTCGTCCCGGGAGGCCTCCTGCAGTTCGGCCAGGCGGGTCCACACCTCCGCGTCCCCGGGCAGGAGCTGGGCGGCCCGGGCCAGGGATTCCACCGCCTGGGCCTGGGCCTTGGGGCCGGACTGGCTCAGGTAGTAGCGCAGGAGGCCCAGGTGGGCCCAGGCCTCGCCGCTCCTGGGATCCAGCTGGGTGGCGCGCAGGGCGGGCTCCACCGCGCCCTGCGCGTCCCCCGTCTCCAGGAGGGACTCGGAAAGGCGCAGCCAGGCCTGGGCGCTGTCGGGCACCAGGGTCGTCACCTTGCGGTAGATGGCCACGGCCCCCTTGGGGTCGTTGCCTCCGGCCCGGCGCTGCATGGCGCGGGCCTGGAGCATGAGGGCCCGGGGATCCTCCTGGGCCGGCGCGGGCGCTCCGGAGCCGAGGACGGCGAGGAGGGCCAGGGCGCTGAAGGGCTTGGACATCACGATGGAATCTCGGCGGAATGGAGCAGGGCGGCCATGCGATCGAAGGCCCGTCGCCATGCCTGGGGGGGGAGTGGCCTCTGGTCCGCAAGGGCGCGGGGCCGGGGAAGGATGCAGTGTATCGCCGTTTCCCCCGGGTTCGGGCCTGCCTGGGCCTTTTTGTCCCGGCGGAGCAGGGGGAGGGCGGCCTCCCAGGAGGGCAGGTGGGGGCCCAGGGGCGCCAGGCGCGCGGCGGCCGCCCGAAGCAGTTCGGCGGGGAAGGGCTCCAGGCCTTCCGCCTCGGCCAGGAAACATGCGGCCAAGCAGCCAAGGCCCACCGCCTCCCCGTGCAGGAGCCGGAAGCCGCTGGCGGCCTCCAGGGCGTGGCCCAGGGTGTGGCCCAGGTTCAGGAGGCGGCGCTCCCCGGTTTCCGTCAGGTCCCGGCCCACGATCTCCGCCTTGCGGCGCAGGGCCCGGGCCAGGCTCTCCCCGGAGGGCATGCCCGGGGCCAGGAGGGACTGGGCCCAGGCCCCGTCCCCGTCCAGGAGGGCCATCTTGAAGAGTTCCCACCGGCCGGATTCCAGCTGGCGAGGGGGCAGGGTGGCGAGGAAGGAGCGGCAGGCCACGAAGCGCGCCGGGGGATGGAAGGCCCCGGCCAGGTTCTTGCCGGCCGCCAGGTCCACGGCCGTCTTGCCCCCCAGGCCCGCGTCCACCTGGGCCAGGAGGGTGGTGGGCCAGGCGTGCCAGGCGATGCCCCGCATGTACAGGGCCGCGGCCAGGCCGGCCATGTCCGTGAGCACGCCCCCGCCCACGGCCACCACCTGGCTGGAACGGTCCAGGCCCGCTTCCGCCCAGGCTTCCAGCCAGGGGACGAGGGTTTCCAGGCGTTTGTTCGCTTCTTCCACGGGCACCCAGCGGGAGCCGGCCGGTTCCGGCAGGCCCGCCGCGCGCCAGGCGTCCCGCACCGCCTCGTCCCCCACCAGCACCCAGCGCCCTTCGGGCAGGAGGCCCGGGGCGGGGGCCTCCTCCACGAAGACGCGGGTGGGAAGGCCGGGTACGGGGGCCAGTTCCATCAGCGGGCCTTCAGGGTGGCCTCGGCCGACATCTTCGCGCCGTCCCTCAGCCATTCCACCAGAACCTTGTCCCCGGGCTTGCGTCCGGAGAGGACGGCCATGTAGTCGTAGATGCTCTTCACGGGCTTTCCGGCGATGGCCACGATGATGTCCCCGCCCTTCATGCCCGCGGCCTCGGCGGCGGAGTTGCGGCTGGTGTCGGTGATGCGGAAGCCGAGCTGGTTCTCCGTGAAGTCCGGGAGGACCCCCAGGGACACGGCCATGGGCGCCGAATCCCGGGAGGACTGGATCTTGGCCGTCTCCGGATCGAAGGCGGGCACTTCGGCGCCGTCGGCCAGGTCCCGCACCACCTTGGCCACCATCTCCTCCACCTGGACCATGCCGGCGTAGTTGATGCGGTCGGCGGTGTCGGTGGGCTTGTGGTAGTCCTTGTGCAGGCCCGTGAAGAAGAAGAAGGTGGGGATCCTGGCCGCGGAGAAGGACATGTGGTCCGACCCGCCCACGGCCGCGCCCACGTCCGTGCCCAGGGCCAGGCCCGGGGGGGCGAAGCTCCGGGCGCGCTCCAGGGCGGCCTTGGGGGCGCCCAGGCCGCCCATCAGGAGGGTGGGCTTGGCGGGATCCAGGCGGCCCACCATGTCCAGGTTCACCATGAACTTCACGTGCGACAGGGGGAGGGTGGGGTTCCGCACCCAGGCGGTGGAGCCCAGCAGGCCCTCCTCCTCGGCGCTGAAGTGGAGGAAGAGGATGGGGCGGGAGGCGGGCTGGGCCGCGAAGCGCCGGGCCAGTTCCAGGGTGAGGACGCTGCCGGAGCCGTTGTCGTCGGCCCCGGGATGGACCTGGCCCCGGCCGGCCTCGCCGGCGGAGGAATGGCGCTCCCCGTGGCCCAGGTGATCCAGGTGGCCGCCCACCACGATGACCTGGTCCTGGCGGGCGGGATCCTTGCCCGGCAGGAGCACGGCGAGGTTGGGCATCTGCACCTCCTCCCGCTTCAGGGCCAGCTTCAGATCCAGCTTGGCGTCCGGTTCCGGCACGGCCTGGGCCTGGCCCGTCTCCACGATCTTCGCCCGCAGGGCGGCCAGGTCCATCCAGGGGGCCAGGGTCTTGGCGGGCAGGCTGAGCACGGGCAGGGCCAGGGAGGTGGGGCCTTCCTCGCGGCTGAGGGCGCGGGGGGCCTCCCCCTCCTCCACCAGGAGGATGGCGGCGGCGCCCGCGGCTTCGCAGGCCCGGATGCGGGCCAGGAGGCCCGTGTCCGCCCGCTTCAACTGGGCGAAGGCGGCGGCTTCGGGGAGGCGGCGGAAGAGGAGGGCGGCCTTGCCCTTCAGGTCCCCCAGATCGTCGTAGGCGCCCGCCTTCAATCCGCAGCCCACGAAGCGCAGGGGCAGGCCCTTCAGATCCGCGTCGGCGCTGTAGCCCGCCGCCTCCATATCCGTGCCCCAGGCCAGGGCCTTGCCGCCCAGGGAGGCGGCCGCCTCCTGGCGCTTCACCCGGGCCACCCAGGCGTAGCGCTGGAGCTTGGGTTCCAGGCCCAGCTTGCGGTAGGCGGCGGCCATGTAGTCCATGGCCTGGTCCAGGGTGGCGTCCCCGTTGCCCCGGCCGCCGAGGGCGGGGGAGGCGAGGCGTTCCAGGTCCTGCCGGAGGCGCACCTCCGCGGGGGGCGCGGCGACGAGGGCGAGGGACAGGAAGGGCAGGAGGATGCGCATCACAGTTTTTCCCGGTAGTCGTCGGCGTCGTCGTCCCCCTCCTTGCGGAAGCGGTCGGCCAACTGGTCCAGTTCGATGTAGCGGTCGGCGGCGTCCATGACCTTGTTGGCCATGGCCGAGCGGAAGCCCGCCACCTCCACCCGCACCCCGTTCTGGGCCAGGGTGTGGAGGGGGTAGGCGAAGTCCTCGTCCCCGCTCACGAGGATGATGAGATCCACCTTGTCCGCATAGTTCATCATGTCCGTGGTGATCTCCACCTCGAGCCGGGCCCGGCGCGTGCCGTCCCGCTCCTGCTTCACCGGCTTCTGCACCACCCGGAAGCCGTTGCGGCGCATCCAATGGAGGAAGCCCCGCTGCCGGTCCGCCGTCTCGTCCACGCCCGTGTAGAAGAAGGCCCGGAGCAGTTCCCGGTCCCGGCCCACCAGGAGGGTGAGGAGGCGGCTGTAGTCCACGTCGTAGCCGAGCTGGCGAGCGGAATGGAAGATGTTGTTCCCGTCGATGAAGACCGCGCATCGCATCATGGCCACCCCATTGAAACCGGGCGATCCCCGGGCGTTTGAATAGTTCCGCGGCTGCGGATGAAACATGATGGCATGACAGCAATCATGGAAGAATGGGTACATGTCGGATTCCAGCAGCACCTTCTTCCAGTCGGACCAGGTCGATGAGCAGCCCGGGCGTCATGCCCTCCTGGTGAGGCTGGTGGGGTATCTGAGGCCCTACTGGATGGGCCTGGTGGCCCTCTTCCTGCTCATGGCGGCCGGGGCGGCCCTGGAGGTGCTCCCCAGCGAGTTCACCCTGCGTCTCATCGACCACCACCTGGCCCAGGGCACCCTGCGGGGGGCGGGCCCGCTGATCGCTTCCTTCGTGGGCTTCATCGCCCTGGGCTTCGTGGTCTTCGTGGCCCGGTACGGGCTCCTGGCCTGGATCGGCCAGATGGCCATGCTGGACCTGCGCATGCAGGTCTTCGGCCACCTCATGGGCCGCAGCACCCACTTCTTCCACAAGAACCCCGTGGGCCGCCTCATGACGCGCGTCATCAGCGACGTGCAGAACCTCAACGAGATGTTCAGCTCGGGCTTCGTGGCCATCGTGGGCGACGCCTTCAGCCTCACGGCCATCGTCCTGTGGATGTTCAGCAAGCACGTGGGCCTGGCCCTGGTGGCCGTGGGCATCATGCCCCTGCTGCTGGTGTCCACGGAGATCTTCCGGCGCTACGCCAGCGAGGCCTACAGGGAGACCCAGGGCCGCTACGCCGCCATCCAGGCCTACCTGCAGGAGCAGCTGAGCGGCATGAGCCTCGTGCAGCTCAACGCCCAGGAGGCCCGGAGCCGGATGGGCTTCGGCGACCTGAACCAGTCGTACCTGGACGCCTTCCTGCGCACCATCTTCGCCTACGCCGTCTTCTTCCCCGTGGTGGAGTTCATCACCAACGGCACCCTGGCCGCCCTCATCCTCTACGCGGGCTACAAGCTCCAGGCCGGCACCCTCACCCTGGGCCTGCTCCTGGCCTTCATCCAGCAGTCGGGGCGGTTCTTCCGGCCCATCCGGGAACTGGCGGAGCGCTACAACATCATGCAGACGGCCCTGGCCTCGAGCGAGCGCATCTTCAAGCTCCTGGACAACCGGGAGGAGATCCGCGAGGCCGCCGATCCCAAGCCCATCGCCTTCACCCGGGAGGTGAGGCTGGAGGACGTGACCTTCGCCTACGAGCCCGGGGGCCGCAAGGTGGTGCGCGATCTCTCCGGCGTCATCCCCAGGGGCCGGCGCGTGGCCGTGGTGGGCCACACCGGGGCGGGCAAGTCCACCCTCATCAACCTCCTCATGCGCTTCTACGACGTGGAGGGGGGCCGCGTCACCGTGGACGGCGTGGATATCCGCGAGGCGCGCCTGCGGGACCTGCGCGGCCTCTTCGGCCTGGTGCTGCAGGACGTGTTCATCTTCTCCGGCACCCTGGAGGAGAACATCGTCCTGGGCCGCCCCCACGACGGGGACCGGCTGGCCTCCGTGCTGGACCAGAGCCAGCTGGGGGACCTGGTGGCCCGCCTGCCCATGGGCCTCCAGACCCAGGTGGGTGAGCGGGGCCAGAAGCTGAGCGCCGGCGAGCGCCAGCTGGTGGCCTTCGCCCGCATGCTCTACCAGGAGCCCGAGATCCTGCTGCTGGACGAGGCCACGGCCAATATCGACAGCGAGACGGAGCACAAGATCCAGAAGGTCATCGAGCGGGTGAGCCACCGCCTCACCACCTTCACCATCGCCCACCGCCTCAGCACCATCAAGGACGCGGACGAGATCTGGGTCATGGACCAGGGGGCCCTGGTGGAGCGGGGCACCCACGACGAGCTCATGCGGGCCGAGGGCACGTACGCCAAGCTCGTGAAGCTCCAGTTCGAGGGCGAGGAATCCGCGGCCTAGAAAGCGGGTAGGCTGTTGCCATGTTCCTGCCGCCCCTCTACCCCATCACGGACGCTCGAGCGGAGACATCCCTGGCGGACCAGGTGCGGCGCCTGGGCGACGCCGGCTTCCCCCTGGTGCAGTTCCGGGGCAAGCCCCTGGACGCGGCGGCCCAATGGAAGGACCTGAAGGCGGCCCTGGCCGCCGCCTGTGACGCCGGCGGCTGGCCCGCCATCTGCGTGAACGACCGGGCGGACCTCGCCCTCCTGGCGGCCAGGGAAGGGCTCGCGCCCTGGGGCCTGCACCTGGGGCAGGGGGACCTGCCCCCGGCGGAAGCCCGGCAGCTGCCCGGCCTTGCGGACCTGCACCTGGGCACCTCCACCCATGCCCCGGCGGAATGGGAGGCCGTGGACCCGGCCTGCGACCACGCGGGCATCGGCCCCTTCCGGGCCACGGCCACCAAGGGCGATCACGCGGAACCCATCGGTCTGGAAGGCCTCCGCGCCGGGGCCGCCGCCCTCCGGGCCCGGGGCCTCGCCCCC